>JASJBO010000444.1 GCA_030066475.1 Myxococcota bacterium
GTGTTGCGGGTGGTGTCGTTGCCGCCCACGATGAGCAGCAGGACGTTGCCCAGGTGCTCGGCGGCGGACATCTCCCGCGTGGCCGCCCCGTGCGCGAGCATCGAGATCAGGTCGTCGCCCGGCTCCTTGCGGCGTTCGTCCCAGAGCCGCGAGAAGTACTGCAGGCACTCGAACAGCTCCGCGCGCTTCTGCTCCATCGATTCGACCACGCCGCCGGGCTCGGGGATCGCGAAGACGATGTCGGACCATCGCGTCAGCATGCGGCGGTCTTCCAGCGGGAAGTCGAAGAGCGTCGCCAGCATCAGCGTGGTGAGTTCGATCGACACCGTGTCCACCCAGTCGAAGGCCTCGCCTTCGGGGAGGGAGTCGAGCACCCGGCAGGTCCGCTCGCGGATGAGGGGCTCCAGCTTGGCCAGGGCGCGGGGGGCGACCGCAGGCCGCACGGTCTTGCGCTGCTCGGTCTGCGTGGGCGGGTCCTGGGAGATGAAGGGGGGACGCGTCCCCAGCTGGAACATGTTGGGCTCGGTCCCGGGCCGGAAGCCCAGCGAGATGCCGTGGGCCGACGAGAAGGTCTGCCAGTCCGAGCTGACGGCCTTGATGTCGTCGTACTTCGTGACGGACCAGTAGCGCCCCGCCGTCTCGATCTCGTTCAGGTGGATCGGGTCCTCCCGGCGCAGCCGTTCGAAGTAGCCCTGCCAGCGGTTCTCCCGGAACAGATGCGCGTTGAACGGGTTGACGTCCTCGAGCGCGAGCTCGTGCGCCGGGGCGACGCCGCGGCCCTTCGCCGCCTGCTCCTGCTCGGGGGTGCGGAACTCGGGCCGTACCGGCTGGCTCTGCTGCGTCGCGGTCTCACTCATTGGAATCCCTCCCCGGACCGTCGCGGGTCCAGCTCCATCAGGATGTCGATGATCTCGTCGCGGCTGGCGCGCGCCGGGTCCTCCACCCACCACGCGATCACGCGAACCAGCAGCGCGGCGCGCGCCTGGGCCGCCGCACCCGGATGAAGCGGCACGCCGCGGTCGCGGAAGACGCGCGCGTAGTGACGCTCCAGGCGTCCCGCAATGCGGTCCTGGATGCGGCCTGCCAGGTCCGAGCTCTCGCCGCGGTCGAAGACGGCGCGGATCAGGTTCCGACGCCGTTCGGCCACGTCCACCATCCGCTCCAGGTCGCGGCGCGTCGCCTCCTCGGCGCGGGGCCCGGTGAGGTCGGGATCGAGCCGGGGGCGCATCTCCTCGAGCGCCGCCCGGACGAGCTCCTCGAACAGGGCGTGCTTGTCGGGGAAGTGGAGGTAGAAGGTCCCGGTGGCGACCCCGGCGTGGCGGGCGATCGCGCTGCTGGTGACCGAGCGAACGCCGTCCTCGGCGAACAGCTCCATGCCCGCCTCGAGCAGCCTGCGCCGGGTCTCGAGGCGGCGGGTCGTGTGCCCGTCGGTCGCGGCCGCGGAGGCGGTGGGCGTTTCTGACATGAAGTTCAGTTCATAATTCAGCCGATGCTCCTCTGCAAGGGGGTTGCCCCGCATCTCAAGCCCCCGGGTCGGTCGCCCTGCGGCTCTCGGCCTCGGAGCGCGCCTGGCGATGCGCCGCCTCGTCGAGGCGGAAGCGCAAGACGAGCAGGGCCGCGATCGCGTTGAGGACCGCCGGCAGTGCGGCGTACAGCAGGCGGAGCGCGGTCAGCGCCTCGTCGGTCTGCACCGCGTTGGGCACGTAGCCGGTGATTCCCAGCATGCTGCCCACGATCCAGATGGCGATCCCGCCCGCCGCCTTCTGCGCGAAGTTCCAGGTGGCGAAGTAGGCGCCTTCCTTGCGCTCGCCGGTTCGGCCCTCGTCCCAGTCGACCACGTCCGCCTTGAGCGAGGGGCCGACGACGGCGCCACAGCCCGACAGCACGCCGAACACCGCCATGCCGGCGATCAGCAGGCCCAGGTCACCTTGCCCCAGGGTGAAGAACCAGCCGAAGACGACGACCTTGCTGAGCAGGGAGAAGAGCCAGACCTGCTGCTTGCCCACACGCCGGGCGACGTTCACCCACAGCGGGATGCTCACCACCATCGCGATCAGGGCGGCGCCGGCGTAGACGGCCGTGTTGCCGGGTGTCTCGAGGACGTAGTCGGAGACGTAGGGGAGCAGCGCGATGGCGCCCGAGAAGCCGAGCTGCTCGATGAAGAAGATCGCGACCAGCAGCCGCGAGTGCGGGTTCGAGAGCACGTCCCGGAAGGAGGAGAGGGGGTTCGCGCCGCCGCGGCCCTGGAACTCGCTGCGCTCCCGGATGCGCGCGGTGGCGAGCCAGATCAGGGCCACGGCTCCGACGGCGAGCGCGATCGAGAGCAGCCGCGCGAAGTCGCGTTGATCGTCGGCGCGCTCCAGCAAGAAGAGCATGCCCGCGCCGAGCAGCATGCCGATGTTCTCGACCACCTGCATGACGCCGAAGACCCGGGTGCGGTCGTGGTATCCCCGCGAGAGCTCGGCGCCCATCGCCATGTGGGGCACGCGAAAGCCGGTATAGGCGGTGTAGTAGAGCAGCACGGCGGCGGCGAACCAGGTGCCGAGGGTCGCGCTCCCGAGGCTCTTCGGGGGCGACCAGAGCGCGAAGATGGCCAGGCCGAGAGGCAGGGCCGACGCGGCGAACCACGGGCGCCGCCGCCCCCAGCGCGTCCGGGTGCGGTCGGACAGGTAGCCCGCGAGCGGATCGCTCACCGCGTCCCAGATCCGCGCCACCAGCAGGATCGCGGCCACCAGCGCCGGGGCGATCAGCACCACGTCGGTCGCGAACTTGAGCAGATAGAGCCCGACGAGCGCGTTCGACGCGAAGATCGCCAGCAGCGGCGTGCTGTAGGTGAGGACCCGCGGGATCGGGATCCGCTCCTCCTCGTCGCTGGCCTGGGCTTCCGGGTGGGCGGGTTCCACGAGACCTCGTCGGCACCCTAGCGCTTCCGTACAGTTCCCGACGATGCGGCGAATCCTGGTCACCGGCGCCAACAAGGGCATCGGGCTGGCGATCGTGCGGGGCATCCTGGAGCAGCACGACGACACCAGCGTGCTCCTGGGCGCGCGCGACGCGCAGCGCGGCGCGGCGGCGCGGCAGTCGTTGGTCGCGGCCGACGCCGCGCACGCGGAGCGCGTGTGGGTGCTCCCGCTGGACGTGGCGAGCGAAGCGTCCGTCGGCGCTGCCGCGGCGCAGGTCGCCGCGCGCTTCGAGGGCGAGACGCAGCCGCTCTACGGGCTGGTGAACAACGCCGGCATCGGCCTGGGCTCCGGGGATCTCGCCGCGGTCGTCCAGGTCAACACCCTGGGCGTGCGGCGGGTCTGCGAGGCCTTCCTGCCGCTGCTCGACGCTGCGCATGGGCGCATCGTCAACGTCACCTCGGCGGCCGGCCCCAACTTCGTCGCCCGGTGCAGCGCCGAGCGCCAGCGCTTCTTCCTCGACCCGGAGCTCGACTGGCCGGCGCTGGCGGCGTTGATCGACGAGTGCCTGGCGCTGCCCGACGCGGCTGCGTTCCGCGCCCGCGGCCTCGGGGACGGCAGCCCCTACGGCTTCTCCAAGGCCTGCGCCAACACCTACACCCTGTTGCTGGCGCGCGAGCATCCGAACCTGGCCGTCAATGCCTGCACGCCCGGCTACATCGACACCGACATGACCCGGCCCCGTCGCGAGGCGAGCGGCCGGAGCCCCGCCGAGATGGGCCTGAAGACGCCCGACGAGGGGGCGGTCTGCCCGCTGCACCTGCTCTTCGGCCAGCTCGAGGGAAGCGGCCTCTACTACGGCAGCGACGCCCGGCGCAGCCCGCTCGACCGCTACCGCGCACCCGGCTCGCCGCCCTACACCGGGCCGTAGCCGGAGTCCGCGGCGTCCTACTCCACGCCGATGATCTCGACCTCGAACACCAGCGTCGCGTTCGGCGGGATCCGGGGCGGCGACCCGCGCAGGCCGTAGGCGGTGGCGGGCGGACAGGTCAGCTGCGCCTTCTCACCGACGCGCAGCCGGGTCAGGCCCTTGGTCCAGCAGGGGATCACCCCGTCGAGCCGGAAGGAAGCAGGGCGCCCGCGATCGACGCTGCTGTCGAAGACCGTGCCGTCCTCGAGCGTGCCGTGGTAGTGCACGGTGACCCGGTCCTTCGGGCCGGGCTGCTCGCCCTCGGTCTTGTTGTAGCGGCGGATGCCAATGCCGTCGGGTGCCGCAACCCGCTGGAAGCGGGGCCGCTTCGCGCCCGGCGCGTCCGCGGTGGCCGCGGGCCCCGGCGTCAGCACGCCGAGCAGCAGGCCGAGGGTGGCGATCCAGAGGAAGGGGCGGCGCAAGACCGCAGGGTGAGGATTCATGGCGCCCACCATGGGCCACCGCGGCCCCGCGAGCAAGTGCCTGGGCGGTGACCGCGGACGGGTATCCTCAGCGGCCCACACCCCGAGCGGAGGCTCCATGCGCGAGTTCGAGGGCAAGACCGCAGTCGTCACGGGTGCCGCCAGCGGAATCGGCCGGGCGCTGGCCGACCTGTTCGCCGGAGCCGGCATGAACGTGGTGCTGGCGGACGTAGAGAAGGAGGCGCTCGCGGGCGCCGTCGCGGAGCTGGAAGGCCAGGGCCATGCGGTGCGGGGCATCGGCGTGGATACGCGCAGCCGCGAGTCCGTCGGCGAGCTGGCGGCGAGGTCCGCCGACGCCTTCGGGAAGGTCCATGTCGTCGTCAACAACGCCGGGGTCGCCAGCATGGGCGAGGGCCAGGGAGTCTGGGAGATCCCGGACGAAGACTGGGAATGGGTGATGGGAGTGAACTTCTACGGCGTGCTGTACGGCCTGCAGGCGTTCGTGCCCGGGATGCTCGCCCACGGCGAAGAAGGACACATCGTGAACACCGCGTCCCTCGCCGGGCTGCTGCCAGGGGGCGGGCCCTACAGCGTGAGCAAGCACGGCGTCCTGGCGCTGACCGAGGGGCTCTACCGAAACCTGCAGGAGCGGGGCGCGCGGATCGGCGCCTCGGTGCTGTGCCCGGGCTTCGTGGCGACGAAGATCTTCGACGCAGAGCGCAACCGGCCGAAGGAGCTGGAGGCGAAGGAGCGCGCGACCGCCGACCCGATGGCCCGCGCCATCGGCGAGGCGATGATCGCGGGCGGCATCCCGCCGGCCGAGGTGGCCGAGCAGGTGATGCGCGCCATCCAGGCGGGAGACCTCTACATCCTCCCGCACCCGGCGTGGGACCCGATCGTGAAGGGGCGCATCGAGGCGGTGCTCGCGCGGCAGGGGCCGGTCTCGATCGACATCGAGGACATGATGAGGCGGCGCGCCGCGGGAGAGAAGTTCTAGGCGGCGAGGAGGCGCGTGCTCTACAGCAACGCGGGTCGGCTCAGCGCCCAGGCTTTCCCTAGCAGCCCGTTGAAGAACCCTCCCGTCGCCTGGCACGCGCCTTCGGCCCGAGCTCTGCGTTGCGAAACCTCGCCGTAGCGACGGCTATGGCTGCGGTTTCGCGCCTTGATCTCGGGCCGAATTCGCGCGCCAGGC
>JASJBO010000089.1 GCA_030066475.1 Myxococcota bacterium
GGCGAGGCCCCCGTCTCCGCGCTCCGCGCCTCGCCGGTGCGAGCCACCGCGAAGGCCACGGCAGCCGCCGCCGCGTTCGCGAGCGCGGCCGTGAGGGTGGCGCCCCGGACGCCGAACCAGCCGATCAGCCAGGCGTGCCCGGCGACCGAGCCGAGCACCGCTCCCAGCGTGTTCCAGCCGTACAGGCGCCCGAGCACGCGCCCGAAGCTCGAGTCGCGGTGCGACAGCGCGGCCACCAGCAGGGGGAGCGTGGCGCCCATCGCGGTGGACGGGATCAGCAGCAGCGCGAACGCGATCGCGAGCCGCAGCCCGCCCAGCAGCCACGGGACCTGCTCCAGGGGACGCAGCCACGGCGCCAGCACGGAGGCGAGGTGCGGCAGCCCGTGGACGAGCGCAAGCCCGGCGGCGCCGATCAGCAGCTCGAGCACGGCGTACAGCGCCACGCGCCGGCGCACACGGTGCCCGAAGCGCGCCGCCAGCCCGTTGCCGAGCGCCAGTCCGCCCATGAATCCGGCCAGCACCAGGCTCGAGGCCCACACCGAGTTGCCCAGGACCAGGCCCAGCTGATGGAACCACAACGTCTCGAACAGGAGAGCCGCCGCTCCGGACAGGAAGAAGACGAGGCAGATTAGGAACGTCATCGCATGCCCGCGGTCCGCGCGTGGCCCCTCCGGCTGGCGGCGAGCGAGAATAGCAGCGCCGTGCGCCGCCTCCGCGCGAGCGTGGACGCGGGGCGGAAGGCCGTGCGCATCAGACCGGCAGCCACAGCGTCACGCAGGTGCCGCGCGCGCTCGTTTCGATGCCGAGCCGACCGCCCAGGGCGCTCGCGCGCTCGCGCATGTGGTGCAGGCCCCGGCCCGCCGGGCGGCCCGCGTCGAAGCCGCGGCCGTCGTCGGCGATCTCGAGGAACACGCCCGCCCGCCCATCGCGCGGCGCCGCGCCGGTGCGGACCACCACGACGCTCGCCCCGGCGTGCTTCACGATGTTGGCCAGGCACTCCTGCACGATGCGCAGTGCGTGGAGGGACTGGTCGGCGCCCAACCCCGGCAGCGCTGGCAGGTCGTGCACCTGCCAGTCGATGCGGATGCCCTGGCGCGCCAGCCGGGGCGCCAGACGGGAGCGCACCAGCCCCAGGGTCGCCAGCAGGTCCCCGTCCACCGGGCTCAACGAGTCGATCGCCAGCCGCAGGTCGTCGAGTGCGTCGCGCAGCGCGTCGGCCACGTCCGACGCGCCGCGCCCTCCCCCTTCCACCATCGCCAGCGCCGACACGAGCTGGGCGCCCATGCCGTCGTGCATGTCGCGCAGGATGCGCTGGCGCTCGTGGCTCACTGCGCGCTCGCGTTCGAGCGTTCGGACCCGCGTGTGGTTCGCCTCGAGCTCGCGCTGCTTCTCGCCGACGCGCCGCTCCAGCTCGACCGTCAGCCGTCGCGTCTCGTCCAGGTTCTGGAGCAGGTTCTCGAGGATCGCCCAGGCCGTCACGAGCAGGGCGCCGAGCACGTTGTAGGGGACCAGCCAGGCGCCCAGCAGGGGTCGCCCTGCCAGCGCCGACACGATGTCGTGTCCCGCCACGGCGACGCCGAACACGCCACCGGGCACCAGCTGCCGCCCCATCAGACGCTGGCCGAGACCCGGGGCGCGCGTCACGAACCAGATCAGGTAGCCGGCCAGCGCCGTGAACAGCGCGCCCCAGACGACCCGCAGCGCCGTGAAGTCCACCTCGGAAGCGACGGCGAAGCTCCCGAGCGCGAGCGCCAGGCCGAGCGTCGCGAACCGCTCCCGGCGCCGACGCGGCCGGTCGAAGGCGCGGTGGAAGCCGCGCATCAGGCACAGCAGACCGGCGTACAGGCAGCACGAGGTGAGCGCCTCCCAGCCCCACGCCGGCAGCGGCACCTCGCGCACCCAGAACTCGCAGGCCCAGCCCACCCAGGCGACGATGCTCAGCAGGAACCAGCGGTAGGCGCGCGTCGGATCCCGGCGCAGGTAGAGCGCGATCAGCGCCGCGACCGCGACGGCGCCGACCTGCGTGGCCTGGATCAGCGTGACCTGCAGGAAGGTGCGCACGCGCCACGACGGCTCGAGGAGACGGCGCGGACCGACGTAGAAGGGCTCGAGCAGACCCATCGAGCTGGGCTCGACGCCGAGCTCGACGGTGACCTCGTTGCCGCCGACGCGAAGCAGGGCGCGCGGCACCGAGTACAGCAGCGGCCGGTTGCGGTTGCGCGCCATCGGACGCGCCAGGCTCCCGCCGTCGCCGACGCGCGCTCCGTTCACGAACACCGCCGCGTTGAGGTCGACGCGGGGCAGGTAGACGGCCCACAGCTCGGCCGGGGGCTCCGCGAGCTCGAACCCGGCGCGGTACCAGCTCCGGGTCGTCTGGGCGCGCCGTTCCCGGCTCCAGGCGTCCGGGAGGACGCGGTCCGTCCCGGCGCCGGACGGCCCGTCGAACGCGAGCGTGGCGCGCCCGATCGCCACGACCTCGGAGGAGTCCGGCGCGCAGGCCGCGAGCGCCAGCGCCGCGACGGCGAGCGCGGCCGATCGCCGCGTGGCGCGTGCGGTCTCCACCCGGGCAGCATACCGGGGTCCGTCAGACGCGTGCGAGCAGGCGGTCGGCGTTGCCGTGCAGGATCGCGCGGCGGACGTCGGGGCGGCCCTCGGTCGCCAGCAGCACCTTGGCGAGCGACGAGGCCAGGTGGTAGAAGGGCCAGTCGCTGCCGAACAGCAGGCGCTCGCTCCCCACCCGGTCGATCAGCTCGGCGAGCCGGGACACGCCCTGGCCGTGGATGTCGAGCCAGGCGTTCGGATAGCGCCGGGCCAGCGGAATCGCGTCCGCCACGTCGCGCGCGCCCGCGTGGCCGAGGACGAACGGGACCTCGGGGAAGGCACGCAGGGCGCCCTCGTAGTGCCGCATCAGGGTGAACTGGTGGGTGTACTCGGGCTCGATGCCGGCGCGGCCGCCGTGGAACACCACCGGCAGCCGGAGCCGCGCGCAGGCGGCATACACGTCCATCGCCTCCGGCGCGTCGGGGAAGAAGCGCTGGGCGGCCGGGTGCAGCTTGACCGCGCGAGCACCGGCCGCCGCGTAGCGCTCGAGCCGTGCGACGCGCTCGGGGTCGCGCGGGTGGACCGAGGCGCCGAGCAGCAGGCGGCCGCCGCCGTCGTCGCGAGCGAGCGCGGCCGCCCAGCGCTCGTTCAGGTCGTCGCCGAACGGCAGCCCGAAGGCGATCGGCAGGATCAGCGCACTCCCGACGCGGCTGGCGTCCATCTCGTCGAGCAGGTTGGGAATCGTATGGGTGCCGGCGGCGGCATTGCCCCACGCGAGCTGGGCCAGCGCGCCGAAGCGGAGCGCCCGCAGATCGGCGGAGCGGAAGTTCGTGTTCATGTAGACGTCGAGGTCGAGCGGGCAGCCCGGCTCCTCGGCGTCGCAGTCGAGGATGTGGCGCACGCGGGGAGTGCTGGCGTGCAGGTCGATCTCGGGAGCGAGCAGCAGCGAGATGCCGAGATGGGCGTGGATGTCGAGCGCGGGAGGCACGTCCTCGGCGACGCAGCGCAGCGTCCCGTCCGCGTCGAGCTCGAACCAGGGCAGCTCGGCGAGGCCGCGGTAGCCCCGGTAGCGCTGCTCGCCGAACGGACCGCGCCCCGAGCGCGCGCGCTCGCGGCGGCGCTGCGCCTCCAGGCGCGCCGCATCCGCCGCCGTGTAGCGCGAGTCGTCGCGGCAGCCCGGCAGGGCGAGGGCGGCGGCGCCGGCGAGGAGCCGGACGAAGCGGCGGCGGTCGAGCCTCATGGCTGGCGTACGATACCGCGACGGGCGGCTCGGGTGGCTCGCGGCCCCAGGGACTTGATCTCCGGGGTCCCGATCTGAGATGCTGGCGGGTTGGCCGGGCGCAGCGACCGCGCTCCGGCGCCGTGAAGGGAGACGCCGGACGTGCACGCGACCCACCGCGCCATCGCCATCTGCCTGCCCGCGCTGCTGCTCGCGGGCTTGCTGCCGCACCCCGCCGCCGCACAGCCGGCGTTCATCCCCTTCGAGAGCGGGCCGGTGCGTCCGCTCGCGCTCTCGCCGAACGGCAACAAGCTGTTCGTCACCAACATCCCCGACAACCGGCTCGAGATCTTCCAGGTCTCGGTCACCGGGCTCGTCCACACCGGCTCGGTCGCCGTGGGCATGGAGCCGGTCGCGGTGGCGGCGCGCTCCAACGACGAGGTGTGGGTGGTGAACCACCTGTCCGACAGCGTGAGCGTGGTCGACCTCTCCGGCTCCGAGCCCGAGGTGGTGCGCACCTTGCTGGTGGGCGACGAGCCGCGCGACATCGCGATCGTGGGCGACCGCGTCTTCGTCGCGACCGCGCACCGCGGACAGCACCGCATGGACGCGTCGGTCGTCGGGGTCACCGGCGGTGGCGACCCGCAGCTCACCACCCAGGGGGTCGGCCGGACCGACGTCTGGGTCTTCGACGCGACCACGCTCGGGAACACCCTGGGCGGAACGCCGTTGCGGATCCTCTCGTTCTTCGGAGACACGCCTCGCGCGCTCGCCGTGAACGGGAACACCGTCTACGTCGCCGTGTTCCACTCGGGCAATCGCACCACCACGGTGTCGGAAGGGGCGGTCTGCAACGGGTTCGCGGGGGCCGGCACCTGCAACGTCGACGGCTCGACGATGCCGGGCGGCAACCCCGGCCCTTCGACGGACCACGACGGCGCACCCGCGCCCGAAGTGGGACTGATCGTGAAGTACGACGCGGCCTCGGGCGAGTGGCGCGACGAGCTGGACCGCGACTGGAGTCCGGCGGTGCGCTTCGACCTGCCCGATCTCGACGTCTTCGCGTTCGACGCGACCACCCTGGCGCAGACGGCGGCCTGGAGCGGGGTCGGCACCATCCTGTTCAACATGGCCGTGAACCCGTCCAACGGGAACCTGTACGTGTCGAACACCGAGGCCCGCAACGAGGTGCGCTTCGAGGGCCCCGGCACGTTCGGCGGCTCCACCGTGCAGGGCCACCTGGCCGAGTCGCGCGTGACGGTGATCTCGGGCGCCTCGGTGCTGCCGCGCCACCTCAACAAGCACATCGACTACGCGATCCGGCCGGCGCCGCCCGGCACCAAGGACCACAGCCTGGCCACGCCGGTCGAGATGGCGGTGAGCGGCGACGGCGCGACGCTCTACGTGGCAGCCTTCGGCTCGGGCCGGATCGGGGTGTTCGACACCGCGGCGCTCGAGGCCGACACGTTCGACCCGACGCTCACGAGCGCCGACTACATCGACGTGAGCGGCGGGGGGCCCGGGGGCATCGTGCTCGACGAGGCGCGCAACCGCCTGTTCGTCTACACGCGCTTCGACAACGGCGTATCGATCCTCGATACGGCCACGGGCACGGAGAACGCGCACTTCGTCCTGCCCAACCCCGAGCCGGACCACGTGGTGGACGGACGGCCCTTCCTCTACGACGCCCAGCTCACCTCGAGCAACGGCGAGGCCTCGTGCGCCAGCTGCCACATCTTCGGCGACCTCGACAGCCTGGCCTGGGACCTCGGCAACCCCGACGACGAGGTCACGCAGAGCCCGATCCCGATCCGGCTCGAGACCGCGTTCAACCTGAACGGCTTCAGCCCGCCGATCAACGGCACCGGGAACCTCGAGGACTTCCACCCCATGAAGGGGCCGATGACCACGCAGACGCTGCGCGGCATGGTGAACCACGGCGCCATGCACTGGCGCGGCGACCGCGCCGTGCCGGAGCCGGTGCCCGCGGACCCGTTCGACTCGGAGCAGGCCTTCAAGAACTTCAACGTCGCCTTCCCCGGGCTGGTCGGACGCTCGGCGGAGCTGTCGGCCGGCGAGATGCAGGCCTTCACCGACTTCGCGCTCGCGATCACCCTGCCGCCCAACCCGATCCGCGACCTCTCGAACGCGCTGAGCTCGACCCAGCTCCCGGGCCGCAACGTGTCGCTCGGCAAGGACTTCTTCGACGGGAACGACGGGCCCGACAGCGGCGGCGGCCACCGCTCCGACGGCGTGCCGTTCATCGACGACGCCGGCTTCACCTGCGAGGGCTGCCACGTGCTGAATCCGGGGGCCGGTCACTTCGGCACGGATGGCGAGCAGAGCTTCGAGAACGAGACCCAGACCCAGAAGATCCCGCACCTGCGCAACCTGTACCAGAAGCTCGGCATGTTCGGGATGATCGGGGTCGACTTCTTCCTGGGTGGCGACAACGGCCACAAGGGCGACCAGATCCGCGGGTTCGGCTACCTGCACGACGGCAGCGTCGACACGGTCTTCCGCTTCTTCCGCGCCGACGTGTTCGCCCACCAGGACTTCTTCGTCACGTCGGTGGGCTTCGAAGACGGCGCCGCGGGCGACACCCAGCGCCGCGACATCGAGGCGTTCATGCTCGCCTTCGACTCCGACCTGGCTCCGATCGTGGGGCAGCAGGTGAGCCTCAGCGCGGGCGGCGACGGCTCGGCGCTCGGCCGGGTCGGGCTGATGATCGCGCGCGCCGGCACCTCGTTCACGTCGCAGATCCTGGGCCCGGGCGCGAACGAGTGCGACCTGATCGTGAAGGCGGTCGTCGACGGCGAGGCGCGCGGGTACCTGTACGATCCGGTCGCGGCCACCTTCGAGAGCGATCGCGCCGCCGACGCGCCGCTCACCGACGCCGCGCTCCGGGGCCTGATCCCGGCCTCGACCGCGACGCTCAACTACACGTGCGCGCCGCCGGGAAGCGGCGTGCGCATGGGCATCGACCGCGACCTCGACGGCTTCCTCGACCGGGACGAGCTCGACGCCGAAACCGACCCGACCAACGCCGGCAGCGCCCCCGCCGCCTGCAACGACGGGCTCGACAACGACGGAGACGGCGACATCGACCTGGCCGACGCGGGCTGCAACAACGATCCGGCCTGGGACGTCGAGAACCCGGCCTGCAGCAACGGGGTCAACGACGACAACGACGGCCTGGTGGACGGCGCGGATCCGCACTGCGCGGGCAAGCCGCATCGCAAGCGGGAGACCCCGAAGAGCTCCTGCGGCCTCGGCGCCGAGCTGATCCTGGTGCTGCCACCGCTGCTCTGGTGGCGGGGCCGCCGCCGGCGCTAGCAGCCCGCCGATTCCGCAAAGCTACGCAAGGAACGTCCCCGGGTCGAGGTCGAGGTGGGGGCGGTAGTGGTGGAAGAGGCCACCGAGGGCGGCGAAGACGCGGCCGAGCATGACGAACTCGTCGGGGATGCGGATCACCGGGTCCTCCTCGATCTGCTCGAGCCACTCGGACGCCTGCTGCCACAGCGCGTCGCGGTCGAGCCAGGGCACGCCCTGCCCGCGCGCGACGGCGTCGCGCAGGGCGCCGAGCATCGCGTCCGCGAAGCGCTCGAGGGTGTCCGGTCGGCCGCTCTGGGTCGCGAAGCCCAGCTCGGCGAGGCGCGCGGCGACCGCGCCGCGATCGTGGCGCAGGTAGGCGCCGAGAAGCGCCGCGTAGCGGCGCCGCGTCTCCGCCGGCAGCTCCTGGGCGCAGCCGAAGTCGAGCAGCACGAGCCGGTCGTCCGGTGTGACCAGCAGATTCCCGGGGTGCGGATCGGCCTGGAACACGCCGGCCTCGAGGATCTGACGCGAGTAGGCCTCGAGCACCAGGCCCAGCACACGCGATAGCCGCTCGCCGGCGGCCGCGTCCCCCGCGTCGCGGCGCGCGGCCTGCTCGTCGAGCGCGCGCGTGATCTTCGAGCCCTGGACGAACTCGCTGGTGATCACGCGCTCGCCGCACAGCTCGGGCAGCGTGCGCGGCACCAGGATCGCCGGGTGGCCCGCGAAGAAGTCGGCCACGCGCTCCATCACGCGGACCTCGGCCACGTAGTCGAGCTCGCCCGAGACGCGCTCGCGCACCTGACGCACGATCGTGTCGTAGTCGGCGGGCGGGAGCAGGTTGCCGAGGCTCTCGACGAAGACCTCGAGCAGGTCGAGATCCAGCTCGACGAGCGCGCCGATGCCGGGGCGCTGCACCTTGACGGCCACCTCCCGGCCGTCGGTCGTCCGGGCCCGGTGGACCTGACCGATGCTCGCCGCCGCCAGCGGCTCGGAATCGAACTGGTCGAACAGCACCTCGAGCGGCTGCCCGAACTCCTCCTCGACGACCCGCCGCGCCGCCGCCGCCGAGACCGGCGCCGCGGCATCCTGGAGCCGCGACAGCTCCGCCACCCACACCTCGGGCAGCAGATCCGGACGCGCCGACAGGAGCTGCGCGACCTTCAGGAAGGCCCCGCCGTGGCGCTCGCTCGCGCTCGCGAAGCGCTGCGCGTTGCGGTCGTGCAGCTCGCGCCAGGCGGTCTCGGTGCCGTCGCGCGTGAGGAAGGCGTCGCGCACGCGCTGCACGCGATAGCTCGCCGCGACCTGCACCAGCAGCCACGCCGTGTCGCCGAGCCGCGCGAAGCGGCGCGGCCAGCTCTCCAGCTCGCGCGCCACCAGACGCACGTCGCGCGCGACGTCGTCCCAGTCGTCCTCGATCTGGTCCCAGGCCTCGCGGGCGCGCTCGGCCAGCCCGCGCACCTCCCACGCCGCCAGCTCGATTCCCTCGAGCGCCCCCTCCACCACCGTGAGCCAGGGCCGCAGCAGGCTCCGGGACGCTTCGCCGCTCTCGTTCCTCATGGTGCCCTCGTCATCGTCTGTACTACAACTGATGAGGACGTATTACATAAGGCGGCACCAGCTCGCAAGCGCCGGGGCGGCCGGCATCCTCGCAAGCGCCCGAAGGGCGCGCGCAGTGAGGCGAAGCCGAACGAAGTCCACCAGCTAGAGGCGTCCCAGGCAGTCCGAGCAGAGCCAGAGGCGCCGCGCCTCGGGCCCGCCCATCCCGGCGTAGGCCTGCTGGCCGCGCTCGAGCGCGGCGCCGCAACTCGCGCAGGACGCCTCCCGGTTCAGGACGACCGGGTTCCAGGCGTCGACCTCGGCGAGGTCGGGGTCCGGCTCGGGCGCGCGCGCCTGGTCCGGCTCCGGGGCGCTCTTGCGGGCGCGCTGGGCCTCGCCGCCCGCCCTTCCCAGCTCGTCGCGGAAGCGGCGCGTCTCGCGCGAGACCTGGCGCGCCAGCTCGACCGAGTCGTTCACCAGGTCGTCGACGTTGGCGACCACGTCGTCCACCAGGTTGAAGGCGTCCTCGAGCACGTTGCGGATCAGCTGGGAGACGGTGAGGCGGCGGCGCCGCGCCTCCTCCTTGAGCGTGGTCTCCAGATCCCGGTTCACGCGGGTCTGGATCAGCCGGTCCTTGCGGGGGCTGGGCGCGTCCGACATGTACTACACCGTAGGACAGATCTGGGCCGCCGTCCCGGGTCCTACCAGCGGTGCAGCTCCGGGAGCACCTCCGCGGAGAACAGGCTCAGGCTCGACTCCACCTCGGCCTCGGGCATCCCGCCGTAGTTCACCACCAGGTTGAGCTCGAAGTCGCCGAGCAGCTCCCGGCGCCGGCGCAGCTTCTCGAGGATCTGGTCGGGCGTGCCCCAGGTCTGCACCGCGCAGTAGGCGTTGGCGGCCGGCTCCAGCCCCACCTGGCGGAACAGCTCGGCCGAGCTGGCGTAGTGGTCGTAGCCGCCGACGTCCTTGAAGTGGTCGCTCAGGATCTCGTAGTGCTCGATGATGGTCAGGAAGTAGTTGGGCATGTGCTCCATCGCCAGCTCCTGCGCGCGCGCGGGATCGGCGTGGCAGAACATCAGGTCGCCGGTGAGGGGCGGCGGGGGCGGCGCGTCGTGGTGGGCCCGGTAGCTCGCGCGGTACTTCGCGTGCGCACCCACTGCGAAGCTCTCCCAGGGCTCCTGGGAGAACACCATCAGGCGCGCCCCGAGCCGCGCGGCCTGCTCGACGGAGTCGGGCGACATGCCCACGCAGTAGAAGCGGTCGCGAAAGCCGTGCATCGGGCGCGGCCGGATCTCGGTGCGCGCCTGCGGGTAGTAGGGACCTCCGCCCTCGATGAAGCCCTTGTCGAGTGCGTCGATGATCATCGGCGCGGCCTCGTCGAAGCGGTCGCGCGACTCGCCCATGTCGATGCCGAAGCCGCCGTACTCGACGCGCGCCAGTCCGCGCCCCAGACCCATCACGGCGCGTCCACCCGACAGGTGGTCGAGCAGCGCCAGCTTCTCCGCCACCCGCAGCGGGTCGTTCCACGGCACGATCACGGCACCGGTCGCCAGCCGGATGCGCTCGGTGCGGCCCGCCAGCCAGCTCAGGAACTGGACGTTGTCGGGGCAGGCCGCGTAGTCGGTGAAGTGGTGCTCGACCGCCCAGACCTTGTCGAAGCCCAGCGGCTCGGCCAGCTCGGCCACGCGGCGCTCGCTGCGCACCACGTCCTCGTCGCGGAACCGGCCCCGGTAGTTCTGGAAGATCAGCAGGATCCCGACGTCCACGGCGGCGCCTCCCGACCCTCGGAGGATACACGAGCGCACCCCGGGCGAGGCCCGCCCCTGCTATCGTGCTTCGCCCATGGAGGCGCTCGGCTGGCAGGGCTGGCTCACGATCGGCGTGATCGGCGCGATGCTGGTCGCCCTGGTTCGCGGCATCGCCGGGCCGGACCTGGTCCTGATGGGCGGCCTCTTCATCCTGGCGACCGCCGGCGTGCTGACGCCCACCGAGACCTTCGCGGGCTTCGCCAGTCCCGCGATGATGACGGTGGGCGCGCTCTTCATCCTGTCCGCCGCGATGCGCGAGACCGGCGCTCTCGAGCTCACCCTGGGCCGGCTGTTCGGGAGCGCGCGCAGCGAGCGCGCCGGGCTGGCGCGGGCGCTGCCGCCGCTGGCGGGGCTGTCGGCGTTCCTGAACAACGCCCCGATCGTGGCGATGATGACGCCGCTCGTGATCGACTGGGCGCGGCGCCACGGCATCGCGCCGAGCCGGCTGCTGATCCCGCTCAGCTACTCGACCATCCTCGGCTCGATCATCACCGTGATCGGCACCAGCGTGATCCTCACCGCCGACGGCCTGGTGCGCCAGGCGGGCCTCGAGCCGCTCGGCTTCTTCGAGCTGGCGCCGGTCGGCGTCCCGGTCGCCGTGCTCGGCCTGGGCTACCTGCTGCTGCTGGCGCCGCGGCTGCTGCCGAGTCGCTCCGACCCGGCGGCCGAGGTGGGCGAGCGCACCCGCGAGTACACCGTGACGATGCGGGTCGAGCCCGACTGCGCGCTGGTGGGCCAGGACATCGAGCGCGCCGGCCTGCGCCACCTGCCGGGCCTGTTCCTGTTCGAGATCGAGCGCGACGGCACCGGGATCTCGCCGGTGGCGCCCGAGGAGGTGGTGCGCGCCGACGACCGGCTCGTGTTCGCGGGCGCGGTCTCGACGATCGTCGACCTGCAGCGCATCCGCGGCCTGGTGCCGGTGGCCGACGACGAGGGCTCGTGGCGCCCCGACCCGCGCCATCCGCTGGTGGAGGCAGTGCTGTCGCGCTCCTCGCCGCTGGCGAACCGGACGCTGCGCCAGGCCGACTTCCGGCGGGTCTACGACGCCGCCGTGATCGCGGTGCACCGCAACGGCGAGCGGGTCACCGGCAAGATCGGCGACATCATCATGCGGGCCGGCGACACGCTGCTGATCCAGGGCGCACCGGGCTTCCTGCGCGCGCACCGCAACAGCGCCGACTTCTACCTGGTGAGCGAGATCCCCGAGTCGGCGCCACCGCGCCACGATCGCGCCTGGTTCGCGGCCGGTGTGTTCCTGGCGATGGTGGCGCTGGCGGCCACCGGCCTGCTGGCGATCTCGGTGGGCGCCTTCGTCGCGGGCGGCATCCTGATCGCCACCCGCTGCATCTCGGGAGCCGGCGCGCGGCGCAGCGTGCAGCTCCACGTGCTGGTCGTGATCGGGGCCGGCCTCGGCATCGCCTCGGCGATCGAGAAGACGGGTGCCGCCACGGCGATCGCCGGGCTGGTCGTCGAGCAGGCGCGCGCGCTCGGACCGCTCGGCATCCTGGCGACCATCTACCTGGTCACGAACCTGATGTCCGAGCTGCTGCACCACAACGCGTCGGTCGCGCTGATGTTCCCGATCGCCGTGGCGGCGGCCGGCCAGGTGGGCGTGGACCCGCGGCCGTTCGCGATCGCCGTGACGCTGGGGGCGAGCTGCGCGTTCGCGTCGCCGGTGAGCTATCAGACGCACCTGCTGGTGTACGGGCCCGGAGGCTATCGCTACACCGACTTCGTCCGGGTCGGCCTGCCGCTCAACGCGCTGTGCGCGGTGATCGCGATCGCCCTGATCCCGCGGCTCTGGTCGTTCTGAGCCGCGTGCCGGCGCTGCGCCGCCTGCTGGTGCTGGCGCTGGCCGTCCCGGCGGCCTGGGCCGCGCTCGAGCTCCACCGCGCCGCCTTTCCCGAGGCGGCGGTGCACTTCGAGGTGGAGCGCGCGCACGTGCGCGCGCACACCGACCGGCTGCTGCGCGAGCTGGGCTTCGCGCCCGAGGGGTGGCGCACGGCGCTGAGCTTCCGCACCGACCGCGGCGCGCGCAACTTCCTCGACCTCGAGTGGGGAGCGGACGAGCTCGAGGCCGCGGTGCAGCGCGGCGTGCGCGTCTTCTCCTGGCGCGTCCGCTACTTCGAGCCGGGCCGCCTCGAGGAGCTCGCGATCCAGACGGACCCGGCGGGTCGTCTGGTCGGGTGGTCGGAGCGGATCCCCGAGACCGAGGAGCGCCCGGACCTCGAGGCCGAGGAGGCGCGTGCCCGGGCGCTCGCGTTCCTCGCGGCGCACGTCGCGCAGCACCCGGTCGAGGCGCTCGAGCCGCTCGAGGAGGACCTGCGCGAGCGCCCTGGCCACCGGGTGCAGCGCTTCACCTGGGAGCGGACCGACTGGGCCCAGGGCGAGGCCGTCTACAAGGTGGTGGTCGAGGTGGCCGGCGACCGGGTGTCGGCGTATCGCGAGGGGCTCGACCTGCCCGAGGCCTGGGAGCGCGACTTCCGCACCCGGCGCTCGAGCAACGCGCTGTTCCAGACGCTCGCCTCGCGCGCCACCCTGCTGCTCGCGATCGGCGGCGCGGCCCTGTTCGCGTGGATGCTGACCCGGCGCGAGGTGGCCGGGCGCAACTTTCCACTCGGCTGGCTGATCCCCGTGGCCGTGCTGCTGATCGCCAGCGACCTGGGGAGCCTGCCGCAGTGGCTCACCCGCTATCGCACGCAGGACGACCTGCCGAGCTACCTGGCGAGCCAGGTCTTCGACGCGCTGTTCGACGCCGGTACGACGGTCGTGATGCTCGGTGTGCTGGCGTTCGTCGCGGACGCGCTCTGGAGCGCCGCGCTCCCGGCCCGCACGCCGCTGCGCGCCCTGCTCGCCGGGCCGGGGCTCGCCACCCGGGAGTCGCGGCACGCGGTGGGCGTCGGCTTCGCGCTCGCGCTCGCGCTGCTGGCCTACCAGGCGGCCTTCTACCTCGCCGGCCGCCGCGTCGGCATCTGGGCGCCGATCGACGTGGACGCCGCCCGCGTGCTGACCCACTACTGGCCCGCGCTCCAGGCGCTCGAGACCGGGGTGATCGCCGCGCTGTTCGAGGAGCTCGGCTTCCGCGTGATCGTCCCGCTGCTGGTGGCGCGGCTGACGGGCTCGCGCGCGCTCGGCATCGGCGTCGCCGCGCTGGTCTGGGGCTTCCTCCACAGCAGCTATCCCCAGCTCCCCGGCTGGGCGCGAGGCGTCGAGCTCACGGCCGCGGGCGTGGTGTTCGGCTGGGCCGCCTTCCGCTACGGAATCCTCGCCACGCTGGTCGCCCACTGCCTGTTCAACACCTGGCTCGGGGCCCAGGTCGCCTGGGGCACGGGCGCGGGCGCCGACCGCGCACTGGCCGTCGCGGTCTCGATCGCGCCGGCCCTGCTGTGGGTGGCCGGGCGCTGGCGCGCCCATCGCCACGGCGAGCCCACGCGCGCGTCGCTGCGTCCCTCCGACGCGGCACCGCCCCCGGTGGAGTTCGGAACGCGCGCGTGGGTGTCGACGGAGCCGCGGCGGCTGTCGCCCCGGGCCTGGGCCGCCGTGGGCGGGGCGATCGCGGCGAGCCTGGCCTTCCTGGTCGCGCTTCCCGATCCGCCGCTCGCCGATCTCGGCGCCGTGCCGATCCGCCGCGCCGAGGCCCGCGCGCAGGCCGACGCCCTGCTGGCGAGCGAGGCCGGCGTCGATCCGACGACGTTCCGGAGCGTCACCAGCTTCCGCGCGCGCGTGGCCTCGGCCGACGCGATCGAGTACCTGCTGACGCAGGCGGAGCCCGAGCGGGTCGCCACCTGGGTCCGCGACGACCTGTTCCGCAGCGGCTGGAGCACGCGCTACTTCCGCCCCGAGGAGCGCGAAGGCTGGAGCGTGCGGGTCGAGCCCGACGGCTCGCCCTTCCTGGTCTCCCGCTCGATCGCCGAGACCGCGCCGGGAGCAGAGCTGGAGAGCGAGGCCGCCGTCGAGCGGGCGCGCGCGGGCCTGGCCCGGCTGGTCGGGCCCGCCGCCGAGGGCGCCCAGCCCGTCACCGTGAACGCGCGCCAGCGCGAGGCGCGCCGCGACTGGACGGTCACCTTCGAGAGCGCCCGCTGGCAGGCCGGCGAGTCGCAGCTGCGCTGGACCGTGTCCCTGCTCGGGGATCACCTCAACGGCCTGCGGACCCAGGTGAAGCTCCCCGAGGCGTGGCTGCGCGAGCGCTCGGCCCGGGCCTGGGTCGACGCGCTCGACGTCCAGCTGCGGCGCGCGAACGGCATGCTGCGCTGGCTGCTGCCCGCCTTCCTGCTGGCGCTGCTGACGGCGCGACGCCTGCTGCCGTGGCGCGCCGCGCTGCCGCTCGCCGCGCTGTGCCTGGCCCTGGCGCTCGCCCGACAGCTCGACCAGCTTCCGTGGTTCGCGGCGGCCTACGACACCACCCAGCCCTGGCGCGACTACCTGGTGGTGCGCGGCCTCGGCATGGCGAGCGCCGTCGGGAGCCAGACGGCGATCGGCGCCGGCGGCGCGCTCCTGGTGCTGGGCCTGGTGCGCTGGCTGGGCGGGCGCGACCCGGTCGCGCTCCTGTTCGGCGCTCGCGGTGTCGAGCGCCGGCGGCGCTGGGTCGAGGGCTGCGCGCTGGGGTGGCTGGGCCTGTGCGCCTTCGCCCTGCTCCAGCTCGCGCTGGATGCGAGTCACGCCTGGATCTCGGGCGAGCGCGCCCTGCGCTGGGCGGCGCCCGCCGTGAACGCCAGCTCGCCCGCCCTCCAGGCCGTCGCGGCCTCGCTCCAGAGCGGCCTCCAGGCCGCCGTGCGCGACGCCGCGTCGCTGCTCGTGGTCGTGCTGCTGTGGCAGCGACGCCGTCCGTGGCTGTGGGTGCTGCTGCTCCTCCCGCTGCTCGACGCGGCGGTCCACCCCGATGGGTGGGGGGAGGGCGCGCACGCTGCCGCCTCGTGGGCCCTGCGCAGCGCACTCGCGGTGGCCCTCTACGCCGGCCTGCTCCGCTTCAACGGCTTCGCCTATCTCGTGCTGTTCGCCAGCAGCGAGCTGCTGCGCGCCGCCTGGCTGCTCACCGCGAAGGCCTGGCCGGCCTACGCGATCGAGGGCGTGATCGCCTGGGTCGCGCTGGCGCTGCCGCTGGTCGTCGCGGCGGCCCTGCTCCCGGGGCTGGGACGCGGATCGGTGTCGTCAGGACGACACCCCGTCAGCGGACCCTGATGCGCAGCGCCCCGGCTTCCGATGGCGAGACCCCACCGCTACCCTGACGCGGCGTTCGTTCGCAGAGCTGGAGCTCCGGTTGCGCCTTCGCTGTTCCGCCCTCGTCACCCTCTTCGGCCTCGCCCTCGGGCTGCACACAAGCGTTGTGCGCGCCGCCAGCATCGAGGCCGACGTCGAGCAGGACGGCGTCGTGATCTCCGACGCGTCGGGCTTCGCAGAGATCGTCCCCGGAGAGAGCGCGACCGTCGCCATCTACCTCGTCCTGGAGGAGGGAGAGCTCGTCTCGGCATTCGAGGCCGGCTTCGATCTCGCGGGCAACCCCGCCGTCGACGTCACCGTCGACCTGGGCCGGGTCGATCCCGGGCTGGCACCGCTCGGTGTCGGCAGCTGGACCGTCAACGACGCCTTCGTCACGGGCGATCAGGCGCGCGTCTCGCTCACGCGCGAGGAGCAGGGCGGGGAGAGCCTCGTGGCGGACCTGCTCGTCGCCACCGCCGCCCAGGAGGGGATCTTCGAGGTGGTGCTCGCCGACCGGGTCGCGGCGGGCGACCTGGACGAGGAGCCCTTCTTCGTCATCGTGCCGATCGGGACCGCGAGCGGAACCGTGCTCGCCACGATCGCGGTGCCCGAGCCGCGGCAGGCGGCACTCCAGGCAGCGGCGCTGCTCGCGCTTGGAGGGCTCGTCGGCGCCCGTCGCCGCAGCGCGGCTCGCGGCTGACGGCTCCTCCGCGGCGCGAGCCGACGCCGGCGTGAGGAGACGGATGGTCACGATTCCTTGCCCCTCGATCTCCACCGGGCTCGCAATGGGAGAGAACCTGCTGGCATACGCCTCGACCGTCGGCTCGAGTTCGAGGTAGGCGCGCCCGGGGTCGATCGCGAACGTCCGCCGCCCCACGGGCTCCAACGACGTGACTTCTTCGTAGATGATCTCGCCATCCGTGACGTAGACCGTGTACTCGTAGACGCCGAGCGTCTCCTCCCCGACCCTCCGACACGGCCCCAACGCCCAGAGCTCGTATTTGAACGCTGCCGTGTATGCGGCGTCGAAGGAGTCCTCGGGTCCGGGCGCGAGGTTCGTGGCGCCGCCGAAGCTCCAGGCCAGCTCCAGGTCCACCGGCGCGGAGCGGTTGTTGACGACCTCCACCCACACGCGGGCGCTGCCGTTGAAGGAGCCCACGGCAGAGTGGTAGCCCAGGGCGGAAGGGGAGCCGAACGCTGCGCCCCCGCGCAGCACGAGCTGGACGGAGCGTGCGTCCCCCGCGAAGGAGATCGTGGCCTGGTGCGAGGCGGAGTCCGCGCCCAGGGAAGCCGCCGCCTCGGCCGGCTGCGAGTCCCCGGGCTCGAGGCGCATGCCGCCGCCCGGGGGACAGACGCTGAAGGACAGCTCGGGCACGTCCTCGGGATCGAAGTCGACGGATTCGCCCGCGTCGCCGGACACGACGGCCCGCGCGAGGCCCTGATCGGACGAGAACGGGCTCAGACCCACCAGCACGCCGAGCGTCGTCCCCGTGCAGCGCCGCTCCAGCAGAGTGTCGCGGTCCTCGCTGTTGCCCTCGTAGAGGTCCGAGTAGGCGTAGTAGCAGAGCGCGTCGAGGTCGGTGACGGCCTGCTCGGCGAAGTGGACCTCCTCGCCGGCGACGCTCTGCGTGACGTCGCCGCTGAGGGCGGGCGGCCCGTACTGGACCGATCCCGCTCGGTCGAGGTCGAAGGGTCCGCTCGAGCTGCCGCCGGTCCAGCCGTCGCCGTTCAGGTCGTAGCGGCCGTAGTCCGGCACGTCGGGCCGGAGCGGGAGGGCATCCGGGTCCAGGCTCCCGTAGTAGGCCGTGACGAACGCCTCCAGGTCGTCCGCGTCGAAGCGCAGGTCGTCGTTGGCGTCGAAGAGCGCGAAGCGCACCGGCGAGTTGAACTTGTCGGGCGCGGCGACCGCCGCGTCGATCGACAGCAAGGCCTCGTAGGCGTCGATCACCGGAGCCGGGTCGGGCCAGGGAGAGCAGTCGGGGCCTCCGCCGGTGGGGACCGGTTGCGCCGTGCCGAGGAGCGCCGTGATCAGCTGCTGGGGCGTCAGGTTCGGGTCGATCCCGGCGATCGCCCACAGGTAGGCCGCGAGCCCGGCGACCTGCGGGGCCGACAGGGACGTGCCGGAGGTCTCGCCCTGCGCGCCGACGGCGTCGGTGAAGGACCAGACGTCCCCACCGATGCCCGCGAGGTCACCGCCCGTGAACGACGTGGACGATCGACACTCGGTCGAATAGGGCTCGATGTCGGTGGGATCGGCCGTCGTGTTGAGCGCGTTCTCGATCACCAGCGTATTGGAGAGATTCGGGACCGGGCTGCCGGAGCCGTCTACGAGCCCGGTTAGCAGCCGCGCGGCGGCGAACGGGCCGCGGGTCCGTGCGTCGCGGATGTCGGGCCCCGGAGGCGACTTGATGTTCCCCGCGGACGTGACGTGCAGCACGCGGCCCTCGAGGCCGGCCGCCCGCACCTTCTGGATCCACCAGATCGCGCTTCGCTGCGCGACCTGCAGTGCGGTGCAGAGGCCGCCCTGGCCGGTGCAGACGCTGCCGAAGCTGGTGTTCACCACCACGTTGCCCGGCGTGTTCTTCAACCGATCGATCAGCCGGTCCCGGAGGATCTGCGGATTCACGACCCGTGTCCGGTCGACGACCTGGAGGCTCACGGTTCCGGGGTAGATGCCGGTCGCGAAGTGCTGGCCGAAGGTTCCCGCGATCACGCCCAGCACGCGATAGCCGTGCGGAACCAGACCGCCGCTGCCGAAGTCGGCGGCACCGCCGATGTAGTCGATGGTCGCGTTGGTCGGCGCGCCGCCCCCGAACCGGTCGGCCACCAGGACCTCCGGGAGGGGACTCGCGGTGGTGCCGAGCGCTCCCTTGGCGTTCCACGCGGCGTGCGCGCGCACGGCCAGGTGGTTGTCGATGTAGACCAGCTCGTTCAGGCGCGGCGGGTCGTCGTAGAAGTTGTCCGGCAGGACGCTCGGCTCGTCCAGCACGGCCCTGTCGACGAACCAGACGAAGGGCTCGGCCTCGAGCTGCGCCACGAGGGCGTCGTAGGCAGCCAGGTCGAACGGATCGGGAATGCGGACCACGAAGCCCTGCATCCCCGCCAGGGCGCTGATGATGCGCGCACCGAGGGGAGCCAGCAGGCCGTTCACCTGCCCCACCGTGGCGTCGGGCGTGAACACGATCTCCAGGTGGGTGCGAGCGATCTGCCTGCCGTAGACGTCGGTGCTGAGCTCCGCCTCCGTCAGGACGTCGCCGGCGTCGACGTCCTCGACCGCCTCGAAGACCAGCGCGTCGGGATCCCCGGCGAGGATCGCGGGGGCCGCCCGCTGGGCGCAGACGAGATCGGCCTGCTGGAGGTCTCCGGCGACCAGGCGCTGGATCAGCCGCGCGTCGATCGTATTGCAGTCGCCCTCCCCGGTGACGTCGCAGAGCGGGGCACACGAGATCCGACCTACCGCGCAGCTCTGGATCGGCGCGACGTCCGCCGCATCCACCCGGCCATCGCCGCTCGCGTCGCCGCACTCGCAGGCGTCCCCGACGCCGTCGCCGTCGGCGTCCGCCTGCGCGTCCTGGTCCGGCCCGTTCGGGGCGCTGGGGCAGTTGTCGCAGCCGTCGGGGATCCGATCGGCGTCGAAGTCCACGCGATCGTCGAAGCCGGGGCAGACGTCGCAGAGATCGCCCACACCGTCGCCGTCCGAATCGACCTCTCCGCAGGGATCCGGACCCGCCCGCGCCAGCGGCTGCGGAGGACCCGCCACCAGTGCAACGGCAAGCAGGAGGAGAACGAGGAGAATGCCACGCGACACGGCCGGTGCTCCCGCAGGGGCTTCCGGTGATCACGAAGCAACTTGCGTGCCGTCGGGTCCGGGCTCGTGCATCCCGGGGCCTGGAGCGCTGTGTCTCCCAGCCACAGTCACGAGCGCATCGTGTTGCGCCCCGACCCCCCGGCCTGGAAGCCCGGCTCGGCCTCGTCCAGGTGCGCCCGGATCACTGGCGCGGGAGGCGCGCCCGCACGCAGGCGCCGCGCCGCGCGCACCCGGATCGCGTGGAAGGCGGCCGCCGTGAGCGCCAGACCGGCGCCCACCAGCGAGAACACCGCGGTGAGCGGGGCGGGGTCGTCGACGTTCGAGGCCCCGGTCCAGGCCACCGCCGCCAGCAGCGCGAACGCGCCCAGCGAGACCGCGCAGGCGCCGACCACGCGCCGCACCAGCGCGCTCCCGGCCAGCGCCGCGCGCAGCTCGCCGGGCGAGAAGTGGTCGAGGAACCAGCCCTCGGCCTCGTCGACCCGCTCGGCGCCGCGCGGCGGGATCTCGGCGCCGGTCAGCGGATCGCGGGCCGCCCCGCCGGCATCGAGCGCCGCGATGCCGGTCCGGATCTCGGCGTGCACCCGCTCCGAGATCGGGTAGCGGGTCAGCAGCAGCCAGGCCGCCACGTAGAAGGCGGCGGGGAACAGCGAGTACATGAAGCGGATCGCGTACAGCACCTCGCCGCTCTGCGGCTGGTTGGGCACGTAGCCGAGCGCCGCGATCACGGCGAGCGGCACCGAGTAGCCGGGAATCGCGATGAACTTCGGGATCAGCGCCCAGAAGGCGGTGAACTGCGCCTCGCGCCGCTTGCCCGTGCGCAGCTCGTCGTAGTCGATCACGTCGGCCGCCATCGCGGGGATCAGGAAGGTGCCGACCTGCGAGACGGTGCCGCTCAGGAAGTAGATGCAGCCGGCGTACAGCAGGTCGCCGGGGCCCGCGAAGAAGTAGAAGACGCTGGTCCCGATCCCGAGCGCGCTGGCCGCGAGGTAGGCGAACAGCTTGCCGCGGCGCTGGGCGAGAGCCAGCCAGAGCGGGACGAAGAGCAGCCCGGCGCCCAGGTAGAGCAGCAGGTAGAGCCCCGTCATGGCGGTGGCGTCGGCGGGCTGGAGCACGTACTGCACGAAGAAGGGCATCAGCACCGCGGGGACCGCGGCGGGAATCGAGTAGACGATCGAGGAGAACAGCAGGATCCGGAACGGACGGTTGCGCAACGCGCGACGCACGCCGGGCACCAGCGGGTTCGGCGCCCGCCGGGCGTACTCGGCCCGCTCGGGCACGCGCCACAGCAGCCCGACGGTCAGGATCACCAGAACCACCCCGTAGAGCGTGGCCATGGTGCGGTAGATCGCGCGCTCGCCCGGCACGCCCAGCGCGCCGAGCACGGTGGGCATCAGCGCGGCCGTGATGGCGCCGGCGGCGACGAAGAGCGAGCGCACCCCGAACAGGCGAGAGCGCTCGCCGTAGTCGGGCGTCAGCTCGGCGCCCAGCGCCGCGGAGGGGATCTCGGCGATCGTGGTGCACAGGAAGAACAGCCCGAAGCTCACCGCGAACCACAACGCCGCGACGCCCGGGGCCAGGCCCTCGGGCGGCGCGAACAGCGCGTAGAACAGCAGCGCCGAGAGCGGCACGCCGAGCGCGATGTAGGGCTTGCGGCGTCCCCAACGGCTGCGGGTCCGGTCGCTGAGCCAGCCCATCGCGGGGTCGGTCAGCGCGTCGAGCGAGCGCGCCAGCGCGGTGGCGACGGCGATGGCGCCGAGCGGCACCAGCACCACGTCGCTGTAGAAGCGCGGCATGAACACGCCGATCGGGATCGCCATGGCGGCGCCCGCGAAGCCGGGCGCGCCGAACAGCAGCACCAGCGAGCGCGGCAGCCGAGCCGAGGCGGCGGGGGTGGACACGCGGGGCTTCAGGAGGCGTTGCGCGAGACGATCTCGTCGCGGATCGAACGCTTGAGGATCTTGCCGGAGGCGTTGCGCGGCAGCGGCGCCTCCGCGATCTCGACGTACGTCGGCACCTTGAAGCCGGCGATCCGCTCGCCCACGTGTCGCCGCAGGTCGTCGGCATCGAGCCGCTCGCCGGGCCGGCAGTAGACGGCGGCCGCGACCTCCTCGCCGAGACGCTCGTGCGGCAGCCCGAACACCGCGGCCTCGTACACCGCCGGGTGCTCGTAGATCGCCGCCTCGACCTCGGCGCAGTACACGTTCTCGCCCGCGCGCAGCACCATGTCCTTGGCGCGGTCCTCGACGTAGACGAAGCCCTCCTCGTCGAGGCGCCCGATGTCGCCGCTGCGCAGCCAGCCGTCGACGATCGTCTCGGCGGTCGCCTCGGGCTTGTTCCAGTAGCCGCGGATCAGGTTGGGCCCGCGGAACCAGATCTCGCCCACCTCGCCCACCGGGAGGGGCCGGTCGTCCTGACCGGTCACGCGCAGCTCGACGACCGGCACCACGCGCCCGGCGCTGGTGGGCTTGCGCAGGTAGTCGTCCCCGCTGTTCTGGGGACCGTAGGCGTTGGTCTCGGTCATCCCGTAGCCGATGCCCGGCCGGCCGCTCTTGAAGCTGCGGTCGACGCGGCGCACCAGCTCCGGCGGGGCCGGCGCACCGCCGCCGCCGACCGCCAGCAGGCTCGAGGTGTCGCGACTCGCGAAGTCGGGCGACTCGAGCAGGTCCCACGACATCGTCGGCACGCCCACGAAGTTGGTGATCTGCTCGCGCTCGATCAGCTCGAGCGCGCGCTCCGGGTTCCACTTGTACATCATCACCAGCTTGTTGCCGGCAGCGAAGGCCGACAGCATCACGGCCACGCAGCCGGTGACGTGGAAGAGCGGCACCACCAGGATGAAGCTGACCGGAAACGGGTGCTTCTCGCGCTCCCCGGGGTTCATGGCCGCCGTCACCCCGGCGCGGCAGCCGAAGGCCAGCAGCGCGGAGAGCACCGCGCGGTGGGTCGAGACGGCGCCCTTGGGATGACCGGTGGTCCCCGAGGTGTAGAGGATCGTGGCGTCCTGGTCGGGATCGATCTCGACGGCGGGCATCGCTGCACCGAGCGGGAGCACCTGCTCGAGCCGGTCGACGCCGGCCGGCGGCGCCGCCTCGGCCCGCACGACCACCGCCCGCGTGCCCAGCTCCGCGAGCCGCGGCGCGACGCGCTCCACCCGCTCCGCGTCGCCGACCAGCACGCGGCTGCCGGAGTCGCGCAGCCCGTACTCGAGCTCGTCCGCCGTCCACCAGGCGTTGAGCGAGACGGCGATCGCACCGATCGAGGTGATCGCCGCGAAGCTGGTGATCCACTCCGGGTAGTTGCGCATCGCGATCGCCACGCGATCGCCGGGCGCGACGCCGTAGCGCTCGACCAGCAGCGCGGCGACGGCGTCCGTGTGCTCCATCACGCGGGCGAAGCTCCAGCGCTCGTCCTCGTAGACCAGGAACACGTCGTCGCCGCGGCCGCGCGACACGTCGAACAGGGCCCGCAGCGACGGCGGCGCGTTCGCGAACACGCGGGTGGGCCGCCCGCGCACCTCGCGTTCGACGATCTCGAAGCGCCCACCCGGCCCGGTGAGCGCCGCCACGGCCTCGTCCCAGCTGGCTCCCATGGGCGCTCACGATAGCGCGAGCGCCGCGCCGCCCTTCGCCGCGCGCGGGCCGGCCCCGCGGACCGGGTCGCGGGCCCACCCGAGGGGCCTTCCCCCGGTGGGTGCGCTCGCCCGGCGAACGTGGTAGAAGCCCCTCCAGCGGGGGGCGGGGCGATGGCATACGAGCGTTACCTGCTGGTGTTGGACGACGAGGGTGAGCGCCTCGGGGACGTCTCGGTGCGCCTGGTGCGCTTGGGCGTAGATGCCCTCTACACCAAGGACCCCGACGAGGCGTTCCTGGTGGCCAGCGAGCAGGCGCGTCGGATCGGGGCGATCCTGGTGCCCGCCGCGACCCCGATCGAGACCCTGCGCGAGCGGATCGCCGCCGTGGGCGCGCGCGCGGGCATCGGAGCCCGCAGCGTGGCCGCGGTGGGACCGCCGCCGGACGAGGAGGGGCGCGCCGCGCTGCGCGAGCTGGGCCTGCGCTGGGCGCTCTGGGAGCCCTTCGACGACGCGGCGCTGCGCTTCGTGTCCACCACCGCGCTCGCCGAGGAGCACGACACCGACGGCCGCATGGAGCTGCGCGTCCCCACCGCCATCAAGGCGACCGTCTACAAGGGCACGCAGCGCAAGGACGTGCGGGTCCACAACCTCTCGGTGGGCGGCGCCTACCTGGCGACCGGGGCTCCCTGGCAGGAGGGCACCCAGGTCTCACTCGAGATCGACCTGCCCGACCTGCCGCTCGCCGCCCGCGCCACCGTTGCCCACACCCACGACGACGACAGCGCACCGCCCCACCTGGCGGCGGGCATGGGCGTCTGCTTCAACAACCTCGACCTGGACGGGCAGGCCACGCTACGCCAGCTCGTCCAGAGCGTGCTCGCCCGCTTCGAGCTCTAGCCGCCGCGGCCAAGGAGGACGATCTTGCCGGACCCGAACGACTTTGGGCGCTTTCAGGGCACCCAGGGCTACATCGCCTCGCCCTCGCTGGTGGACGCCGTCAACTGCGCGATCGCCCTCGAGCGGCCGCTGCTGATCAAGGGCGAGCCGGGCACGGGCAAGACGCTGCTCGCCCAGCACGTCTCGCAGGGCCTCGGCATGCCGATGGAGTCGTGGCACGTGAAGTCGACCTCGAAGGCGTCGGACGGCCTGTACGTGTACGACACCGTGCAGCGCCTCAACGACGCGCGCTTCGGCGACGGCGACGTGTCCGACATCCGCGCCTACATCAAGCTCGGCCCGCTGGGCCGCGTGTTCCGGGCCGAGCAGCGCCACGTGCTGCTGATCGACGAGGTCGACAAGGCCGACCTCGAGTTCCCCAACGACCTGCTGCGCGAGCTCGACGAGATGCGCTTCACGGTGATGGAGACCGGCGACGAGGTCGCCGCGCGCGAGCGCCCGGTGGTGATCATCACCTCGAACAACGAGAAGGAGCTGCCCGACGCCTTCCTGCGCCGCTGCGTGTTCCACTTCATCGAGTTCCCCGACCGCGAGCTGATGAAGCAGATCGTCGACGTGCACCACCCGAACCTGAGCGCGAAGCTGCTCGACCAGGTGCTGATCAAGTTCTACTGGCTGCGCGGCCAGAGCGAGCTGCGCAAGAAGCCGTCGACCTCGGAGCTGATCGACTGGATCGCGGCGCTGCTGCGCTCGGGCATGGGCCAGGCGGAGCTGGAGCTGCACATCCCGTTCGTGGGCGCGCTGCTCAAGAACGAGCAGGACACCAACGCGCTCCAGGAGTACACCGACGGCGGCGGCGAGCTGCCGACCACCTGGCGCGAGCTCGGCCCGCGCTACAACCAGTAGGGCGGCGTGTTCCTCGAGCTCTTCTACGGCCTGCGCGACGAAGGGGTGCCGGTGGGCATCCAGGAGTGGCGCATGCTGATGGAGGCGCTCGAGAAGGGCCTGCACCGCTCGAGCCTGCTGCACTTCTACCACCTCGCGCGCGCCACGCTGGTGAAGAGCGAGGTCTACTACGACGCCTTCGACCGGGTCTTCCTGCGCATCTATCGGGGCATCGAGGGCTCGCTCGACATCGAGAGCGAGGTGCTCGACTGGCTGAACGATCCCAAGAACTTCCCCGAGCTGACCGACGAGCAGCGCGAGCTGCTCGAGCGCCTGAACCACGACGAGCTGATGCGGAAGTTCCTCGAGACGCTGGCCGAGCAGACCGAGCGCCACGACGGCGGCGGCCGCTGGGTCGGGACGGGCGGCCACTCGCCGTTCGGCCACGGCGGCGAGCACCCCACCGGCATCCGCGTGGGCGGGCCCGGACGCAGCCGCACGGCGATGAAGGTCGCCGAGGAGCGGCGCTTCCAGGACTACCGCACCGACCTGACCCTCGACGTGCGCCAGATCCAGGTGGCCCTGCGGCGCCTGCGCCAGCTCACCCGCACCGGCGTGCCCAGCGAGCTCGACCTCGACGAGACGATCGACGCCACCTGCAAGAACGCCGGCGAGATCGAGCTGGTGTTCCGCCCCGAGCGCCGCAACGACGTGCGGCTGCTGCTGCTGATGGACGTGGGCGGCACCATGGACCCCTACTTCCAGCCGGTGAGCCGGCTGCTCACCGCGCTGCACGAGGCGCACGGGCTGCGCGACTTCCGGGCCTACTACTTCCACAACTGCGTGTACGACCACGTCTACGAGACGGGCCACCTGCACTACGGCCCGTCGCTGCCCACCGGCGACCTGCTGCGGCGGCTGGGCGAGCGCTGGAAGCTGGTGGTGGTGGGCGACGCCGCCATGCACCCCGCCGAGCTGATGGACCGCTTCGGCAACATCGACCCGCGCGCGGTGTCCGAGACGCCCGGCATCGTCTGGCTCCAGCGTCTGGCCGACCACTTCGAGCGCAGCGTCTGGATCAACCCCGACGACCCCAAGATCTGGGACCGCACGGCGACCACCCGGATGGTCCGCCGGCTGTTCCCGATGTACCACCTGAGCGTCGAGGGCCTCAGCGAGGCGGTCTCGGCGTTGGTGGGAGCCCGGCGCGCCGCGTAGCTGGTGGACTTCGCTCGCCTGCGGCTCGCTGCGCGCGCCCTGCGGGCGCTTGCTGGTGGACTTCGCTCGGCTTCGCCTCACTGCGCGCGCCCTGCGGGCGCTTGCTGGTGGACTTCGCTCGGCTTCGCCTCGCTGCGCGCGCCCTGCGGGCGCTTGCTGGTGGACTTCGCTCGGCTTCGCCTCACTGCGCGCGCCCTGCGGGCGCTTGCGGGGGGGCTTCTGCCGCGCAGACTCCTGGCAGCCCGTCCCCGGGCGTCCTCGCCCCGACCCCCGCGGGGCCCCGCGGGCGATCGGGTGTCTAAACCCTCATTCGTGACTCGCCGAAACGCGACGGAGGGGGCTCTGCGGCATGGACCAGGCCGACGCGCTGCGCAGACAGCAGGTGATCAAGCGCCGCTTCGAGGCCATGGGTCTGGAGGCGGGCCTGCTACCGCCCGGGCGCGCCGTGGTGGTGACGCTGCCGCTGGGCCCCGAGCCCTTCGCCGCACCGGGGGGCTCGCGGCGGCTGCGGGCGGCGCGCTTCTTCACCGTGGGGCACGACCGCATCAAGTGCCTCGCGCCGCGCGCGCTGTTCTACCTGCCGCTGATCCGCATCACCGACTGCGAGACCGCGGGCGACCTCGAGGAGCGCATCCGGGCCGCGTGGCGGGCGCGGCTGGCCGAGCTGACCCGCACGCGGCAATGGCTCGAGGGCCTGGGCGTGAAGCCCGAGTCGCCGCACGGCGCGCCGCTCTGGCAGGTCCCGCTCGGGCTCGAGGACTCCGACGCACGCGGGGTGACCGCGCAGCCGGGACGCGTGATCGTGCCGTCGCGGGGCACCCTGTCGGGCATCTCGCTGCTGCGGCCGGAGGACCGGGTGTTCCGCGTCGACACGGCGTGCGCGGGCGGCTCCGAGCTGGCGCTGGCCGTGACCGGACACCTCGAAGAGGTCGCGCGCAGCCACCGCCAGCGGCCGCGGCGCGCGCAGGGCGATTGCCAGGACCTGCCGGCGCCGCGACCCGAGCGCGTGCCCCAGGTGCTGCTGGTCGGTCCCGCGCTGGCCGCCAACCGCATGCTGCACGAGGCGCTGCGCGTGCGCGGCTACGCGGTACGCGCCTCGCGCGCGATCGCCGAGGCAGTGGACGCGTTCGGGGAGCACTCGTACGAGGTGGTGGTGACCGAGGCCCAGCTCGATCGCGCCGACGGGATCGAGCTGATCCCGGCGATCCGCTCGCTGCCCGGCGTGCTCGACGTCCCGGTGGCGCTGCTCGACGAGCGCCGGCGCGAGGGCTTCCGCGCGGCCGCCAAGGCGGCCGGTGCCAGCGCGTACCTGTCCGGCGCGGCCGATGCCAGCCGGCTCGACCCCGCCCTCTCCCACCTGCTCGCAGCCCCGCAGCGCCGGCGCTTCAAGCGCTTCGGCCACGCCCTCTCGGTGTCGTGGGACGGCTGCGAGATGCCCGGCGTCACGGCGTCGATCGGACGGCGCGGCATCTTCGTGCGCACCACCGAGGTGCCGCCCGAGGGCCCCTTCGCGCTGCACCTGCCGGAGCTCGGCTCGACCCTGCGCGTCGAGTCCGACGTGGCCTACCAGTCGCCGGGCGGCGTCGCGGGCGCGGGCGGGGTGGGCCTGCGCTTCCGCGACTTCGAGCAGGACGGCGAGACGACGTGGATCGGCTACCTCGCCGACGTCGAGGCCGACCAGATCCGCCGATCCGTGCCGGCTCGGCGGCAGGCCTAGTAGCCGCCCGAGTCGAGCTTGGCGCGGGCCTTGGCGACGTCGTTGTCCATCACGGTCTTGCGCTTGTCCGCGACGGCGGAGGCCTGGGCCTCGCGGGCCAGTCGGGCGACGTAGTCCTCGGTCGCCTCGACGGCCTTCTCGATCGCCGAACCGGAGACCCGCAGGCCTCCACCGTGCTTCGCGATGAGTCGTTTGATCACCGCGTTGGGCAGCTCCCCCATCGAGATCCTCCGGCCTGCTGGGCGCTGGTGAAGCACCAGTGCGCGCGGGATCCTAGGTGGCTCGCGCCGGCCTTGTCAACGACGCGCTGCGAGAGCACGAAGGTGATGCGAATTCACCTCATGCCTCGCGGGCGGCGCGCTCCGCGGCTCGCACGATCTCGCGCAGTGGCTCGCCCGTGCGGCGCGCGGCCCGCTTGCAGTCGTCGTACTCGGGCGAGAAGTGGCTGCGGCCCTCGGCGTCGCGCACGCGCTTGACGCGGATGCGACCGAACTGCGTCTCGACGCGCAGCGAGTCGCGCTCGAGCAGCAGGCGGTCGGACTCGCTCACGCGTACGCCCAGCGTGGTCGACTCGGCGAACAGCACGCGCGCCAGCTCGTGGGCCCGGGCGGGCGACGCGACCACGCGCAGCGCGAAGCCCGGGCGGTTCTTCTTCATCTGCAGGTGCTGGAGCGCGACGTCGAGCGCGCCCGCGTCGAACAGGCGCTCCATCAGGTAGTCGAAGTGCTCGGGGTTCATGTCGTCCACGTGGCTCTCGAGCACGCTCACGCGGTCGCCGAGCAGCCCGGCGGCGCGACCCAGCACGGCGCGCAGCACGTTGGGCAGCGGGCCGGCGCGGTCGTTGCCGGCGCCCAGGCCGATCGCCTCGACGGTCATCGCGGGAAGCTGTCGGAACTCGTCGACGACCACCCGGGCGATCGCGGCCCCGGTCGGCGTCACCGTCTCCCAGGCCACGTGCGCGGGTGCGACGGGGAGACCGCGCAGCAGCTCGAGCGTGGCGGGTGCGGGCAGCGGCAGCCGGCCGTGCGCCGTCTCCACGCTGCCGTGTCCCAGCGCGAGCGGCGTGCAGGTCACGCGCGCGACGCCCAGCCGCTGCAGCCCGGCGGCGGCACCGGTGATGTCCACGATCGCGTCGACCGCGCCCACCTCGTGGAAGTGCACCTTCTCCGCCGGGATGCCGTGCACGCGGCCCTCGGCCTCGGCCAGCGCAGCGAAGATCTCGAGCGCGCGGTCGCGCACGGCCGGCTCGAGCCGGGCGCGCTCGAGCAGGCGCCGGATCTCGCTCCAGTGGCGCCCGTGGGCGTGGTGGTGCCCGGACGCCTTCGCGCGGCTGGCGCGCCCCGGTGACGTCCGCCCGGCCTGCGCCCGCTTCGCCTTCGACCGGCCGGGCACGGCGACGTCGACGTAGCGCGCCGCGAGCGCCCCGCGCTGCACGCGGCGCACCCGCAGCGCGAAGTCGAGCCCGAGCGGCTCCAGGTCGGCTTCGAGCGCCCGGCGCGGCAGCCCGAGGTCGAGCAGCGCGCCCAGCAGCATGTTGCCGGCGATGCCGGAGAAGGCGTCGAGATGCAGCAGCTTGCCCGAGGCGCGGCGCTCAGAGGCGGTTGACGAGCGTCGCGACATGGGCCGCCCCGAATCCGTTGTCGATGTTCACCACGCACACGTTCGAGGCGCAGCTCGTCAGCATGCCCAGCAGCGCCGCCATCCCGCTGAACGCGGCGCCGTACCCGACGCTGGTGGGAACCGCGATCACCGGCTTGGCCACCATGCCGCCCACCACCGAGGGCAACGCGCCCTCCATCCCGGCCACCACGATCAGCACGCGCGCGCGGCGCAGCGTGTCGGACGAGGCGAGCAGCCGGTGGAGTCCGGCCACGCCGACGTCCTGGAGCAGCTCGACCTCGTTGCCGAAGCGGCGCGCCACGCCGGCCGCCTCGGCGGCCACGGGCAGGTCGGAGGTGCCGGCCGAGACCACCAGCACGAGCCCCTTGCCGCGGATCGGCACCTGCTCGGGCCCGAACCACAGCAGCCGGCTGGCGGGGTCGTAGTCGCCGCCCTCGGCGTGGCGCAGCACGTGGCGCGCGGCGTCCGGCTCGACGCGCGTCACCAGCACGGAGAGCCCCACCTGGCGCTGCACCGCCACCACCTCGGCGATCTGCTCCGGCGTCTTGCCGGGCCCGTAGACGACCTCGGGGAGGCCCTGCCGCAGCGCGCGGTGCGTATCCACCCGCGCGTGCTCGGTGTCGACGAAGGGAAGCTGGGCCAGCCGCTCGAGCGCCTCGCCCGTGTCCACCTCGCCGCGCGCCACACCGTCGATCAGCTCGCGGAGACGGTCGGGATCCATCGGGCGAGCTTAGCCGTCGACGTCCTCTTTCTCGACGCCTGCGGCTCGGGGCGGCGCCGGGATCCACAGCAGCAGGGCGCGGGAGCTGCCGTCCGAAGCCAGCAGATCGTTCTCGATGCGCAGGTCGGGATGGCCGTCCGAGCGCGCGCTCCAGTCGGCCAGCACGGCGCCCGCGTGCTCCATCGCCAGCACCGGAACCGAGGGGAGCACGCGCGTGTCGAGCAGGTCCGCCAGGGCGGAGAGGGCGTGCGAGGCCAGGATGTTGCCCACCTCGCGCAGCGCCGACTCGACCTGCTCGCCGTCGGGAGCGGGCTCCCCCAGCAGCGCCTCGAGCAGCCCGTGTCGCGCAGCGGGCGTCAGCAGCACCGCGAACACGCCGCCGACCCCCCCCTGCACCTCGAAGAAGATCCCGCTGGTGCGGTCGGATTCCGCGGGATCGGCGGTCGCATCGGTCGACCAGGCGTCGCCGAGCCGTACGCGCGGCACCGACACCCACAGCGGCTGGCCCAGGAGCTGCGCCAGCGCACCGGCGGCGTGTCCGGCCCCGACGTGGGCGAGCTCGCAGAGCCGGTCCAGTTCGACGCTGTCCTCCATGGCGCGCCCTCCGTCACGCCAGCTGGTTCAGGTCGAGCAGGAACACCGGGCGGCCGTCGCCCAGCACGGTGAGCGCCGCCAGCGAGCGGATGCCCCCGAGCAGCGCCGGCAGCGGCTTGACGTAGATGTCCTGCTGGCCGGTCAGGCGGTCGACGCGCAGGCCCACGCGCTGGCCCCGCACGTCGGCGATCAGCATCGGGATTGCGTTGCGGGGGCGCTCGGGGTCGAGCCAGCCGAGCCGCGCCCCCAGGTCGAGCACCAGGACCGGCTCGTCGTCGATCAGCACGAAGGCTTCGCCGCCGCTGCCCTCGATCCGCTCCTCGGCCACCTCGACGATGCGCTCGATCCGCGACACCGGCAGCGCCACCACCTCTTCGCCGACGCCCGCCAGCAGCACGCGCTGCACGGCCGCAGCGATCGGAACGACCACCGTCGTCGTGGTGCCGGCCCCGCGCCGCGAGGCCAGGCGCACCTCGCCGCCGAGCGACTCGATCGTGGAGCGCACCGCGTCCATGCCGACGCCGCGGCCCGAGATGTCGGAGACCTGGTCGGCGGTCGAGACCCCGGGCCGGAACACCAGCTCGGCGATCTCCTCGGGCGGCAGGTCCTCGGCCAGCCCCGGGTGGATCAGCCCGGCCGCCACCGCCCGCCGGCGCACCGCGTCGATGTCGAGGCCGGCGCCGTCGTCCGACACGTCGATGCGGATCGCGTCGCGTTCGCGAATCGCCGCCACGCGGACGTGTCCGGTCTCCGGCTTGCCGGCGGCGCTGCGCACCTCGGGCGGCTCGATGCCGTGGTCGACGGCGTTGCGCACCACGTGGACCAGCGGGTCGTAGAGGCGGTCGAGGATCGAGCGGTCGAGCTCGAGCTCGGCGCCCTCGGTGGTCACCTCCAGGCGCTTGCCGCTGCGCACGGCCACCTCGCGCGCCACCCGCGGCAGGTTCTCCATCACGCGCAGCAGCGGCGTGGTGCGCAGCTCGAGCGCGCGGCGCTTGAGCTCGCCCACCACGCGGTCCATCTGGTCGAAGTCGCCCACCAGCCGCGTGGTGCGATCGCCCTCGGCGGAGTCGACCGCGTTGCGCAGCTGGCTGGAGGTGAGGATCACCTCGCCCACGGAGGAGAGGAAGCGATCGAGGCTCTCGTTCGGGACGCGGACCGAGGGCGGGGGGGACGGAACGGCCGAGCGCCCCTCGGCCGCTACGGCCGGAGTCGGGCTCGGCTCGGGGCTTTTTTTGGGCCGTCGTCCGCGCCGCCGGCCTCGGCGAGCGCCTCGAGCAGCTCGCTGTCGGGCGGCGGCGACTCCCCCGATTCGCGCACCACGCCCACCATCCGCTCGAGGCTCTCGAGCGCGCGGAACAGGAGCGGCATGCCGCCGGGATCGTCGATCCCGCCGCGCGTGCGGTACTCGCCCAGCCGGTCCTCGAGGCGGTGCGCCAGCTCCGACAGGTGGTCGTAGCCGAGCGACGCGCTCATGCCCTTGATCGAGTGGACCATGCGGAACACCACGTCGATCGCCTCGGAGGCGCCCGCGTTCTTCTCGAGCTCGAGCAGGGCGTTGCCCATCTCGGCGAGATGCTCGGTGGCGTCTTCGAGGAACAGGTTCCGGTACTTGACCGGATCCAACGCTAGGCGTCCTTCTCGGCCGCCTTGCGCAGCGTGGTCAGCACCGCGTCCGGCTTGAACGGCTTGACGATGTAGTCGACGGCGCCGGCCTCGAGCGCCTCCATCACCAGCGCCTCCTGGCCGAGCGCGCTCACCATCGCGATCTTCGCGCTCGGATCCAGCGCGAGGATCTCCTTGACGGCGTCGATGCCCGAGCACTTCGGCATCACCACGTCCATCGTCACCAGGTCCGGCTGGAGCTTGGTGAACGCCTCGACGACGGCGCGCCCGTCGGCCGCCTCGCCGATCACCTCGAAGCCCTCCGGCTCGATGATGTCGCGGATCAGCTGGCGCATGAAGCGCGCGTCGTCCGCGACGAGAACCCGGCAGCTCATGTTCTTCCCCCCTCGATGTCGGAGCGCGGCACGCCGCGCTCATGGGACTCCTGGACCACGCGCGTGGCCCGCTCGATGGCGCGCTGCGCGTGCAGGACGCCGACCACACGGCCGCGCAGCGGAATGCGCAGGGCGACCAGATCGCGCCCGGTGGCGGGCGCCAGCGCCACGTCGGCGAGGCCCAGCACCCGGTCTACCGGCAGGCCGAGACGCCCGGTCTCGCCCCGCGCGGTCGCCAGCACCAGGACGTGCTCGGGCTCCGCCAGCTCCCCGGCTGCCTCGAACAGCGCCTCGCGCGCCACCACCGGCAGGGCATCGCCGTGGTGGTTCATCACGCTCGCGACGCCGCGCGGCAGGGTCGGAATCCCGGCCGTGCGCGAGGTCTCGACCACCTCGACGACGTCCGCGATCGGGATGGCGTAGCCGGTGCTGCCGACCTCGAACAGCACGAGTCGGGTCGGCTCCGTCTCCGCGGTGGCGGGCTGGGTCACGGCGCCTCCTCGGCGGCGGGAGCCGGCTCGTCGGGTTCGGCGGCGGCGCGGCCGGAGCCCGCGGTCTGGAAGCGGTGCAGCACGCCGCGCATCTCGTGGGCCAGGCCCGAGAGCACCTGGGCCGACTCCACGGTCTCGGCCATGGCGGCCAGCTGCTGCGAGCCCGACTGCGCCACGTCGCGAACCGCGGTCGCGTTGGTCGCCGCGACCTGCGCGATCTCGTCCACCGAGGCGACCATGCGCTCGGCGTCGCGGGCCTGCGCGTCGGCCTCCTGGAAGATCTCCTCGGCGCGCGATGCGGCCTCCGAGACGGCCGCCTGGATCTGCTCGAGGGACGAGGCGATCGTATTGACGTCGTCGCGCCCTTCGGCGATCACCTGGCTCGACTGCCGCATCTCGTCCGCCACCTGTCCGGTGTCCGACTGGATCTCGTTGACCAGCTTCGAGATCTCCTCGGCGCTGCGGCCGGCGCTCTCGGCGAGCTTGCGGATCTCGTCCGCCACCACCGAGAAGCCGCGCCCGGCCTCGCCGGCGCGCGCGGCCTCGATCGACGCGTTGAGCGACAGCAGGTTGGTGCGCTGCGCGACGCTGTGGATCATCTCGGTGATCTGGTTCACGTGCCGGGTCTTCGACTCGAGCTGGAACACCAGGCCGCCTGCCTCGTCCACCCGCTGGAACACGGTGCGCATCTTCTCGAGCGCGAGCCGCGACACGTCGACGCCGGAGTTCGCCTTCTGGCTCGCCTCGGCGGCGAAGCCGAACGCCTCGCGCGCCCGCGAGGCGTTCACCTCGATCGTGGCCGCGATGTCGTGGATCAGCTTGCGGGCGCCCTCGAGCAGCTCCTGCTGCTGGGCGACCCCCTTCGCCACGCTCTCGACGGTGCCGCTGATCTCCTCGCTCTCGGCGCTGGTCTGCACCGCCGACCGGGAGAGGTCGGCCGCGGCGGTCGAGAGCTGGTCGCAGGTGAGCTGGACGTGCTCGACCAGGTCGCGCAGGCTGCCCAGCATGCTCTGCACGCCGCGCGTGAGGTCGTCGGTCTCGTCGGGGAAGCGGCTCTGCGGCAGACCGACCGAGACGGTGAGGTCGCCGGCGCTGATCCGCTCGGTGACGGCGCGCAGCCGCTCGAACTTGCGCCCCAGCTCGCGCGACAGGTAGAAGCCGAGCAGCCCGCCCACCCCCAGGGCCACGAAGGGGGTGACCCAGGCCGCCACGGCCACACCGGTGGCCTCGACCACGGTGGGGAACGCCACCACCGCCGCGGCCACCACCAGCGAGCGCACCACGATCTTGTGCGAGAGCGCAAGACGCACGCAGGGCATATCGGCGCGCAGCGGAGCGACCTTGACGCGTCGCTGCGGTCGCTCAGAAGTGGGCCCAGCCCCCCGCCGCCAGGGGGCTGCCGCGCAGGCCGCGGCGCCGCGAGACCCTGCCGATCTCGGCGACGGCCACCCCCAGCCGCCGCGCCAGGGCGGCCGGCGCCGGGGCGCCAGGGCGCAGCGTGAAGAGCAGCTCGTAGTCCTCGCCGCCCGCCAGGACCAGCGGTTCGGGAGCCAGGCCCAGACGGCGGCAGGCGGCGGGCAGGCCGGCGGGGCGCGGCACGGCGGCCGCGTCGAGGTCGGCGCCGACCCCCGAGGCGCGCAGCAGGTGACCGAGGTCGGCGAGCAGGCCGTCCGAGACGTCGATGCAGGC
>JASJBO010000445.1 GCA_030066475.1 Myxococcota bacterium
GGCCACCTGCTCGTAGAGCTTCATGCCGTGGTCGTAGCCCCGGTACTCGAACGCCGGACCGTGGATCTGCAGGCAGTCGAGGTGGTCGGTCCCGAGGATCTCGAGTGAGCGCTCGACGTTGGCTCGGACGTCCTTCGGCTCGATGAAGCCGCTGTCGTCCGCTTCGATGCCGACCTTCGAGGCGAGGTAGATGTCGTTGCGCACGTCGCGGAGCGCCCGGCCGACGATCCGTTCGCTCTCGCCGTAGTTGCGCGACGTGTCGAAGTAGCGCAGGCCGGCCTCGTACGCGTGCCGCACCATCCGGACGCGCTGCTCGAGCGCACCGACCGGGCCGGAGGCCTCCTGCCACTTCTCGACGAACGCCGAGCCGCCGCAGGCGAGGATCGGCAGCCGCTGGCCGGTCTTGCCGAAGTCCACCAGCGGAAGCCCGCTGCCCGCCGGCATCCGAGTGGCTGCGCTCGCGCCCAGCGCGGCGGAGGCGAGCGCTGCGGTGCCCAGGCCGGTGACGAGACCCGCCTTCAGCAGGTCGCGCCGGTCCAATGCGTTCTCTTCGGGACTCGATGAATCGCGCATGATCGGGCCTCCCTCGGCTGGCTGGCGTCGATCCGATTTCACCCCACTCGGACCTCGATGCCGCGCGCCTCGAACACGCGCCGGGCGGCGTCGAGCTTCTCCTCCGGATAGAGCGAGTGCATCGCGGCGTTGGTCCCGGCGTCGGGCGCCGCGCCCAGGCTGTCGAGCTTGTCGAACCAGCCCGGGTTGTTGGGGAGCAGCGCCGCGCGGGCCACGCCGTGCTCGCGATAGAAGTCGGCGATGCCGGCGAGGTTGTGGTCGGTGTCGGTGATGCCCGGGATCAGCGGCGTGCGGGGCAGGAGCTCGAGTGCGCCGCTGCGCGCCCAGTCGTGGAGCGAGACGAAGTTGGCCAGGATGCGCTCGTTGCGGACGCGGCAGTGGCGCCGGTGCTCCTCGGGGCGGATCAGCTTGATGTCGAAGTAGAGCACGTCGAGGTGGGGCAGGATCGCGTCGGCGAAGTGGGACAGCTCGAAGACGCCGGCGGTCTCGACCAGCGTGTGGAGCGTCTCGCCCTTGAGCGCCGCCAGCAGCCGTCCGGTGAAATCGATCGGCAGCACCGGCTCGCCGCCGGATACGGTGACGCCGCCGCCCGAGGTGTCGAAGAACGGCTTGTAGCGCAGCACGCGCTCGACGATCTCGTCGACGCGGAGGCTCTCGCCCACGCGCCGCAGCGCGCCGGAGGGGCAGACGTCGACGCACTCGAAGCAGAGCGTGCAGCGGTTGCGATCGACGAACCCGGGATGGCTGCGCGACAGCGCGTCCTCGGGGCAGGCGGCGATGCAGTCGTCGGTCGCCATGCAGCGCTTGTCGTCGAACCACAGCTCGGGCTCCGGGCTCTTGCCCTCGGGGTTCTGGCACCAGATGCAGTCGAGCGCGCAGCCCTTGAAGAACACCACCGAGCGGATGCCGGGGCCGTCCTCGGTGGAGCCGTGCTTGATCTCCATCACCAGGGGCGGGTGCGCGCTAGACGTCATACTCGCTCCGCCCCAGGATCTCGAGCTGCAGGTCGCGCTGCATGCGGGTGTAGTAGCCGGTGTAGCCCGAGACGCGCACCAGCAGGTCGGCGTAGTACTCGGGGTTGGCCATGGCGTCGCGCAGCGTGTCGCTGTCCACCATGTTGAACTGCATCTGCATGCCGCCCAGCCGGAAGTAGGTCTCGGCGATGTCGGCCACGTGCGCGATCCGCTCGCGGTAGCCGGCGGTGCTCGAGAACGACAGCCGCACGTTGAACGAGATGTTGTTGTCGAGCGTCTCGGGATCGAGGCGCGCGACGTCGGTCACGTTGTCGAGCAGGTTCTTCGAGGCGCCGGGCGCCGGGGTCAGACCGGGCGTGAAGGGCTGCCCGGCCAGGCGCCCCGAGGGCGAGGCGCCCGAGACGCGGCCGTAGACCGTGTGGTTGTTGTTGGTGCGGTAGCCCGTGGTGTAGTGGCCGCCGCGCCCGTCGCGCTTCGGGTGCAGGAAGTCGGCCACCATGCGCGTGACGCGCTGGGCCATGGCGAGCGCCTCGGCGTCGCCCGAGCCGAAGCGGGGCACGGCGTTCTGCACCCAGGCGTGGATGCGGGGATGGCCGTGGAAGTCGTCCTCGAGCGCCTGTCGGAGCTGCTCGAAGGGGAAGCGGCGCTGCTCGAACACCAGCTTCTGGATCACCAGCAGCGAGTCGACGACGTCGGCCAGCCCGATCAGCGAGGCACCCGAGGAGTTGTACTTCGCGCCCCCGCGCGTCAGGCCGTGCCCGGCCGCGATGCAGCCCTCGAGCAGGGTCGACTGGAACGGGCAGGGCATCAGCTCCTGGTGGACGCGCAGCAGCTGGTGCGAGCCCTCGAGCGCGCGCTCGTAGACGAACTCGAACTGCCGGCGGAAGGCCGAGAAGAACGCTTCGAACGTCTCGAAGTCGGCGAGCTTCCCGGTGCGCGGCCCGAGCTGCCAGCGGGCCACGGGGTGGTAGCCGTCGTTCAGCGCCATCGTGAGCGGCGCCATCAGGTTCGAGTCGATGTCGCCGGTGGCGGCCACGTGCTTGCCCGCGATCACCGGCTCGACGCAGCCGGCGGGTGTCCAGTCGCGGAGGTCCTCGACCGCCCAGTCGGTGTTGTGGGTCCAGGCCCCGATCACCGCCGCGTCGTTGTGGAGCGCCGGAGTGCCGGCGGTCAGGTAGTTCACCTCGCAGACGCGCTCGAGGAAGGCTCGGCTGTTGATGCCCGGCATGAAGCGGGCGTGCATGTTCGGGTCGTCGAGGCACAGCATCTCGGCGACCTTCAGCACGACATAGGACATGTCGTTGACCGCGTCGCTGCCGTCGGGCTTCACGCCGCCCACGACCACCGTCGAGACCGCGGGCGCTCCCGAGTTCTGCCAGGAGGCGATGGTGGGTGCGCCGACCCGGTGGCTCGTGACGCGCAGGAACAGACAGCCGACCAGCTCGATGGCGTGGCGGATCAGGGCCTCGCGCTCGGCCTCCGTGGTGGCCCGCTCCATCTCGGCGTCGAGGTAGGGCTGGAGCAGCTGGTCGAGGCGACCGAGCGCGATGTCGTCGTCCATGCCCTCGATCCCGAGCGCGATCAGCGCGATCCAGATCGCCTGGACGGCCTGGTCGAGGGTCTCGGCGGGGTGCTCCGGGACGCGGCACAGCGTCGCGTGGATGTGCTCCAGCTCGGCCCGCCGGGTCGGATCGGCCTCGCGCGCGGCCTCGTCCGCCACGTGCTGCGCCAGCCGCCCGGTGTAGACCGCGACCGCGTCGAGCGAGAGCCGCATCGCCTCGAGGGTGTTGCGCTGCTCGGCGTCCCGGCCGGCGTCCTCCGCATCGAGCGCGCGCTCGATCTCCTCGCGCAGACCGCGCAGCCCGAGCTTCAGGATGCGCTCGAAGCCGGGGGCGCCGGGGTTCAGCGACACCAGGCTCCAGAGGTTCAGGCAGAAGTTGCGGTCGGCGATGCGGGCCGCCAGCGGCGTGTCGAACTCGTCGAGCCAGCGCTGGTGGATGTTCCGGTCGCGCCAGAACGGGAAGACGTGCCGGTGCAGGGTCTCGATCGTCTCGTCCGAGATCGTGTAGGGATCGAGCTCGCGCGCGTGGATCGTGCGCAGCTCGCCCCAGATCGTCCAGCCGATCGCGTAGGGCTGGGTGATGGCGCCGCAGATCGGGTTGGGGGTGAAGGTCCCGGCGAGCAGGTCGTCCGGGCGGAGCACCGGCTGCCTGTGACTCATCACGTGGTGGAAGCCGGCGGCGGCGCGCAGGCTGGGATCCCAGGGCGTGCCGTCGCGCCGGGTCTCGAAGCCGTGCTCGAGATGGAAGTCGGTCAGCAGCCGGCCCTGCTCGGCGGTCACCTCGGGCAGCGTCTCGAGGTGCTCCGCCTTGAAGCGCGCCAGCCGCGGGAAGTCGTCCAGCCCGTAGCGGGCGAGGTAGGGCTCCTCGAGCCAGCGAACCCCCGGGTCGACGCGCTCGCCCTCGAGCCGCGCGGCGGCGCGCTCCGCGCGCAGCGCGCGGCCGGCGGTCTTCGCGCCCTGCGCGAGCGCGCGCGCCTCGCGGCGATGCTCGGCGGCCTGCGCCCGACCGGCCTCGATCTCGTCCTCGGCGCCGACCAGCGTCCCCAGGTAGTTGAGGTAGCCGTAGACCGCGAGGTTGCCCTCGACGCGGACCTGGCCCGCCAGGATCATGCGGCACACCTCGTCGGCGTCGGCCGACATGTAGCGGGCGAGCGCCTCGCTCGAGGCGAACACCACGCACGCCTCGGCGTGCTCGGGGATGGCGTCGTGGATGCGGACCTCGCCGCCTTGGATCTCCACCGCGTACCCGGTGGCGCCGTCGTCGGTGCGAAAGCCCACCAGGGCGTCGATCCAGCCCTGCGTGCCGCGCAGCTGGTCGCGCAGGGCGGGTGTCGCGTTGAACACCTCGGCGACTTCCAGGAGGACGGCGCGCAGCTGCTGCGCGGGCGTGGCGTTCGACGGGGCTTGTGTGGCCATCGGTCCCTCCGCCGGCGCCTCCGTGGGGGTCCGTGGTGCCTCTCGATTATGGACCGCAGTCGGCCCGCCCGGTAGGGCTGGTCGTCGCCGGCCCCCGCGGGCTCCACGAGACGCGTTCCCGGCGCGAGGATGGGCCGGCGGTGGCTCTCGGACGTATAGGGACGGAGCCGCCCGAACCGGGGTGGCGGAGGACGCACATGAGAGCCCGAGCCTGGATCGCGACGGTTGCCTGGATCGCCCTCGCCCATCCCGCCAGCGGGGCGGTCGACCTGCTGAGCTGGAGCCACGAGGTGGTGGAGCTGCCGCACGACGGCTCGCCGTTCTCGATCCTCACCGACCTCAACGACGCCAACATCGGCGCGGGCAACCTGACCGGCCCGTTCGGGACCGCCGCCACCCTGTGGACGCCGAGGCCGTGTCCGCCCGACTGCGTGCCGCTGGTCTTCGACCGCCACCCGCTGCCCGAGATGGCCGGCACCAACGACTTCGTGACGGGGATCTCGAACCTGGGCCCCGGCGGCACCGTCGCCGTCTCGGCCGCCCGGCTGGACGACGCCACCGGGGCGTCGATGCCCGTCGTGTTCACCTTCCTCGCCGCCACGCCGTCCACCGTGTCGGCCGTGCCGCTGCCGCTGCCCGATGGCTTCGCGCAGGGGAGCGCGCAGGACGTCAACGCGCGAGGGGACGTCGTCGGCTGGGTGGATACGGCAGCGGCCGACAGCCAGCAGGCCGTCGTCTGGGACTTCAACGGCTCGACGTACACGCCGGTCCTGCTGCCGGCCACGGATGCCTTCGCGATCAGCGACGACGGCCCGGTGGGCGCGACGGCCGGCAGCGAGGTGCGTCTGTTCCCCGACCCCACGCTCGATCCGATGGACTTCGCGCCGCTCGACGGGGGCTCGCCCTTCGTCCAGCTCTTCGACCTC
>JASJBO010000446.1 GCA_030066475.1 Myxococcota bacterium
TAGAGGGTGGGAAGAGTGGCGCCGCTGGGCGAGGCCTGGACCGTGTTCGCGCGCCGCCGCTGATAGCGGATGATGATCGGGTCCTCCCACTTGAACGCCAGATCCTGGACGACGCTGGAGAGCGGCACGCTCTTGATCGAGAGGGAGGACGTAACCTGCAGGACGTCGAGGGCGCTGAGCGCGTTGCGCTCGTCTTCCGTCAGGCGAATCTTGATCGGGATCAGCGTGTCGCCTTCCCGGTAGAGACCGACGAACTGGCCGTCGTAGGCGCGCTTGGTCGCGTTCGCGAGATCGGTACGGGTCACGTTCGACCAGCGCCCCAGCGCCTCGTCGTAAGCAGGCTCGAGCCGGCGGACGCGGTTGCGCATATCGGTGCGCACCTCCTTCGCCAAGGGGGACTCCAGCAGGATTTCCTTGCCCTGCTCGCCCAGCTCCCGCAGCAGGCCGAGGTCGGCCTCTTGAGGCCCGGTGAAGCGGGCCTCGAACTTCCAGGTGTCGCTGGGGCCCAGACCATAGAGGCGCAGGCGTGTTAGGGCCTGGGGCACGTTCTCGTTCATCCAGGGTTCGACCTCCGTCGACACCGCCTTCACGTCGGCGCCGGTGCGGGTATTGACGATGATGTTGGCGTAGGTCTGATACGGGAATTCGGATTCCACGGGCAGGTAGAACCGGGGCGGGCCCTGGCCGATGAAGGTGCTGACGCTGACCACGCGCTCGTCCTCGCGGAGCCGCGCTTCTATGGCTTCGAGGTCCCGGGAGACTTGCTGGATCGACGTGCCCTCGGGCGCCCAGTAATCGACCAGGAACTGGGGCCGGGCCGAATCGGGGAAGAACTGCTGCGGCAGGGTGGTGAAGCCCATCAAGGCGACGACGAGCGCAGCCGTCAGGACTCCCACGAAGGGGTACTTTCCCGCGATCGAGAATCCCAGGAAGCGCCGGAAGCTGCCATAGAACCGCCCGCCGTAGGCCTCGCCGCCCTCACCATCCTTTGGGTCGGGCATCAGATCGATGCACTGGACCGGCGTGAAGGTCATCGAGACGACCCAGCTGTAGACCAGCGATATGCCGACGACGACGAAGAGATCGGCGCAGTATTCGCCCGCATCATCGACCGCAGCGTAGATCGGATAGAACGCCAGGATCGCGATGATCGTGGCGCCAAACAAAGGGAAAGCGGGCAGCTGTGCCGCCTCGATCGCCGCCCGTTTGCGCTCCATCCCCTGCTTCAGGCGAACGACGAAGCCGTCCGCGACGACGATGGAGTTGTCCACCATCATGCCGAGCGCGATGACCAGGGCGCCGAGCGACATGCGGTGCAGATCGACCCCGAATACCGCCATCAGGATGAAAGTGCCGAGGATGGTGAAGATCAGCCCGGAGCCGATGATCACGCCCATGCGCCAGCCCATGGGGAGCGTCAGCACGACGAGCACGATGGCGACCGCCTGGGCCAAACTGACCATGAAGTCCTTGATCGAGGCGTCGACGATGTCCGATTGCCAGGAGATCCTCTCGACCTCGATCCCAAGGGGGACGTCGCGCATCAGCTCGTCGAGGCGCTGGTCGATCCGTTTGCCCACCTCGACGATATTGACGCCGCCGACGTTGGCGAGCGCGATGGCTATGGCGGGCTTGCCGTTGTGCCGCATCAGCGTATTCGGCGGTTCCAGATAGCCGGACTCGACCGTCGCGATGTCCTTGAGCCTGACCAAGGCCTCGAACGGCACGGACCCGGTCAGCGCGGGCTGATCCTTTGACGTTGCCGATCCAAACAGCCGGCTGAACTCGGACCCGATGTTGGCCGCGAAGGTGAGCTCGCCGATCTCCTCCGGCGTCGTGAAGGTCCCGGTCGGCGCGATCCGGAACCTCTGGCCGCGGGAGTCGATGCTGCCGGCATCGACCACCATGTTCTGCTGGGTCAGGGTCAGCTGCAGATCCGCGGGCGTGAGGCCCAGCTCGGTCAGCTGCTGCTGCGAGATGTTTACGTAGACGGCCCGATCGCGCACGCCCCACAGCGCAACGCGGGCGACGCCGGGCACGACGCTGAGCTCCTTCTTGAGGTGCTTGGCGTAGCGTTCCAACTCGGCGTCGGTGAAGCCGCTGCTGGTCAGAGCCAGGAGAAAGCCGTAGACGAAGCCGAAGTCATCGCCGATGTCCGGCTCGCCCGCGCCCGGCGGCAGCAGGGGCTTCACGTCGTCGATCTTGCTGCGCATCTCGTCCCAGACCTGCGGCAGCCGTCTCGAGGTGTACTCCGGCTTTATGTCGACCTTGATAATCGACAGGCCCGCGCGAGAGATCGAGTAGAGCTCGGCGAGTTGCGGCAGCTCCTGGATCGCCCGCTCGAGACGGTCGGTGACCTCGAGCTCGACCTCCTCGGCGCTGGCGCCCGGATAGGGGGTGACGATGGCGGCGGTCTTGACCGTGAACTCGGGGTCCTCGAGCCATCCCAGGGTGAAGAAGCTGCCGATCCCCCCCACGAAGAGAAGGAAAACGGTGAAGTAGGTGACGGCCCGCTTTTCGATGGCGAGAGCGGGAAGGTTCATGTCGCTTACCCCGTGATCAGCGGCGGTCAGTTGATGGGACGCACTTCCTGGCCTTCGCGCAGATACTCCACGCCGGCGGTAACGATGAGCTCGCCGGGCGTCACGCCGTCGACCTTCGTGCCGCCCGTGGTGACCTCGAAGGTGGTAACCGGGCGTTTCGACACGGTGGAGGTCGCCGGGTCGATCACCCAGACGAACTGGTTATCGTCCTGGTCGCTATAGATGGCGCTCAGCGGGATCTCGTAGCCCGCGACCTTCTGATCCTCCGGTAGTTCGAGGCTCTCGTGCCTGGCCGTGCCGACCATGCCCGGCAGCACGGTGAACCCCTCCGGCTGCTCCATGATGAGGTTGACCGCGTAGGACCGGGTGACCTCCGAGGCCTCCTTCTGGATCTCCTTGATCTTGGCGGGGATCCGCGTCCCCTTGAAGGCATCGAACTCGACGGTGATGCCGCGGGCGTAGGGCGCCAGGGAGATCAGGTTCTCCGGGATGCTGACCCAGAACTCGATCTGCGAGGTGTCGACCAGGCGCACGATCGGCTGCTTGGCGAGGACCTCCTGGAAGTTCTCGACGAAGGTCTCCACCACGACCCCGGAGAAGGGCGCGACGATGGTGGTGTAGGAGAGGTCGAGCTCCGCCCGCTGCAGAGCGGCGTCGACCGCGACGACGGTGGCGTTGGCCTGGCGGGCCTGGGACCGGACCGTGTCGACCCGCGCCTCGGCGACCCAGCCGTCGGCGAGCAGCTTCTCCTGACGGCCGAGCTGCAGGTTGGCGTTCTCGCGGCGTGCCTTGGCCGCGACGAGCTCCGCCTTCAGCCGGTCGACCTCCGCCTGATAGGTCGAGGGGTCGAGGGAAGCGATCAGGCCGCCCTTCTCCACCTCCGAGCCCACGTCGACGGGCCGCTTGATCATCCGGCCCGGCACCTGATAGGAGAGATTGATTACCTGGGTCGCCGCTGCCTTGCCAGGGAAGCTCCGCTCCACGAAGCCCTCGACGTCCTGCACCTTCGCCGCGCGCACGGGCCGCACAAACTCGGTCTCGACCCGCTCCTCCTCGCAGGCGGAGAGAAGCACAGCAAGAAGCGGCAACACTAGAACTAGTAGTGATTGGAGCCCTCTTCCCAACATAGCCCTGGTACTCTCACTGTGATACTTCACGCAGAGATACTACCAAACTGACCACTATTGAGAAGCCGATAAGTTTGGCCGACCTGCAACAATACTCCGCCCTTTGGTCCGGGCCCTATCCCATCCACGAAACACGGTGTGCCTTGGATGACCGGTTTGGGATCTGAAAGTGGTCATTGGCACATGCCTAATTATACAGCTGCAATCGCCAACATCAGAAATGGGCCGGGCGGGCAGAAGGGTTGCCGCGCCCGGCGTAACAGATCAGTCGTGCGGCGTCAGCTGAGCTTCCTTCGGCACCTCGGGTGCTCGATGGGGAAACTGCTGTATCCGGCCCATATGTTGCCTCACGGTCATTTGAATCGGTGCCACAGCGAATAGCCCGCCGTAGAGGGCACCGTACTTCTCTCCGGGGTCCCGCTTGATGTTGTAGAAATCCATCCCCGGCAGCCCACCATGGGCTGCTTTAATGTGGACCTTAAAGTCTTTGTAGCGGACCGCCCCAAGAACGTCACCGCTATAGTGAGAGATAAAGTTGCGGCGGGAATGCCCCTCGCCATTCAGGAACAGGGAGGTCTGGTCCACACCGTCGGTGATCCGGTCGTTCGGGATTTTCTCCAAGGCACCGGCGAGTCGCGCCGCCGTCGTGAAGAGGTCCGTCACATGCAGCATGTCTTGAGGGTCCTGTCCAGGTTCGATCATGCCTGGCCACCAGGCCATTGCTGGAACGCGGACACCGCCTTCTAGTATATCGCCCTTGGCACCCCTCAAAAGGGTGTATCCGGAGGTTGGCCAGAAGGCGTACATAGGTCCGTTGTCGCTGATCCAGACCACTAAAGTGTTCTCGGCAATGCCTTCCTCTTTCAAGGTATCGAGCAGGGATTGGACATGCTTGTTGTGAAGCACCATGAACGAGGCTTGCCGATTCTGTCGATCAACGCCAGGCGCATGCAGGAATTCCTTCGACGCGGAAATCTGCAAGGCGTACGAGGCCCAATAAACGAAGAACGGCTTGTCGGACTTGGCCTGTTCCTTGATCCAGGCGTTGATCTGGCTGATCGACTCGTTCTCGAACGCTTCTTGGCGCTCCGGGCTCAGAATGCCCGCGACGCCCTCGATAGGCTTCCGTCCCTTACCTTTCTCGCCGGTATAGCCCCCGACTGACAAGTCAATGCCCGTACGCGCGAAATACTCCTCGTAGCCCGGAAAATTGGCAAAGGGATAGGTCCCCGTGTCGTCCTCGAAGCTCGCTTGCCACCAGTCCGGCGCGCCATTGAACAAGCCATAATAGGCGTAATCAAACCCCTGGTTTTCGGGGGCGTGCTCGGGGAGGTCTCCAAGATGCCACTTACCCCACATGGCCGTGTTGTAGCCGGCCTCGGACAGGATCTCGGCTATGGTCATTTCATCAGGAGAAAGCCCGTCCTCCATCCCCGGCCACAAAACCGTGAGCAGCCCCGTGCGAACGGGATGGCGTCCTGTCATGATCGCGATACGAGTCGGGGTACAGGAGGGTTCGGCATAGGCCGACCAGAACCGCATGCCCTCAAAGGCCATCTGATCTAGTGTGGGCGTCGGTGTGCCTCGATGCTTGCCGCCGCCCTGCCAGCCAAGCTCGCCCCAGCCGACATCGTCGGTCAGGATGTAGACGATGTTCGGCTTCTTGCCCGTGCGCTCTTCCAAGGCCGCAAGCTTGGCATCGATCTCTTTGTCCTGCTCAGCCCAGGCCGCAGCATTTCTCTCCTTGAACTGAAGATGCGGACCGTCCGGC
>JASJBO010000447.1 GCA_030066475.1 Myxococcota bacterium
CGAGCTGGCCCGCAGGGGGAAGCCGCAAGCGGAGGCGAAGCCGGAGCGCGCAGCGAGCCGAAGGCGAGCGGAGTCCACCAAGACGTGCCCGCGTCAGCATCCAGAGGGCCCGAAGGAGCGAGCCGCAGGCGAGCGGAGTCCTACAAGATAAAGCGAGAGACGTCCTCGTCCTGCGCCAGGTCCGAGAGCCGGCTGCGGACGAAGTCGGCGTCCACCACGATGTGCTTGCCGCCGAGGTCGGGGGCGTCGAAGCTGAGCTCCTCGAGCAGCTTCTCCATCACGGTGTGGAGGCGGCGGGCGCCGATGTCGTCGGTGCGCTCGTTGACGGTGGCGGCGATCTCGGCGATCGCGCGCACGCCGTCGTCGCGGAAGTCCAGCGTCACGCCCTCGGTGGCGAGCAGGGCCACGTACTGGCGCACCAGCGAGTTGTCGGGCTCGGTCAGGATGCGCAGGAAGTCCGCCTGCGTGAGGCTCGCCAGCTCGACGCGGATCGGGAAGCGGCCCTGGAGCTCGGGGATCAGGTCCGAGGGCTTGGCGACGTGGAAGGCGCCGGCCGCCACGAACAGGATGTGGTCGGTGCGCACGCTGCCGTGCTTGGTCTGGACGGTCGAGCCCTCGACGATCGGCAGCAGGTCGCGCTGCACGCCCTCGCGCGAGACGTCGGGGCCCTGCTTGCCCGAGGCGCTGGCCGCGATCTTGTCGATCTCGTCGATGAACACGATGCCGGTCTGCTCGACGCGCTCGATGGCGGCCTCGCGCACGCGGTCCATGTCCACCAGCCGGGTCGCCTCCTCCGCCGCGAAGGCCTCGCGCGCGGCCGGGAGCTTCATGCGCCGCCGGCGAGTCTTCTGGGGGAAGAAGTTGCCGAGCAGGTCCTTGAACTGGACGCCCATCTCCTCGACGCCCTGGGGCGTGAAGATCTGCATGTTGGGGCCGCCGCCCGCGTCGGCCAGCTCCACCTCGACCTCGCGCTCGTCGAGCAGGCCCTCGCGCAGCATGCGGCGCAGCTTCTCGCGCGTCTCGCCGCCGTCGGGCGTCGGCTCGGTGGCCGCCGTGGGACGCGCCGGCAGCAGGGTGTCGAGGATGCGCTCCTCGGCGCGCTCCTCCGCCTTGGCGCGCACGGCGCGCTTCTCCTCTTCGGTGACCATCGCCACCGCCAGCTCGGCCAGGTCGCGCACGATCGACTCGACGTCGCGCCCCACGTAGCCCACCTCGGTGAACTTCGAGGCCTCGACCTTGAGGAAGGGCGCCTGCGCCAGCCGCGCCAGGCGGCGCGCGATCTCGGTCTTGCCGACGCCGGTGGGACCGATCATCACGATGTTCTTGGGGGCGATCTCGTCGCGCAGGTCCTCGGGCACCTGGCGCCGGCGCCAGCGGTTGCGCAGCGCGATCGCAACGGCGCGCTTGGCCTCGCGCTGGCCCACCACGTAGCGGTCGAGCTCGGAGACGATCTCGCGGGGGGTGAAGGTGCGGAACTCGGTCACGGAAGGGTCACCACCTCGATCTGGTCGTTGGTGTAGATGCAGATCTCCGCGGCGATGCCGAGCGCCTGGCGCGCGATCTCCTCCGCGGGCAGCTCGGTGTGGCGCATCAGGGCGCGGGCAGCGGCCAGCGCGAAGGGGCCGCCCGAGCCGATCGCGGCCAGGCCGTCGTCGGGCTCCAGCACGTCGCCGTTGCCCGACACCACCAGCACCGCCTGGGCGTCGCCCACCAGCAGCATCGCCTCGAGCCGGCGCAGGACGCGGTCGGTGCGCCAGTCGCGCGCCAGCTCGACGGCTGCACGCCGCACGTTGCCGGGATGCGCCTCGAGCTTCGCTTCGAACCGCTCGCCCAGCGCGAGGCCGTCGGCGGCGCCCCCCGCGAAGCCCACCACGGCGCGCCCCTTGGCGGTGGTGCGCACCTTCTGGGCGCCGTGCTTCATGGCGGTCTGCCCGATCGTGACCTGCCCGTCGGCGGCCATCGCGATGCGTCCGTCCCGGACGACCCCGAGCACGGTGGTGGAGCGGATGCGCTGCGTCATGACTTGGTGGACTTCGCTCGCCTTCGGCTCGCTGCGCGCTCCGGCTTGGTGGACTCCGCTCGCCTTCGGCTCGCTGCGCGCTCCGGCTTCGCCTCCGCTTGCGGGGAGCTGCGGGAGGGCATCGAGTCGGACTCCTGGGCGCGAGGGTGAGCCTTGTCGTAGACCTCGAACAGTCGCTGGGCGGAGACGGCAGTGTAGCGCTGGGTGGTGCCGAGGCTGGCGTGGCCCAGCAGCTCCTGGATCTCGCGCAGGTCGGCGCCCATGTCGAGCAGGTGGGTGGCGTAGCTGTGGCGCAGGCGGTGCGGATGGACGCGCTCGGCCACGCTGGCGCGCCCGGCGCGGTCTCGGAGCAGCCGACGCACCGAGCGCTCGCCCAGCCGCAGCGGCGTGGCGCTGCGCCGTGAGCGCGGCCCGAGCGAGGTGAACAGGGGCTCGGCCTGGTAGCCGCTGCGGCGGCGCAGGTCGAGATAGGCCGAGAGCGCCTCGCGGGCCGCCTGCGGCAGCGGCACGATGCGCTCCTTGCCACCCTTGCCCCACACTCGCACCTCGCGGCCCAGCAGGTCCACGTCGCGCACGTCGAGCGCCACGGTTTCGCCCACCCGCAGGCCCGCGCCGTAGAGCAGCTCCACGAGCGCCCGGTCGCGCAGCGCGCGCTCGCGCGCGCGGCCGGGATCGGCGCGCTCGCCCGGCCGCGGGTCGGCCTCCATCAAGGCCTCGCAGTCGTCCACCGCGAGCGGCCGCGGCAGGCGCGGCCGCTGCTTGGGCGCCGACAGCCCCGCGCTGGGGTCGCGCTCGAGCACGCCCTCGCGCAGCAGGAAGCGGAAGAAGGTCCGCAGGCTCGAGAGCTTGCGCCCGAGGCTGGCGGCGTCGAGCTCGCCGTGACGGCTCGCCAGGAAGGCACGCACGTCCGCGGGCGTCACCGACTCCGGCTGCACGCCGCCTCCCAGATGGCGGTCGAGCTGCGCCAGATCGGACGCGTAGGCGCGCCGCGTGTGGTCCGAGAGGTTGCGCTCGGCCGCCAGGTGCCGGTCGAAGGCGCGCAGCGCCGCGGCGAAGTCCATCACGCGTCCGCTCGCACGCGCTCGGTCCACGCGCCGAAGGCCGCGAGCGCACGCTCGCCCAGCCGGCGGTTGCGCTCGCGCTTGCGGTCGCGCCGCGGAACGCGGCCCGTCGCCTCACCGAGCGGTGGGAACAGGCCCCAGCTCACGTTCATCGGCTGGAAGTGGGCCGGGTCCGCGTCGCGCAGGTGGTGGAGCAAGGCGCCGTGGGCGGTCTCCGCGGGCGGCAGCGCCGGCGCGGCTCCGAGCGCGGCCCGTGCGGCGAACACGCCGGCCAGCCCGCCGAGCGCCGCCGACTCGACGTAGCCCTCGACGCCGGCCATCTGCCCGGCCAGGTACAGGCCCGGCCGCGCGCGCACCTCCAGCTCGACCAGCCGTCGCGGCGCGTTCACGTAGGTGTTGCGGTGGACCGAGCCGAAGCGCGCGAAGACCGCCTCCGCGAGGCCGGGCAGGCTCCGGAACACCTCGCGCTGCGCCCCGATCCGCAGCTTGGTCTGGAAGCCGACCAGGTTGTAGAGGACGCCGCGCTTGTCCTCCTGCCGCAGCTGCACGACCGCGTGGGGCCACCGACCCGTGCGGGGATCGGTCAGGCCCACCGGCTTCATGGGCCCGTGCGCGAGCGTCTCGCGGCCGCGGCGGGCCATCTCCTCGACGGGCAGGCAGCCCTCGAAGTACAGCGCCTGCTCGAACGGATGGAGCGGGACGGTGTCCGCCGCCAGCAGGGCGTCGACGAAGGCCTCGTACTGGTCCTTGTCGAGCGGCAGGTTCCAGTAGTCGCCGGGTCCGTCCTCCCAGCGCGAGGCGCGAAAGGCGACGCTCGGGTCGACCGAGTCGGCGTACACGATCGGCGAGATCGCGTCGTAGAAGTACAGCGACTCGTCGCCCAGCAGCCGCTGGATCGCGGCGGCGAGCGCCTCCGCGGTGAGCGGCCCGGTCGCCAGGATCACGTGCGGCGCGTCGGGAATGCAGTCGACGCGCTCGCGCCGGACCTCGATCTGCGGATGCGCCTCGACCGCCTCGGTGATGCGCCGCGCGAAGGCGTGCCGGTCGACCGCCAGCGCCCGCCCGGCGGGCACCGCGGTCTCGTCGGCGGCGGCCAGCACGAGCGAGCCGAAGCGGCGCATCTCCTCCTTGAGCAGCCCCACGGCGTTGCCCAGCTGGTCGGAGCGCAGCGAGTTGCTGCACACCAGCTCGGCGAAGTCCGCCCCGCTGTGCGCCGGCGAGGCCTGGGCGGGCCGCATCTCGAACAGCCGCACGGCGGCCCCGCAGCGCGCGGCCTGCCAGGCGGCCTCGCAGCCGGCGAGCCCCGCGCCCACCACCACGACGAGCGGGCGCCGACCCGTGTCGGACCGGGAGTTCCCCATGGATCGCGGCAGGATAGCCGAGCGGCCTCAGGCCACGACCCGGAGCCGGCCGTCGCGCTCGCCGACCACGCGGCCCTCCAGCTCGAGCGGCAGCAACGCGCGATCGAGCGCCGCGGCAGCCAGCCCGAGCCGAGCCGCGAGCTCGTCGCGGCTCGCGGGCTCCTGGCCGAGCGCCGCGAGGATCGCGCGGGCGACCGGATCGGCCGGCGGGCGCGGCGCCTCGACGGCGTCCGGCACCGGGCTCCACTCGAGCGCGCGCGGCACGTCGAGCGCCTCGAGCAGCACGTGGGCGTGCTCGCGCAGCAGCCGGTTCGAGCCCTCGTGCGGCGGCGCCCCGACCGGGCCGGGCACCACCAGCAGCTCGCGGCCCTGGTCGAGGGCGTGGCGCGCCGTGATCAGCGATCCGCTGTGCGGCCGCGCCTCGACCACCACGACCGCCCGGCACAGCGCGCTGATGATGCGGTTGCGCAGCGGGAAGTGGTGCGGGAGCGGCGGGGTACCGGGCGGCAGCTCGCTCAGCAGCGCGCCGCGCGCCACCACCTCTGCGCCCAGCCGGGCGTGGCGCGCGGGGTAGACGCGATCGGGCCCGCAGCCGAGTACGGCGGCCGTCGGTCCGCCCGCCTCGAGCGCGCCGCGGTGCGCGGCGGCGTCGATCCCCCGAGCCAGACCCGAGATCACCGCGAAGCCGAGCCCCACCAGGTCACGGGCGAGCCGCTGCGCCAGCGCGCACCCGGAGGCCGTCGCGTCGCGCGCTCCGACCAGTGCCACGCCGGGCCGCTCGAGGAAGGCGAGCGAGCCGCGGAACAGCAGCAACGGCGGCGCGTCGGGGAGGATGGCGAGGCGCCGCGGGTAGCGGGGCGAGCCGAACGGGAGGCCGCGCACGCCGGCGCGCAGCAGGCCACAGCGCAGCGATTCGAGCGCCGCGTCCGGGATCAGCACCCGCGCCGCGGGGGCGCGCAGGGCGCGCAGGGCCCGGTCGGGATCGGCGTCGGTCTCG
>JASJBO010000448.1 GCA_030066475.1 Myxococcota bacterium
GCCGGCTCCCCCGCTAGCGAAGCCGCGCGCGGCGGCGCGTCCGCAAGGCCGCCCACAGCGGCACCAGCGCGGCGAGCTCGAACCCGAGGCCGCAGAAGAGCGAGCCGCCCGGCGGCGGCGGGGGGGGCGGCGGCTCGCACTCGGTGCCGAGCACCCCCTGGAGCAACAGCGCGTCGATGTTGTTCACCAGGCCGTCGTCGTTGCCGTCGCACTGCGGCGCGCAGCCGGGCCCGCCGCAGGCGAAGCAGCCCGGCACGTCGTCGAACAGGTCCACGTCCTGGTCGTCGATCTCGCCGTCGAGGTCGACGTCGCCGAAGCAGCCGCCGATGCGGCAGAACTCGCTGCAGCCGTCGCCGTTCAGGATGTTGCCGTCGTCGCACTCCTCCAGCGGAGCATTGGTGAGCGGGTCGAGGTCGATCACGCCGTCGCCGCAGGTCTGGAGGTCGCAGACGTCTCCCACGCCGTCCTGGTCCGCGTCGGCCTGGTCGGTGTTGGCGTCGCGCACGCAGTTGTCGAGGGCGTCGGGCACCTCGTCCTGGTCGGCGTCGGTGATCGACACCACCGCGTCGACGTCCGCGCACTCCTCGCCCGGGGCGCAGTCGTCGAAGAACCCGCCGGCCAGCCGGCACGTCGCGCCCGAGGGCCGACAGCTGCCTTCGCCGTCCTCGAACACGCACACCTCGCCGACGCCGCAGTCGCCACCGCTGGCGCAGGCGTCGCCGCCCGCCGCGGGGTCGACGCAGACGCCCTGCTGAATCGCGATCTGCGAGTTGTTGGCGCCGCCGTCGAAGGGCGGGTTGGAGAGCGGGTCGATGCCGGCGTTGGTCGGGTCCGTGCCGTCCTCGGCCGGCCGCTGCACCGCCGCCACGAGATCGAGCCCATCGCTCTCGATGTTGTAGATGAAGGACAGCAGGTCCTCCATGTCGCCGTCGTCGTTGAGGTCGCTGCCGTCCAGGACCTCGTCGACCAGGAAGCGCACGCTCTTCGCATCCACCCGGTACGGCTGATTGCGGGGACAGACCTCGAAGTCGCACTTGACGGCGGCGGAGCCGGTGTTGATCAGCTCGCCCGTCTCGAGCACGACGATCTGCATCCCGTCGTCGCAGCAGTCGCCGTCGCCGTTGAGATCGCACTCATCGGACGACTCGCAGCCCGCGGGCAGCTCGGAGCAGGTCTCGGGCTCGACCCGCTCGTTGCAGAAGTCGCCCTCGCGCGTCCGGAACGCCAGCAGCTCGCTACCGAGCACGAACTCCTCGGCCGGCTGCTCGCGACCCTCGGCGTCCTGGACGGGCACCGGCACGGGGGGACTGGCCGAGCTCCAGAGCTTGAGGATCCGGTCGTCCTGGGCGCCGTCGCCGTTGGCGACCTCGTCCTGGGCGACCTCGGGGCTGATGCCGACGATCGCGGACTCGGTCGTGTCCACGTCGACCACACCGAGGGCGTCCGCGGCGACGCCGGTGTTGTACGGCGTCGAGGTCGCGCGATCGATGGCGAAGAGGACGTCGTCGTCCATGTCCTCGTCGGAGTTGAAGTCCTCGCCCTCGCCGGCCTCCGAGACCAGCGCGAGGACGAGGCGCTCGGACAGGTCGAGGTCGGTCGCGGCGAGCCCGAGGTTCTGGACGTCGTCCCCGTTCTCCTTCTCGTAGAGCTGCACCACCGCGTCGTCCGAGTCGAGGTCGTCGTTGAGCAGCACGTCCGCACCGCCCCCGACGTCGCCCTCGGGCCGCAGGTAGGCAGCGTCGCCGGCCACGACGACGACCTTCTGGGCCGGGTCGAGGTTCAAGACCTCGGGCTCCTCGCCCCCGATGTCGACCACCTGGAGCACGCTGTCGAAGGTGTCGCCGTCGAGGTTGAGATCGCGCTCCTCGGTCTGCGGCGAGTCCGGGTCGGGCTCGACCACGAAGACGTTCTCGCTCGGGTTCAGGAAGGGCCCGAAGTCGGACGCGCTGCTGAAGGTGAACTGGTCCAGGAACGGCAGGTGGGCCAGGGTGTTGATGTCGAAGGGCTCCTGGTCCGGAACGGCGCCGTTCGCCCGCACCACGAAGCCGCTGCGGCGATCGCGGTAGAAGAGGTCGCCGAGGTCGTTCTCGTCGTCGCCGACCAGGTCGGTCGCCTCGCTCGCGAAGGCGAGCAGCCGACCGTCGGGGGTGATCCGTCCCAGCGCGGAGGGCCCGTTCACCTCGCGTCCGCCGAAGCCGACGCTCTCCCGCGTGACCTCGCCGGTGATCCGGTCGAACACGAAGACGTCGCTCACGCCGTTGGTGTCGTCGTCGACCAGCTGGGAGCTCTGGCTCGAGAAGACCGCGTAGCGACCGTCGGGGCTGAGATCGTTGACCCGCGACGGGCCGTCGTTGAAGACGGAGTCGTTCCTCGGCCGGCTGACGAGGATCGTGAGGGCGTCCCCGTCCTCGTCGAACTCGCCGTCCCCGTCGGAGTCGCGGTCCCGGAGGTAGACGTCGAGGCAGTCCTCGGGCACGGCCGCGGAGTCGACGCAGCCTCCCTCGTCGAGATCCGAGAACGCCGCCAGGCTCTCGAAGAGCACGAAGCGCCCGTCGTCCGAGACCACCTCCGCCAGGGCCCCGATCGCGTCGCGGAGCATCGGGAGCGGCCGCAGCTCTCGCAGCAGCTTGGAGGAGTTCGGCGTCGAGACCGCCGCCTTGCCCACCGCCTCGGGGCCGTTCCCGGTCGGGAGGCTGATGCGCCGGAGGCTGGTGGCGCCCGGCTCGTCGAAGATCCCGTCGTCGTCCGCGTCCCGGTCGTGGACGTAGACGTCGAGGCCGACCGCGGTCTCGCCCGGCATGCAGTCGCCGTTGGTGTCGTCGGGCACCAGCGGGGCGAAGCTGTCGAAGACGACGAAGCGGCCGTCGGCGCTGAGGAAGGGGCGCGTCGACCCCAGCCTGGCGCCACTGCAGAACAGCTGGGAGGTGTTGCCCTGGTCGTCGACGCTGACGATCGTCGTCTTGATCCCACCGGGCTCGTCGAAGATCCCGTTGCCGTCCGCGTCGCGGTCGTGCACGAAGACGTCGCTGGCGAGGTTGAGGTCGAAGGCGTAGAAGCCCGGCGACGGCGACGTGAAGGCGACGTGGCGGCCGTCCGCCGAGATGTCGGGGCTCTCGGAGCCTCGGACGATGAGACCGGCGACCTGGTTGCCGTCGGAGTCCACGCTGACCCGGACCGTCTCGACCGCACCCGGCTCGTCGAAGAGCCCGTCCTCGTCGGTGTCGCGGTCGCGCACGAAGACGTCGAGCACGTTGTTGGTGTCCCCGTCCACGAGGTCCGGCGCGCCGCTGTCGAACGCGACGTAGCGGCCCGTCTCCGAGTACACGCCGGTCGACGAGTTGCCGGCCGCCGGCTCGTTGTCGGGCCGGAGGCTCGCGACGTCGGTCTGGAGCGGCACGCCCGACCGCTCGGGCGCCACCAGGAAGAGCTGGCCTTCGGACAGCACGAGCGGCTGGTCGTTGACCACCGGGCTCGGGAGGGCCGCGAGATAGCGGTCGGCGAGCAGCTCGCCGTGGTCGCCGAGCTGGACGACGCGAGCCAGCGAGTCGACCGCGTCGCGATCCGCGTTCGCGTCCGCGAAGCCCTCGTGGGTCTCGCTCAACAGGTAGGCGACGAAGTCGTCCTCCACGGCGACGCCGGGGAACAGGAAGGGCGAGCCGAAGAAGCGCGACACGGCCTGGCCGGGCTCGCCCTCCGGGCCGAGCGGCTGGGGCGCGCCGTTCTGGGCGCTGGCGAGGGTGACGACGAAGTCGCCGGCGTCGCCGTCCTGGTTTCCGTTGGCGTCGCCCACCTCGTCGAGGTCCTCGTTCAGGACGAAGGCGAAGATGTCGTCGGTCTCGTTGAGGCCCGAGAGGGGCACGGGCACGCGGGCGAAGAGCTCGAAGTCGCCGACCACGATGGGGCCGGTCTTCTCGCCCGGCTGCGTAGCCTCCGAGTAGCGGGTCGAGAAGTCGAAGAGCGCCGGGCCGCAGGCGCCGTCGGGGCAGAAGCCGGTCGCGCAGGGCTGGCCGTCGAGGCTGCCGCCGCGGCAGGTGGCGTCGCCGCAGACGCCGGTGGCGCAGTCGGCGTCCTCGGCGCAGGCCACGTCGGGGAAGTCGACGCACTGCCGGAAGAGCGCGCTTCGCCGCGCGATCCGGGTGACCGCGCGCACGGCGTCGATCGTGCCCACCAGCGTGCCGTCCTCGGAGTCGTCGGGAATCGGCGTGAACACCGGCGCCAGCGGGAAGCCGTCGGGCGACAGGGAGCGGACGACGCCGTCCTTCGGGAAGCGCAGGTTCGGACCGCCCGGTTCGGCCGGGATCGAGGCGCTGCCCTGGCCGACCCGGGCCACGGGCACCCCGTCGTCCTCGACCAGCACGCGGGCGTAGTCGAAGGGCAGGTAGAGGTTGCCCGCGCTGTCGCTGGTGAAGCGGAGCTCGGGGTCGGTGGCTTCACACGGGCCGTCCACGGCCGGCGGGTCGTCCTGGCAGAGGCCCGCGTAGTCGTTCGGGATCGGCAGCGCCGTGAAGTGCGGGAAGGTGGCGTCGATGAAGGCGGTCCCGTCGCGGCAGGTTCCGTCGGCCAGGTAGAACTCGCCGAAGCAGGCCAGCAGCCCGGAGGTCGCGAAGTCGCCGCGGTCGGCGCAGCGCTGGCTCGCGAGGTCGCCGCAGCGGAGCGGGTCGCCCGCGCGCGTGACGCCGATCCGGGCCGGCCCGCTCAGCGTCCGGCCGTCGGCGGCGCCGCCGAAGAGCAGGTCGGTGTCCGGGAAGGGGAAGAAGAGCTGGCGACGGCCGTCCTCGTCGAGCCGGATGTCGAGCGCCGCCGGGACGCAGGCCGCGCGATCGCCGGGCGACGCGCCGCCGAGGTCGCCGTTGCAGGTGGTGAGGTCGATGCCGGTGCAGTCGTCGGCGACGACCACGGCGTGCTGGGGCGCACCGTCGGGCGGATCGAACAACACGGTCACGACCTGCTCGGCGGGATCGGAGGAGAAGCCCGGCGAGGCGTCGTCGCAGATTCCCGGCCGGATCGTGACTCCCACGACGTCGCCGGGCGAGGCGAAGGGCGTGTTCGCGGTGCCGAGCGCGCCGCGGAAGTCGCCCTTGGCTCCGGGCAACAGATTGCAGGACGCCTCGGCGCGAGGCGCGCCGCCGAGGCTGGCCACGGCGATCGCGCACACGAGTAGAAGCAGGCGACCGACGGCAGCCCGGGGGGTCATTCGGGTCCACTCCATCAGCGGGGGGATCCTCCGTAAGGGCCGAATGGTAGAGTCCTTTCTACCACAACCCTGTGTCGCGCAGGCGGGATTCGGGGCCCGCGCCGGCGCCGTCACGGGAAGGACACATTCGGGCCTTCCGCCGCACGATTGCCGCCACGGCTGCGCGGCGGTGCCGGGCGCCGTGGAAGGCGTCCGGACCGACGGACGCGCTCCTCGCGCCACCATGGATCCGGCTGAATGCGA
>JASJBO010000449.1 GCA_030066475.1 Myxococcota bacterium
GGACGGGATCACCACGCTGGCGACGCCCTTCACCAACGTGGCGCGGGTGGAGCCCCCGCCCGACTCCACGGTCGCGACCGACGCGGCGTTCGTCGTGACGTTCAACCGCGACACCGCGCTCGCGACGGTGGACGAGAGCTCGGTCTTCCTGGAGAGCGTCGAGGGCGTGCGGGCTCCCGCGACCCTGCGGCTGGGGCGGCCCGGCGAGGATCTCGATCCCGACGATCCCGACGTGCCGACCAACGCCTGGACGCTCACCCCGGACGGGCTGCTGGGCGAGACCGACTACCGCCTGGTCGTGACCGACGCCGTGCGCGACCGCAAGGGCGGGGCGATGTTGGCGCCCTTCGTCGGCCGCTACCGCACGGCGGCGGCCGGCGCCGTGCAGCCGCGCATCGAGTCGATCCGCCCCGCCTTCGCCGCGCCCGGCGACACCGTGGAGGTGCGGGGGACGGGCTTCGCGGCCGGCGTGCGGGTCCTGCTCGGCAGCGTCGAGGCCGAACTGGTGGTGCGCGTCGACGAGACCACCCTGCAGGTGACCGCGCCGGCGTCGCTCGAGACCGGCAGCCTGCCCGTGCGCATCGAGAACCTCGGCGGCCTCGTCGACGTGGCCTTCGGCCGGCTGCTGCTGCTGGATCGCCTCGAGGACGCCGCGCTCTCGTTCGACCCGGAGGCGGGTCCGCGCGTCGGTGGCACCGCGATCCGGATCTCGGCCGACCGCGACGTGTTCGCGCCCGGCGCACGCGTCGTGTTCCGCGGCGACGTGTTCGACGAGGAGACGGGGGAGGTCGAGGGGGTGCAGGTCGACGTCCAGAGCCCGCGCGCCGTGCGCGTGCTCGCGCCGCGCGCCGACCGCGCGGGCCTGGCCGAGCTGCTGGTGGGCAACGCCGAGGGCGCGCTGCTCCCGATCGGCGTCTGGTCCTACGACCTGCCGCCCGCCCCGGCGGCGATCGAGCTGCCCGGCTATCCGCCGCGCCAGGCGGTCGACCTGCGCGTCGAGGGCGATCTCCTCTACGTGGCGAGCGGGGAGCCCAGCGGGCTCGAGCTGTTCGACATCCGCATCGCCGCGCGGCCGCTGCGGCTGGGCAGCGTCGACGTCCCCGGCCCGGTGCGCGGCCTGCTCCCGCTCGGCGACCTGGTGCTGCTGGCGGCCGGCGCCGCGGGCTTCGTGGTGGTCGACGCGAGCGACCCGACGCAGCTCTTCGTGATCGACCGCGGCGCCAGCGACGGGAGCGCGCGGGCCGTGCGCGAGCGCGACGGCGTGGCCTTCGTCGCCGTGGCGAACGAGTTCGTCGACGGCGGCGGCCTGCTCCAGCGCTTCGACCTGCGCACGCCGCGCCTCACGCTGCTCTCCGAGACGCCACTGCCGCTCGAGCCGCTCGACCTGGAGGTGGTGGGTCCCAACCTGTACGTGCTCGGCTTCCTGGACGGCGACCCGACGCTCGCGGTGCTCGACGCGGACAGCGGGGCGCTGCTGGGCGAGCCGCTCACCCTGTCGATGGAGATGGCGCCCGAGGGCACGCCGCACCTGCGCGTCGTCGGGGGCTTCGCCTTCGTCTCGCTCGAGGACCGGCTGCTGGTGCTCGACGTCGCCGCCTTCGCCGACCGGAGCGAGGTGACCGCGACGACCCGTCCCGAGGAGGTCTTCTTCGCCACGCCCGATGACGTGCTGCGCGGCATCGACCTGGTCGGAAGCACGGTGTTCGTGGCCGGCGAGGCGGTCGAGCTGGTGAACGTGCCGGTGGTGAACGTGGTCTCGGTGGCGCCCGCGGACGGCGACACCGCCGTGGTCGACAGCGACGTGGTGGTGAGGTTCTCGCGGCCGATCAAGGCGAGCACCGTCACGCCCGACGCCGTGACGCTCGAGGCCGCCGACGGCACGCCGGTGGCGCCGGAGCTGGACGCCGAGGGCCTGCTGCCCGTCACCTTCACGACCTTCGGCAGCTTCCTGACCTTCCGGCCGCTGGCGCCGCTCGCGCCCGACACCGAGTACACGCTGCGCGTGGCCGACCGCGTCACCGACATCACCACCCGACCGCTGGCTGGCGACTTCACCAGCCGCTTCCGCACGGCGGCCGATCCGGGCGCGCGCCGCCCGGGCATCGTCTCGAGCGCTCCACGCTTCGGCCCGGTCACGGGGGGGACGGCGATCACGGTCCGGGCGCAGCGGCTCCAGCCCGGCTTCGCGATCGAGCTGGGCGGCCGGCCGGCGGCGCTGCTGTCGGGGCCCGACGTGGTCGGGCAGGACGAGGCGGGCGAGGACCTGCTCGAGCTGGTGATCGAGGCCCCGCCGCTCGCGACCAGCGACCCGGGCGCCGCGGCGCTCGAGCTGCGCAATCCCGGCGGCCTCGCCGCGCTGCGCCTCGGCGCCTTCGTCTACCTGCCGAACCTCGCGATCGAGAGCATCGAGCCGGCCAGCGGGCCGCCGGCGGGTGGCAACGGGGTGACGATCCGCGGCCGCGGCTTCCTGCCCGGCACGCGCGTGCTGTTCGGCGACGCCGACGCGTTCCCCGTGCAGCTCGTCGAGGCGGGCAACGTCACGGTGCGCTCGACCGAGGAGCTGACCGCACGGGTGCCCGCCGTGCCGGCCGGCGGCATCGTGCGCGCCGACGTGCAGCTGCGCGCGGGCGACGATCCTGCGGTCCGCGACACGCTGCCCGACGGCTACACCTACACGCTGCCGATCGCCGGCCGTCTCGTGGCCGAGCTGGGACCGGTGACGTCGCTGGTCGTGGACGACGCCGTGGCGTTCGCCGGGAGCGTCGAGGGACCGCCGCGCACGTTCTCGGTGCTCGACATCTCCGACCCGGTGGCGCCGCGCATCATCAGCGACGAGACCGGCTCGCGCGGCCAGATCCTGCTGGCGCCGGGCGGGGTGTCGGTCGACGCGCTGGCCCGCCTCGGGGACGACCGCATCCTGGCCGCCACCGAGACCGGCGTCGTCGCCGTCGACGTCTCGCTGCCGGCGGCCCCGGCGATCGATGCCGCGCTGAGCGACGGTCTGGCGACCGCCGGTCGCGTCGTCGGCGTCGCGGTGGTGGACGACCTGGTGCTGGCTGCCGACGACGTCGACGGGCTCGTGCTCTTCGACACCGGCCTGTTCGAGAACGCGCTGCGCCTGGTCGCGGTCGATCCGGGCGGGACGCCGCGCGCGCTCGGCGCCGCGCCCGACGCCGCGCTGGTGTCGGTGACGACGGCCGACGAGCGCCACTTCCTGCGCATCCTCGACCTGACCGACCCCGACCTGCCGCTGCTGTCGAGCCAGGAGCTGGCCGGCCCCGGCGTGCGGCTGCGGGTGGTCGGCAACGAGGTATTCGTCGCCGAGGGCCCGGGCGGCGTGGTGCAGATCTTCGAGTTCAGCTCACGCGCGCTGCCGGTCCCGCGCGGCTTCCTGCGCCCCGAGGACCTCGATGGCGACGGCGCGACGACGGCCAACGACGTCGAGGTGGTCGGGAGCCTGGCCTTCGTCGCGGCCGGCGGCGACGGGCTCCAGATCTTCGACGTGAGCGACCGCGCGGCGCCGGTGCGCATCCGCTTCGCCGGCACCGACGGCGAGGCGCTGTCGGTGGGCACGCTCGGCAACACCATCGTGGTCGGCGTCCGCGCGGCCTCGGGCGAGGGCACGGTGCAGGTGGTGCGCCTGGACGGCGTCAACGTGCTCGAGGTGGAGCCCGGGCTGCGCGCGCGCGTGCCGCAGGAGACCGCGGTGCGCATCGACCTCACCGGCTTCGTCGACCCCGCCGAGGTGGACGCCGACAGCGTGTTCCTGACCGAGCTGGTCGACGACGACGGCGACGGCATCGAGGCCGAGGACGGGCCCGTCGTGGCTGCATCGCTCGAGAGCGAGCCGGCCGTCTTCGGCACGCGCATCCGCCTGCTGCCGTCCGCGCCGCTCGAAGCGGGACGCGGCTACCGGATCCACGTGACCCCCGAGCTGCTCGACCTGCGCGGCAATCCGATCCTGGCGCCGTTCCGGAGCCGCTTCCGCGTCTCGGACCTGCCCGGCGCCGTGCAGCCGCGCGTCGAAGCCACGGAGCCCGCCTTCGGACCGTTCCGCGGCGGCGACGAGCTGCTGCTGATCGGCCGCGGCTTCCGCCCCGGGGCGGCGGTCACGATCGGGGGCGTGCCGGTGACGGTGCTCTCGGTGAGCCCCGACGGCGAAGAGCTGCGCGTGCTCGCGCCGGCGCTGCCGGGCTTCGAGGCGCGCGACGTCACGCCGCTGGCGGTGCGCGTCGAGAACCCCGGCGGACTGGCCGACACGCGCATCGGCGCCTACAACGTGCTGCCGGCCCCCGTCCTCACCGGCGTCGAGCCGGACGGCGCGCGCACTGTCGACCCGCTCGAGGTGACCCTGCGCGGCGTCGGCTTCTTCCCGGGAACGCGCGTCGAGGTGGGCGGCATCCCGGTGGCGGTGACGGCGCTGCTCGGCAGCGGCACGCTGCGCTTCGCGCCGCCCGACGGCCGCATCCTGGGCGCCACCGAGGTGCGCGTCACGACGCCGAGCCCGGGCGGGGATCTGGTGAGCGCGCCGATCGCCTTCGAGATGCGCCTCGCGGCGCGCGCCACGCTCGACTTCGAGGCCGCCGTCGGCCTGGCGCCGCTCGGCACGAGCCTGTTCGTGGCGGGCGGCGACCAGGGCCTGCGCGAGGTGACCGTGATCGACGCCGGGAACCCGCAGGCCGAGGGCGAACTCGGGCTCGGTGCGCCGGTCACCGACGTGGCCGCGGCCGCGACGCCCGTCGGCCGGCGCGTGCTCGCGCTGGCGGGGACGCGCGTGCACGTGGTGGACGCCGACGAGTCCGGCCTGCCGCGCGATCTGGGCGAGGTCCCGCTGCCCGAGCAGTCGGCCGCGAGCGCGGTGGCCGCCGTCGGCGACCTGGGGCTCGTCGTGGTGGACGGAACGCTCGCGCAGCTCCGTCTCGACGACCCCGCGCATCCCGTGATCGGGCACTACGTCCCGGCGTCCGGGTCGATCGTGGCGGTGTTCCCGGACGACGAGCGGCTGCTGCTGGTCGTCGCGGACGCCGGAGGCGATCGCATCGAGGTGCGAGATCTCACGACCCCGTCGCTCGACCTGCTGGGCCAGCTCGCCTCCGACACCGAGATCCGCGACCTGGCGCTCGGGCGCGAGCTCGCCGCGATCGCGACGGCCGAGGGGCTGCGCATCCTCGATCGCATCGACCCCGACCGCCCGCTCGAGCTGGGCCGCGTGGCCGGCGACTTCGCCAGCGTCGCACTCGAGGGCGCGCTCGCGGTGGCCGGCGAGGCGGACGGCGGCCGCGTTCATCTGCTCGACCTGAGCGACCCCGCGGCGCCGCGCGAGCTCGCCGCCTTCCAGCGCGCCGCGCCGGCCCGCGCGCTCGCGCTGGCCGGCGACTCGATCTTCGCCGTCGGCGGGGCGCTCGACGTG
>JASJBO010000087.1 GCA_030066475.1 Myxococcota bacterium
GTCGAATATGCTGGGGACCGATCGAGCGGGGAGCGCGCGCCGACGTGAGTGCGTCATCGACTGCGCCGACGGCACCGGAAGGCGATGCCCTCCGGCGCCTGAGCGATGCCGAGATCGACCGTCGCTGGCAGGCGGGCGACCGGACGTTGCTCGCCGAGCTGCACCGCCGCTACCACAAGCGGCTCGTGGCGGTTGCGCACCGCGTGCTGCGCGACCGCTCCGAGGCCGAGGACGTGGTGCAGCGCGTCTTCCTCGCCCTGCCACGCGCCGCGTACGGCGGCAAGGCGAGCCTGTGGACCTATCTGTACCGCGCCGCGACCAACGGCGCGGTCAACGTGGTGCGCTCGCGGCGGCGGCGCGATGCGGCGCTGGCCGAGGCGCGCGTGCGGCAGGCGGTCGCGGCGGCGCGCGCGCGCGAGTCGTGTGATCAGGAGGCGCGCGTGCTCGAGGGGGAGATCCTCTCGGCCGTGGCCTCGGCGCTGCTCGACGTAAAGCCGCAGCACCGCCGGATGCTGGTGCTGCGCATCGTGTGGGGCCTCAGCAACACCGAGATCGCGGAGCGCGAGGGCATCCCGCTGGCCACGGTCGGGACCTGGCTGCGCCGCGGTCGCGAGGAGCTGCGACAGCGGCTGGGCCCGATGCTGCGCGACCTCGATCTCGGCGAGCATGAGCCCGGGGCGGACTCGTGAGACACGCGCGCGTTCGCCGCCTGCTGCCCGGTCTGCTCGACGGCACGCTGCGCCCGCGCGAGCGCGACGCCGTGCGCGAACACGTTCGCGCATGCTCCGGCTGCCGGCGCCGGCTGCGCGACCACGAGGCGGCCGAGCTGCTGCTGCGGCTGCTCCCGCCGAGCCTGGTGCCGATCGAGACGAGTCCGCGCGCCGACGTCCGGCTCTGGGGGCTGGCGCGCTGGTTCGTGGACCCGCTCGCGGCCTGGCGCGAGCGCTTCGGGATCTCCGCCGTGGGGCTCGGCGTGGCGCTCACGGCCTATGCCTTCGGCTTCGGCTTCTGGGTCGGCGCCTGGGTTCCGGACGGGATCCCGAACAGCTCGCTGATCGTGCTGGCCCAGGCCCATCCCGACGAGATCTCGGACAGCGTCTCGATGCTCCCGCTGGGCTGGCGCTGAGCCGCCGCCGGCGGCTCAACCCATCGAAAACGTTGAGGAAAAACCCCGCGGGGGCGGGCCTGTGGGGGTCCGCCCCGGTGTCCAGCCGGGCGCCCCGAGGCTACCATCGAAGGGCTGGAAGAGGGGTCGCGAGACCGGGGACGGGGGAAGCAGGTACCGCGCAGGTACCACGCAGGTTGGTACCGCGCAGGTACCACGCAGGTAGGATGGAGGCCGACGATGAATCGGATCCGGGCCGCACGCCAGGCCCAGGGGTGGACACAGAACGAGCTCGCCTCGAAGGCTCGCGTGTCGCCGCGCACGATCCACGCCGTCGAGAAGGGCCGCACCTGCCGCCAGGCGACCAAGCGCAAGATCCTCGCCGCGCTCGGCGTTCCTTGGGAGCTGCGAGCCGAGTACTTCCCGACCGCGCGCCCGGTCCGGCGCCTGCCCGAGCAGGAGGCGCAGACCGCCTGAGCTCGGCTGGTACCTGTTCTTCAACAGGCTGCCAGGCCGGCGGCCAGCTCGCGCGCGCGCTCGGCCGCCTCGCGCCAGATGCGCGCCATGAACTCCGTCAGCAGCCGTCGGACGGCCTCGCGATCCCGGGCCGCCAGGGCGCGCCGCACGTCGGCCTCCACCTCGCCGCGCTCCGCCTCGCCGCGCGCCTCGAGCTCCTTCCACGCGTCGCGCAGCGCCGGCGTGTGGCGCGGAAAGTCGGCGGCTGCCGCGTCCTGCAGCGCCTTCATCGCGCTCCACAGCGACTCCCCGGCCACCCCCGCGGCCGCGTCGGTTCGCGCCAGCTCGGCGGGGATCACGCCGTCGAGGTAGACCGGCAGGAAGATCCCCGTGCAGGGCGTCCCGAACGAGATCCACACGGGCCAGGGACCGGCGGTCGGCGCGGGCAGGGGAGCGACCAGGCTCGCGGTGGTGGTCCCGACCGGCTCGCTGTGCATGCACAGCGTGTAGTAGGCCTCGTCGTCGGGCGTGCTGCCGGGACGGCGCACCGCGCCGCCCTCGCCGTGATCGCGCAGCATGTCGATCATGGCGCCCGCGTCGAGCTCGCCCGCCCGACGCTCGAGCAGCTCCAGCGAGCGGCGCAGACGCGGCTCCGAGATGCGGCGCGGCACGTGCGGGTTGCGATACGCGCTGGTCACGTCGAGCCGTCCCGAGCCGCCCCACCAGCCCTCGGCCTCGGCGAAGGACTCGAGGTCGCGCGAGCCGATCTCCCAGTCGGAGCGCAGCGAGAGCTGGTTCGAGAGCGCGTCGCGGCGGGTGCGGCGCGCCGCCCAGCGCCGGTTCGAGGTCTGGAGCAGCCAGGCTTCGTGGGGATCGGCGAGCACGAAGGCGTTGTGGTAGCCCGCGGCCTCGGGCGCGAAGGCGGACCCGCCCTGCCCGTGGGTCTCGATCAGCGCCGCGATCAGCTCGAGCGCCTCGCGCGCGTTGCGCCCGCGCTCCAGTCCGAGCCGCACCAGGTCCATCCCGATCAGGCCGGGCCGCGCCTCGATCTCCTCCTTCGAGAACACCGTGAGATTGCCGATCGCGAGCGCGTGCTCGTTCACGCCGTGCTCGAAGCCCCAGACCCACCAGGGCGAGTGGCCCATGACGGCGTAGGTCTCGGCGACCTGCGCGATCTCGACGTGCGTGCAGCGCACGCGCGAGCCCGGGGCGTGGCAGGCGGCCGCGTGCTGCACGAAGGGCTGGCACTCGTGCTCGGGCCGGTCGCTGTTCTTGGCGAACACCGTGACGCCGCCGCGCGCCTGGTCTCCGCTGGCGACGAGGCAGTCGCACATGGCTAGCGGAACTGGACCTCGAGCAGCGTTCCGCCCGCCGAGCTGAACAGGGTCGTCACCGTGAAGGAGAGCGCGTCGTAGGTCATCCCGGGCGCCAGCGAGAACTCCCCGCCCGGGGGGATCAGCACCGTCTCGCCGGGCCAGTAGGTGCTGCGGATCTGCACGCCCGCGCCGGCGCCCGCGATGCCGGCGATCGAGAGCGCGTCGTAGCCGATCGGCTGGCGGTACTCGAGGTAGATCGTGTCCGCGAACGAGCGCCGGATCTTGAAGGCCTTGATGCCCGCCCCCGGCGTCTCGATCGGTGGCAGCCAGTAGAGGCTGCTCTCGGTGATCTCGTAGACGTTGTCCTCCGAGAAGTAGCCCACCGCCTCGCGGTTGATCGCGTTCATGTGGCCGCGCAGCTCGGACCAGCCCATCGCGTCGAAGGCGTCGAGGTACTCGATCCGGGTGCAGCCGGAGTAGCCGTAGTCGTAGGGCTCCGGGCCGGTGCATTGGAGCAGGTTGGCGTGGCCCAGGTTCGGGGGCAGGTTGTGCCCGATCTCGTGCCCGACTGCGCCCGAGCGCAGGATCGCGACAGCGCGCATCCAGATGGTGTCGCCGAGGTCCGCCCAGCCTGAGGTGAAGCCGCGCGGTGCGCGGTTCCCGAAGCTGTCGGGCACTACGAAGATGGTCTGGTCGTAGCGGAAGCGGTTGATCCCGGCCCCGATCAGCTGCGCCTCGACGTTCTGGATGATCAGGTAGTCGTTGTAGCCGTCGTAGACGATCGGGGCGAAGAAGGGACCGACGATGTCGAAGGCCTCGACGGGGTCGTCGATCCCGGCGATCCGCTGGTTGCCGTACGAGATCTCCTCGTAGTAGCGCTGGACGTCCCGCCCCATTGCGCGGATCGAGCCGTCACTCGCACCGACGACGCCCTCCGGCGTGCTCACCTTCACCAGCAGGGCGCGTAGGATCTGGTCCTCGTCGCAGGCGTCGCCGAGCCCGTCGCCGTCGCTGTCCAGCTGGTTGGCGTTCGGAGTGGTGGGGCAGTTGTCGCTGGCGTCCTTGCGGCCGTCGCCGTCGCTGTCGTAGATGAAGACGCAGGTGGAGGACCCGGACAGGAACGGGACCATCAGCACGAGGACGCGGAGGGCGGTGGCGACCCGCACGCTGCACAGGGTAGTCGATTCGGACCCCGCCGGGCATGGGCAGGCATGGGTTAGTCTCGGAGCGTGCCCCCCCGGGCGCGAGGAGTCGCTCCGTGAAGCCCCCCCCCTCCGGCGCACGCGCCGCCGTCCTGGTGCTGGCCCCGCTGCTCGCCGGGATGCCGGCTCCGACTCGCGCCGGGGAGCCTCCGCGCGTGGTGGTGGCGGTGGCGACCACGCTCGACTTCCCGCTCACGGTCGAGGCGCCGGGTACGGTGCGCGCCAACGAGTCGGTGGAGATCCGCCCCAAGATCTCCGAGACGATCACCGCGATCCGCTTCACCGAGGGCCAGGAGGTCGAGGCGGGCGCGGTGCTGGTGGAGCTGGAGGACAGCGCCGCGAAGGCCGACGTGGCCGCGGCGCGCGCCGAGCTGGTCGATTCCGAGAGCCAGGCGCGCCGCTCGCAGCGCCTGTTCGACACGCGCGCCGCGTCGGCCTCCGAGCTCGACCAGCGCCTGGCCCAGCGCGACGCCGACCGCGCCGCGCTGGCGGCGGCCCAGGCCCGGCTCGCCGATACGCGCGTGCGGGCGCCCTTCGCGGGGCGCCTGGGCCTGCGAAACGTGAGCCTCGGGAGCCTGGTGACGCCGCAGACCGTGATCACCACGCTCGACGACACCGAAGTCGTGAAGCTCGACTTCGCGGTGCCGGCCACCGCGCTGTCGCTGCTCGGCGAGGGCCTGCCCGTGGTGGGGCGCACCGCCGCCTGGCCCGACCGCGTGTTCCGCGGCGAGGTCGCGACGATCGACACGCGCATCGACCGCGTGACCCGCACCATCACGGTGCGCGCGCTGCTGCCGAACGAGGCCGGGATGCTGCGCCCCGGCATGTTCCTGACCGTCGGCCTGGTGCGCGACGACGTCCGCGCGCTGATGGTGCCCGAGCAGGCCATCGTGCCCGAGCGCAGCGAGCAGTACGTGTTCGTGGTGGGTCCGGGCGACCTGGTGGAGCGCCGTGCGGTGCGCACCGGGCGGCGCCGTCCCGGTCAGATCGAGGTGGTCGACGGGCTCGCCGAGGGCGAGCGCGTGATCGCCGAGGGCACGCAGCGGGCGCGTCCCGGGCAGCCGGTGGCCGTGGCCGGCGAGCTCGCCGTGGCGTGGGAGGGCGCCCCGTGATCCTCTCCGACGTGTCGGTGCGGCGGCCGGTGTTCGCCACCGTGCTGTCGGCGCTGCTCGTCATCCTGGGCCTCGCCGCGCTCGCCAACCTGCCGGTGCGCCAGTACCCCGACATCGACCCGCCCGTGGTCTCGATCGAGACCAGCTACCGCGGCGCCTCGGCCGAGGTGGTCGAGACCAAGGTCACGCAGGTGATCGAGGACCGCATCGCCGGGCTCGAGGGCGTCGAGAAGCTCACCTCGTCGAGCCGCGACGAGCGCTCGACGATCCGGGTGGAGTTCACGCTCGACCGCAACATCGACGAGGCCGCCAACGACATCCGCGACCGCGTGTCGCGCGTGGTGCAGCAGCTCCCCGAGGAGGCCGACCCGCCCGCGATCGCCAAGGTCGACAACGACACGCGCGCCGTCATGTACCTGAACCTCACCTCCGACCGCATGTCGGGGCTCGAGATCACCGACTACGCCGAGCGCTTCCTGATCGACCGCTTCTCGACCGTGCCGGGCGTGGCGCGGGTGCGCATCTCGGGCGAGCGCCGCTGGGCGATGCGCGTCTGGCTCGACCGCCAGGCGCTGGCCGCCCACGCGCTCACCGTGGCCGACGTGGAGCGCGCGCTGCGCGCCGAGAACGTCGAGCTGCCGGCGGGGCGGCTCGAGTCGATCGAGCGCGAGTTCACGCTGCGCACCGACACCGGCTTCACCACCCCCGACGACTTCCGCCGTCTCGTGGTGGGGCGCGGCCCCGACGGCCAGCTCGTGCGGTTGGCGCAGGTGGCCGAGGTGCGGCTCGGCGCCGAGAACGAGCGCAACCTGGCGCGCGCCAACGCGATCCCGGCCGTGTCCCTGGCAATCGAGCAGCGCTCGCAGGCCAACACGCTCGAGGTCTCGCGCGGCGTGCGCGCCGAGAAGGCGCTGGTGGCCGACGACCTGCCCGACGGTATGGGCATCATGGTCAACTACGACCGCGCCGACTTCATCCGCGCCTCGATGTTCGAGGTGGTGAAGGCGCTGTTCTTCGCGCTCGCGCTGGTGCTGGTGGTGATCTACGCGTTCCTCGGCACGCTGCGCGCCACGCTCATCCCCGGCGTCGTGGTGCCCGTCTCGATCGTGGCCACCTTCCTGGTGATGTCCGTGCTCGGCTACACGATCAACACGCTCACGCTGCTGGGGCTGGTGCTGGCGATCGGGCTCGTGGTGGACGACGCCATCGTGGTGCTCGAGAACATCTACCGGCGCATCGAGGCCGGGGCGCAGCCGCTGCTGGCGGCGCTCGAAGGCTCGCAGGAGATCGGCTTCGCGGTGATCGCCACGACCCTGGTGCTGGTGGCCGTGTTCGTGCCGCTCTCGTTCATCCAGGGCGACGTGGGGCGCCTGTTCAGCGAGTTCGGCATCACGCTGGCGGCCGCGGTGATCTTCTCGAGTGTCGTGGCGCTGACCCTGTCGCCGATGATGGCCTCGAAGCTGTTCCGCGTTCACGAGGCGCGGCGCGGGGTCGCGCACGCGATCGACGTGTTCTTCCAGCGTCTCGCCGGCGGCTATCGGCGCGTCCTGGTCCACGTGGTGCGCCACCGGATCGCCGTGCTCGGCGCCGGTGTGGCGGTCTCGGCCGCCGCGGGACTGCTGCTCGCGTGGCTCCCGACCGAGTACGCGCCCAAGGAGGACCGCGGCCTGGTGCTGGCGCTGATGCGCGCGCCCGAGGGCGCCTCGTTCGACTACACCGACCGCTACGCGCGCGAGATGGAGGCGATCATCATGCGCGAGGTGGACGACGGGCCCGTGATGCGCACGCTCACGCGCCTGCCCGCCCGCTTCGACCAGACCGGCGACGTCAACTCCGCGCGCGCGATCGTGCTGCTCGACCCCTGGGACGAGCGCGAGGAGAGCAGCGAGGAGGTCGCCGCGCGGCTGCGCCGCGAGCTCGGCCGGCTCCCCGGCGTGCGCGTCTCGGTCTTCACGCCGGCGAGCCTCGGGATTCGCAGCGATGGCCGCCCGGTCGAGCTGGTGCTGGGCGGTCCCGACTACGAGGAGCTCGAGGCCTGGCGCGACACGCTGCTTCCCGTGATGGACGAGCTTCCGGCGCTGGCCAACCCCGACAGCGACTACCAGGTGCGCAAGCCCAAGATGACCGTGCGGGTCGACCGCGACCGCGCGGCCGTGCTGGGCGTGTCGCTGGCCGAGGTGGGCCGCACGCTCGAGACCATGCTCGGCTCGCGCATCGTCACCACCTACGTCGACCGCGGCCGCGAGTACAACGTGGTGCTCCAGGGCCAGAACGCCGACCGCGCCAGCCCCGACGACCTGACCAACCTGTACGTGCGCTCCTCCACCACCGACCGGCTGGTGCCGCTCGCCAACCTGGTGACGCTGGACGAGGTGGCCGGCCCCGACCAGCTCAACCGCTTCGACCGCATGCGCGCCGTCACGCTCGACGCGGCGCTGGCGCCGGGCGTCGGCCTGGGCCGCGCGATGGACGAGCTGGAGGCGAAGGCGCGCGAGGTGCTGCCGGCCAGCGCGCGCATCGGCTGGGACGGCGAGTCGCGCGAGCTGCGCGAGTCGGGCAGCAGCCTGGCCGTCACCTTCGCCCTGGCGCTGGTGATCGTGTTCCTGGTGCTGGCGGCGCAGTTCGAGAGCTTCGTCCACCCGGTGGTGATCCTGGTGACGGTGCCGCTGGCGCTCACCGGCGCGCTGCTGGGCCTGTGGGCCTTCGGCGCCAGCATCAACGTGTTCAGCCAGATCGGCGCCGTGCTGCTGATCGGCCTGGCCGCCAAGAACGGCGTGCTGATCGTGGAGTTCGCCAACCAGCTCCGCGACCGCGGCCGCCCGTTCGAGGACGCGCTGATCGAGGCCGCCGCGATCCGGCTGCGCCCGATCCTGATGACCAGCGCCTGCACCACCTTCGGCGCGCTGCCGCTGCTGCTCGGCACCGGTGCGGGCGCCGAGTCGCGCCAGCCGATCGGCATCGTCGTGGTGTTCGGCGTGGCGGTCTCGGCCGCCTTCACGCTCTTCGTGGTGCCGGCGTTCTACGCCGTGCTGGCGCGCCGCACGCGTTCGCCGCAGCACGTCTCGCGCGCGATCGCGCGGCTGCGCGGTGCGGAGGCGGGGTAGGGCCACGAGCGGACGGATCCATTGAGTCGCGGGGTCCGGCGGGTGTAGGATGCTCCCCTCGAGTCCCGCTCCCCGGGAGGTGCCTTGTACGTCGCCGACCTCTCCATCCGGGAGTTCCGCTGCATCTCGTGCGCGGACATCGAGTTCCTGCACCCCGACGCGCCGGACGCCGCTTCGCTCGAGCTCCCCAACGTCAACCTGCTCACCGGGCTCAACGGCGGCGGAAAGTCCACCGTGCTCAAAGCGCTGGTTGCCGCCGCGCTGGGCCAGCCGCTCCGGGCGAGTGGCTTCGAGACCAGGGGCTGGGTGCGGCGCGCGAGCCAGCGCGACTGCCGGCTGCGCGTCGGGCTCCACCTCCACGCGACCGACGAGGCCCCCGGCGCCGAAGCGGATCCCGACTTCGGGGACCTCCGGGCGCTGCGTCTGACGACGCGCATCGCGCTGGGCTCGGAGGTGCTCGAGAGCGAGGACGGCGGCGACGTTGCCGCAGTCGCGAGCGACCCGGGGCCGGGCTTCTTCCTGGCCGGCTACGGCCCGTCGCGGCACGCCGCCAGCGCCGGAGAGGAGCGGGGCAGGCCGTGGATCCGCGGCGCGCGCCTGGAACGGGTCGCCAGCATGCTGGACGAGCGGGTCCCGCTGCAGCCGCTCGAGACCTGGCTGCCCGACTGCGCGAGTGCGGCGCCGGAGCGATACGCCCAGGTGGCCGAGCTGCTCGGGCGCACGATCCCGCCCAGCACGCGCTTCCTGGGCGAGCTCGAGGGCGGGGCCTACCTGTTCGAGCACGACGACGTCGCGGTGCCCTACGACGCACTCTCGGAGGGTCTGCGCAGTCACATCGCTTGGATCGCCGACCTCCTCTACCACCTGCACACCGCCGCGCCGCCCGACGGGCGGCTCGACGCGCTCCCGGGCGTCGTGCTCGTCGACGAGATCGACCAGCGCCTGCACCCGCGCTGGCAGCTCGACGTCCTGGCCTGGGTCTCGGCGGCCTTCCCGCGGCTCCAGCTCCTGGTCACCTCGCACAGCCCGCTGCTCGCGGGGGGGCTGCGGCCCAGGAACATCGCCGTACTCGAGGCCGACCGCGACGCCGATGGCGTGGGCGCCGCGCGCACCCGCAGCGTGTCGGACGACGTGTTCGGACGCTCGGCGGACGGCGTGCTCACCAGCTCGTACTTCGACCTGGCCTCGACCCGGGCCGACCCGTTCCGCAAGCACCTGCGCGAGCTCGTGCGGCTCGCCCGCGAGGGCGATCGCGACGCGCCGCTCCAGCTGATGCGCGTGCTGGGCGACCCGCAGAAGATGAAGCGGGGCAAGGGCGGCGGCAAGGGCAAAGGCAAGGGGAAGAAGCGCGGCAAGGGGCGCAAGGGCTCGAAGCGATGATCCGCTACCCGATCCGCCCCTCGACCTGGCGGCGGCGCGTGGACGCCGCCTCGCGCGACTGGCTCCAGACGGCCCAGGCGCGCACCGACCGCTTCCGCGTGCTGGGGCGCTACGAAGGGGAGGGACGCTCCTCGATCTGGAGCCGGATCAAGCGGGTGTACATGGAGCTGCAGGGCTTCAAGTGCGGCTTCTGCGAGCGCCGCCTCGAGAAGTCGGCGTTCGGCAACATCGAGCACGACGTCGAGCACTTCCGCCCCAAGAAGAGCGTCAAGCTCTGGCCCTCCCCGAAGCAGCGCCGCGAGCGCGACATCACCGTCGACCAGGAGCTGGGCCTCGGGCTCGGCGAAGCCGCGGAGCCCGGCTACTTCCTGCTCGCCTACCACATCGAGAACTACCTGATCAGCTGCAAGACCTGCAACTCCACGCTCAAGTCGAACAGCTTCCCCGTCGCGCGCGCCCGCCAGACCGGGGGCGACACGCCGCGCAACATGAAGGGGGAGCGCCCCTACCTGATCTACCCGATCGGCGCCGTCGACACCGACCCGCGGCGCCTGATCACCTTCGAGGGCGTCACGCCGGTGCCCGTCGCCGCCAGCGGCCATCGGCGCGCCCGCGCGCTGGTGACGATCGAGTTCTTCGAGCTCGACACGCGCGAGGTGCTGCTCGAGGAGCGCGCCGAGAAGATCCTGGCGCTCCACGTCGCGCTGGCGGCGGCCGACGATCCCGACCCCGTGACGGCGGCCGCCGCCCAGCTCATGGTCGAGCGGCTCACGGCCGACGACAGCCCGCACGCCAACTGCTCGCTGCGCCACCGCCAGCTCGCGGCGAGCGACCCGGGCCGCGCCAACGACGTCGCCGAGGCGGCCCTGCGGTTCCTGGCGGGGATGGCCGGCGGCTGACGGGCGGGCGACGCGCCCCTACCCGGTGGGACCGCTCCCGACTCGGCGGTGCCGTCGCATGCTCGTACCGAGCACCAGCCCGGTCAACACCAGCGTGAGCGACGACGGCTCCGGGATCTGCGACACCCGGAAGGTGTAGCTCTCGAGCGTGGCGCCCGTCGACAGGGCGAAGTCGCTGAAGAGGCCGATGTTGTGGCGCGCCGTGATGGCGCTGGTCGGCGCGAAGTCCAAGGTGTCGTCGAACAGCACCGACGAGACGAAGGTACCGTCGGTGATCTCCAGATCGGCGAGGAAGTTGGTGGAGGGGACCCGCGCCTCGACCTCCCACTCGTCGTCGGCGCCGAACGTGTTGTTGCCGGCACGCAGGCTGCCGTCCTTCATCGTGTTCGCGCCGCCCACGTCGGTGACGCTGAACGAGAACGCGTAGATGATCTCCTCGGCGCTCGACGTCGAGAGCTCGCCGTTCGAGTTGAACCGGAAGCCGGGGCCGGGATCGAGCCCCGCGTCGTCGAGGCCGGTCAGGCTGATCGTGCCCTCGTCGACGGTCACGTTGCCGGCGTCGGCCAGGACCGAGAAGCTGTGGAAGCGCAGGCTTCCCGCCGTGATCGTGCCGCCGGCGGTGAGCTGGGTCATGGTGCAGGTATCGCCCCCGCCGCAGCCCGTCGTGACCACGGTGGCGTGCGCCGTCGAGCCGAATGTGACGAGTAGAGCCAGAGCGGCCAGGAGCGTCGGAGCCAAGAGTTTCATTGCCAGCCCTCGTTTGCCTTCCCAGGCGGCGGCGAGCCAGACGCACCCCCGTGGCCCGGACGACTCGCGCTGCCACCACCAAGGTGGACACTTCTACTTCCGAGGTGTCGAGTCGCCGAAGAATTGCGGCTCGAAGCGCCGAGAAACGCGCCGCTGCGCGCGCCCGCGGGGAGACTGCGGCGTTTCGCCACGGCCCATGGAGGGAATCCGCGATGAGCAACCCGACCCGATCCACGATTGCCGCGCTCGCCGTCGCTGGTCTGCTGGCCCCTGCCGGCGCCGCGCTCGCCGACACGGCCAACGACACCGGCTTCCTGCAGTGCCCCTACGAGTGCAAGCTGTTCCCGCCCCAGGCGCCGTCGTTCTACCAGGAGCAGACCACGCTGATGATCATGAACGGCGACCAGCCCACCACGGAGCCGCCGCACCCGACCACGCGGGTCGCCTACCTCGCCTTCCTGAACGGCAACGAGCGCGTCCTCGGCTGGACGCGCGTGGGGCTCACGCCGCGCGACCTCGACGAGCTGAACGTCTGCTTCACCATCACCAATGGCACGGGCGCCGCGCCGCCCCCCGCCGGCCTGGTACTGGTCGCGGTCGACTCCCTCGTCGCGGGCGTGCCGCCCCGGGACGTCGACGTCTCGGTGAAGAACCCGGTCGGGCGGATGAGCCTGGAGAACCCCGAGGTCTTCGACGGCCGCGTCGTCGGCGTGGGCAAGACCTCGTGCTTCGAGGTCAACGCGAACCCGGCACGGCTGATCGACGAGCTCGTCTCGAACCCGGACCAGCCGCCCTGGAACCCCGTGCTGATCGAGAAGACCGAGGACTTCATCATCCAGTAGGCGGCGCCCGCCCGGGGGGCGGGCTGCGCCCCCCGGGCGGAGGGTTATCTTCCCCGTCGGCACGCGCCGGTAGCTCAGCTGGATAGAGCACCAGGCTTCGAACCTGGGGGTCGGGGGTTCGAATCCCTCCCGGCGTGCCATTTCACTTCGCTTACGACTTCGCCGAGTCGCGTACCAGGTTTTCGGCCTGAGAGCCTGAGAGTCTGGGACATGCGTTCGCAGCCTGAACCCCCGATCACCCAGCTCGACCTGACACCCGTCCTTCAGGCCCCTCGAATGAGGATCATCCTGCGGACAGGATGTTGGCGTGAGCTGCCGCCAGGCGCGCGATGGGTACGCGGGGCGCCGAGCAGGACACGTAGTCCAATCCCGTTTCGTGGCAGAAACGGATCGAGGCGGGGTGTCCGCCGTGTTCTCCGCAGATCCCCACCTTCAATTCGGGCTTGGTACGGCGTCCCCACTCTACAGCCAGGCTCATCAGACGACCCACGCCCTTGATGTCCAGGACCTCGAAGGGGTTGTCCTGGAGGACGCTTCGCTCGTTGTACATGGGCAGGAACTTGTTCTCCGCATCCTCTCGGCTGAAGGAGAAGGTGGCCTGGGTGAGGTCGTTGGTGCCGAAGGAGAAGAAGTTGGCGACCGTAGCCAGATTGTCGGCACGCAAGCAGGCGCGTACGACCTCCATCATGCTGCCGAACTGGTAGTGGAGTTCGACGCCGTAGGTGGACTCCACGGCCTTGTGGGCATTCTCCACGTACTCCCTTACCCGAGTCAGCTCCTGAGCCGTGCACACCTGGGGCACCATGATCTCGGGGTGCACCTCGATGCCCTCCTTGACGCACTCCGCAGCGGCTTCCAGGACGGCGCGGATCTGCATGGTGTAGATCTCGGGATAGGTGAGGCCCAGGCGCACACCCCGATGCCCGAGCATTGGGTTGATCTCGCGGAGCGCCTTGGCCTTGCGCAGGATCGTCTCCTTTCGGGCCAGAACGCTGTCTACCAGCCGCGTGTTACCCATCTCGGCGATGGCCTGGGGCAGCCTGCTCGCTGCAGGGGAAGCCTCCGCGCCCAGCAGCGAGACGGTGTCCGCGAGCACCTCCATGCCGTGCACCGCACCACGAAGCTCCCGCAGGTGGGAGATCTCATCCTCCAGCTGCTGCTCCGAAGGCAGGAACTCGTGGATGGGCGGGTCCAGCAGGCGAATCGTGACCGGTCGGGGCGACATCTCCTTGAACAGACCCCTGAAGTCCGACCTCTGGATGGGCAGCAGCTTGTCCAGCGCTGTCTGACGCTCCTCCTGGGTGTCGGCCACGATCATCTCCAGCACGATGGGCAGGCGATCGGATGCGTTGAACATGCGCTCGGTACGGCACAGGCCGATCCCCATCGCGCCGTATTTGATGGCACGCCGCGCGTCGTCCGGGGTGTCCGCATTGGCCATCACCTTCAGTTGGGCCGACTCGTCCGCCCAGGACAGGAGGGTCTTGAGCTCCTCCGAGAAATCCGCCTCCACCATCGGCACCTCACCGAGGTAGATATTGCCGGTGGTCCCGTCCAGGGTGATGACGTCGCCCTCCTTCACCACTGCATCGCCCGCGAACGCCTCGCGAAGCTGCGTGTCGACCTCGATGCCCTCGGCCCCGGCCACACAGGGCTTGCCCATGCCGCGGGCGACCACCGCCGCGTGGGAGGTCTTGCCGCCGCGGCTGGTCAGAATGCCCTGGGAGGCGAAGAAGCCGTGGATATCCTCCGGCTTGGTCTCCTCGCGCACCAGGATCACCTTCAATCCCTGCTTGCCCAGAGCCTCGGCCCGGTCGGCGTCGAAGACGGCCTGTCCGCTCGCCGCACCGGGCGAAGCGGCCAGACCCCTGGCCATCGCGTTGGCGCGGTAGTACGGGTCGAGGCGCGGATACAGCATCTGCTCCAGATGCTCCGGATTCACCCGCAGCAGGGCCTCCTCCCTGCTGATCAAGCCATCCCGCTCCATTTCCACGGAGGTGCGCACCATGGCGCTGGCATTCATCTTGCCGTTGCGGGTCTGCAGGCAGTAGAGCGTCCCCTTCTCGATCGTGAACTCGAAGTCCTGGATCTCGCGGTAGTGCCGCTCCAGCTTTTCCCGCAGATCCTTGAGCTGGCGGTAGAGGTCGGGCATCTCCTCGCGCATCTCCTGCACCGGCTTTGGGGTGCGGATGCCTGCAACCACGTCCTCGCCCTGGGCATTGACCAGGTACTCCCCGTACAGGTGATTCTCGCCGGTGGCGGGACTTCGCGTGAAAGCGACCCCTGTGGCGCTGTCGTTGCCCAGATTGCCGAACACCATGGTGACCACGTTCACGGCCGTGCCGTTGGCCATCTCGGGTGTGATCTGGAACTCCCTTCGGTAGTCCACGGCGCGCTTGCCCATCCAGGAGTCGAAGACCGCCGTGATGGCGATCTCCAGTTGCTCGACGGGATCCTCGGGGAACGGCTTGCCCGTGTGGTCGCGAACCACCTGCAGGAACCGCTCGCTGATCTCACGCAGGTCTTCCGCCTGCAGGGCGACGTCGACCCCCGCCCCCACCTGCTCCTTGACGATCTCGAACTGCTCGTCGAATACCTCGTCGGGCACGTTCAGAGCGACTTTGCCGAAGAGCTGGACGAATCGGCGGTAGGCGTCGTAGCCGAAGCGCTCGTTGCCGGTCTGACGGATCAGGCCCGAGAGCGTCTTCTTGTTCAGCCCCAGATTCAAGACGGTGTCCATCATGCCCGGCATGGACATGGCGGAGCCGGAACGCACCGAGACCAGCAGCGGATTCTCCGCCTCGCCGAAGCGCTTGCCGGTCTTGCCCTCCAGGACCTGCATCTGGGCGCGCACCTCGTCCATCAAGCCCTTCGGCACGCTGCGGTCGGGGGCATCCAGGTAGGAGAGGCAGGCTTCGGTGCTGATGACGAAGCCCGGCGGTACGTTGAGGCCGATCTGGGTCATCTCGCACAGGTTGGCCCCCTTGCCGCCGAGCAGCTTCTTGTCACTACCGTTGCCCTCTTCGAAGGCATAGACCCACTTCTTGCTCATTGCCCTGTCCCGCCCCATCTGAGTGATCGCTCAGTTGATGAATTCACCGATCGCGCTTTGCGCGCGGCCGTGCGCGCCATCCGGGAGCATAGGCGACAGGGTGGGACCAGGCTCTGCCAGGCGCAGGGGAGGGTAGGCCGCAAGGACTCCACGAAACTCCGATTCGTCGTCCAGCGGGCGCCAACCCCGCCCGGCCCTGGTGTCGTCGCCACCGACACCGGCCGGTCGCGGTTCGACACGAAGCGCTCACGAGGCGCATCCAGGCGCACTTCGACGACTTCGTGGTGAGCGGCAGCTTCCGAAGTCTGCTGCTCGTCCTCGACAGGCGAAGCGGTTCTGGTACAAGTGGGTCTGCCGTGGGCCGGGGGGGACTCGAACCCCGGCCCGTCGGGTCGGACGCCCGAACAAGAAGCTCGAGAGATCAAGCGTCTAGCGCTATCTCGGCGTGAGTCCTCGTGTGAAGTGGCGCCGGCAGCGAGCAGGGCGGATCTCCGAAGACGTCGGAATCCGCGACCTGAGCCCCGATATCGGAGCGGCGGGTGAGTCCTGAGCACGCACAGGGGTGCGTCCCGGTGGTGGACGCGGGCGAGAAGATCGCGATCCTCGTCACCGAGAGCGGTCCCCTGCGCGCCGATACCCTTGCACCCCCCAAGTAGGCCAGGAGGGCCGCATTGGAACTCTTCCACGTCGACGTGGGGACCGAGCCCCTGGAGCGCTTTGCCGCGGTCCTGGAGGCCGAGGCGTACGGGCGCGTGGCCGCCGAGGCAGCCGCCTTCGCGAAGCGCATGGCGGGCCGCAGCGTCTGGAACATCAGCTCCACGGCCGTGGGGGGGGGCGTCGCAGAGATGCTCCAGCCGCTGGTGGGCTACGCCCGCGGTGCCGGCGTCGACGCCCGCTGGAGCGTGATCGAGGGCACCCCCGCGTTCTTCCGCATCACGAAGCGGCTCCACAACGCCATCCACGGTTTCGCGGGGGACGGTTCGCCCCTGGGCGAGGCGGAGCACCGGGTCTACGAGGACGTGATGCGGGCGAACGCCGCCGAGCTGCTGGGGGTGCTGGGGCCGCGCGACGTGGTGATCCTGCACGATCCGCAGACTGCGGGGTTACTGCCCCACCTGGAGGGGCGCTGCGCCGTCCTCATCTGGCGCTGCCACATCGGCTCCGACGAAGGCGGCCCCGAGGCGCGGCAAGGCTGGGCGTTTCTCGAGCGCTACCTCGATCCCGCCCAGGTCTTCGTCTTCTCGCGCCGTGTCTTCGTGCCGCCGTGCTGCCAGGGCGAGCGCGCGGTGATCATCCAACCGTCCATCGACCCCTTCTCGGCCAAGAACGAGGAGCTCGACCCGGCCACGGTGCGGGCAATCCTGGTCCACGTGGGCCTGATCGAGGGCTCTCCCGACCCGCACCGGGCGGTGTTCCGACGTCTCGACGGCTCGCCCGGGCGCGTGGACCGCTGCGCCGAAGTGCTCCGGCTCGGGGCGGCGCCGGCCTGGGAGCGGCCGCTGGTGGTGCAGGTCTCGCGCTGGGACCGACTCAAGGATCCGATCGGCGTGATCCAGGGCTTCGAGTGCCTCCTCGAGGACGTCGGAGCGCCCGAGGCGTCTCTCGTCCTGGCGGGTCCCAACGTGCGCGGCGTGACCGATGATCCCGAGGGCGCCGCGGTCCTGGACGAGGTGGAGGCGGCCTGGCGCCAGCTCCCCCAGGCCGTTCGGCGCAGGGTGCACCTGGCGTCGCTGCCCACCGCGGACGTGGAGGAGAACGCGGTCATCGTGAACGCCCTCCAGCGCCACGCGGCGGTGGTGGTACAGAAGAGCCTCCACGAGGGATTCGGGCTCACGGTGACCGAGGCCATGTGGAAGGCGCGGCCGGTGGTGGCCAGCGCCGTGGGCGGCATCCAGGATCAGATCGTCGACGGCGAGAACGGCCTGCTCCTCGCCGATCCCAGCGATCGCGAGGCCTTTGCCGACGCGGTGGGCCGCATCTTGAGCGACCCGGCCCTGGCCGAGCAGCTCGGCAAGAACGCGCGCCAGTGCGCGCGCCGGGACTTCCTGGGCCTGCGCTCGCTGGCCGACTACGCGGGACTCATCACCTCCCTCGATACCTAGCAGCCCGCCGACTCACGAGGCAGCGATTCGAGCGGATGCCCGGCCGCGGCGCGGCTTCGCCCCAGAGTGCCTACGCAAGGCAGCGATTCCGGGCGCTCCCCAAGAAAACCAACCAAGTCCGCTTTCGATCGTTGGGGCCAACCGGCGCCCGCTTCGACCATCACCCGCTTCCTCGCCGCCGGCATCGCACGCGCTCGATCCTCTACGCCTCGGACTCGGGACCCAAGTGCCCTGGCCGAGGTCTTCCAGGACACGAGGGGAATCGACCGCTCCGCCGACGCGCCCGCGCTCGCAGCGTTTCGGATCGGCCAGCACCTGCAGCTGCTCGACCTGACGGGCGCCTGGACCACACGGGCCGGCGCCTCGATGGCGATCAACTCCGGGCCACGCGGGCCCGCCCCTGTGAACGACGCTCCTCTACCGGCACGTCGCCTTTCCTTCACGCTCTCGACGCGAGACATGGCTGACATCCACCTGGCGACGGCACGAGGATTGCTCGGGATGACTCGACGTGCCCGTGTCTCTCGACTTCGATCGTGGAACCATCACGCTGTCTGGCTGTAGCGAGTCGGCGGCTGCGAACCTGCCTGGCGTACTGTGGGATCCGCGCACCCAGTCCTTCCGAGCCCCCGCCCACCGGTTTGCTGAGCTCCGGGAGGCAATGGCGCGCGCCGGCCACCTGGTCGTGGATCGCGTGATCACGGCCCAGCAAGAGGCCGGTGCACATCTCGCTCGAGAGTGGAAGCCGGTGGAGCTTCGAAGCTATCAGGCCGCCGCCCTGTCGGCCTGGTCGGCAGCGAATGCTCGCGGGCTGGTGAGCCTTCCGACCGGCTCTGGCAAGACCCGCCTCGCGATCGCCGCAATGGCTCGGCGCCGCTGCCGAGCCCTTTGCCTGGTTCCGACGCGTGTGCTCCTCGAGCAGTGGCGTCTGAGTCTGGGCGAGTTCTACAGCGGTCCTATCGGTCAATACGGCGACGGCAAGCGCGAAGCCCTTGCCGTGACCGTGGCGACCTTCGCCAGCGCCTTCCATCACATGGAGGTCCTCGGAAATCGCTTCGATCTCGTGGTCGTCGACGAGGCGCACCACTTCGGCGCCGGACCCGGGGACGAGGCCCTGGAGCTGTGCGCAGCGCCCGCGCGCCTCGGTCTCACCGGGACGCCACCGACGGAGCCCGCAAGGCACCGGCGGCTCGCGGAGCTGATCGGTCGGGAGGTCTACCGGCAGCGCGTCGCGGACCTCGCCGGGGAGTTCCTGGCGCCGCTTCGCGTCGTCACGCTCTCGCTCGACCTGAACCCCGAGGAGCGGCGCGCCTACTCCCAGGAGGTGTCGGTCTATCTTCCGGTCGTGCGTCATTTCTTCCGCTATTCGCCGCGTTCGAGCTGGCGCGACTTCCAGAGGGCCGCGGTACGAAGCGACGAAGGTCGACGAGCGCTGGGTGCATGGAGGCGTTCGAGGCAGCTCGTGGCGTTCACGGAGGAGAAGCGCGCGACGCTGGCTCGACTGCTCGGCGAGCATCGCGGTGACCGGTTGCTGATCTTCACAGGAGACAATGACGCCTCGTACGCAATCGCACGCGAGCACTGCGTCATGCCCGTGACGAGCGATATTCGCGGTACAGAGCGGGCCGAGGCGTTGGAGCGCTTCTCGAAGGGTGAGCTGCGCGCACTTGTCAGCTCCCAGGTGCTGAACGAGGGGATCGACGTTCCGGCTGCCGATACTGCGATCCTCATCGGAGGCCGCCTGGGCACGCGCGAGTATCTGCAGCGAGTCGGCCGCCTGCTGCGACCTGCGCCCGAGAAGGAGGCCGTTGCGTACGAGCTCGTAACCCGGAACACCCACGAAGTGGGTGATGCGCGGCGGAGGAGACGCGAGCTTGGTCCCTGAACGCCTCCTGCAGTACGAG
>JASJBO010000086.1 GCA_030066475.1 Myxococcota bacterium
GGCGGCCCGCCGAAGAAGCTCCGGAACACGTTGAAGTCCGGGATGCCGACGCTGCCGTCTCCGTCGTGGTCGACGGCGGGGTCGAAGCCCGGGTCGGCGTCCGTCAGGCCGAACTGCGGGCGGAAGCGGTTGAAGTCGGAGATCCCGACGCTGCCGTCGTCGTTGTAGTCGGGGTCGCAGGCATCGCCGTAGCCGTCGCGATCCGCGTCGAGCTGGGTCGCGTTGGCGTCGTCGATGCAGTTGTCCTCGCGGTCGGGCACGCCGTCGCCGTCGGCGTCGCGGGGGCCGGACGCGAAGGCGATCGCGATCGGCTGCTCGTCGGAGGGATCCAGCAGCTCGGTCGCGAACAGCTCGGTGGTGGCGAGCGTCGCGATGTCGATGCGGTCCACGGCCGACTGGCGCCCGGACGAGCCGAACTGCCGGACCCCATAGAGGACGTCCGACTCGTCAAAGGCGAGGTCTCGGTAGTAGGGGGGCGATCCGGTCGGCGTGTCGAGCGTACCCAGACGGGTAGCGGCGCCCGTGTCGAGGTCGAGGGCGTACAGGTCCCATCCGATCCCGGTGATGTAGGCGTTGCCGCGGGAATCGATCGCCAGGGCCGTCGGCGCCTGCCCGACCAGACCCGTGATCCCGGCCACCGGTGTGGCCGCTCCGGTGGCGGGGTCCATCCGGTAGAGCACGGAGCCGTTGATCACGCAGGTCAGCTCCGGCGTGTTCACACAGCCGTCGGTGGCGCCGTAGAGCACGCCCGTGCTGGCGTCGTACTCGAGCGACCGGAAGTTCCAGCCCTGTCCGATCGGTCCGATCGTGCTCCCCGCTCCGGTGGCCGGGTCCACCTCGAACAGGTCCGGCCCGTCCGCGTTCTGGAAGCGGTCCGTCGAGAGGAAGCGCCCGCTGGCGTCGATGGTCAGGGCCCGCAGCAGCTCGGCGTCGGTGATCGCGACGCTCTCGAGGATCGCGCCGCTGCTCGCCTCGAGCTGCAACAGCTTGTGCGGGGGCGCCTGCCCCGAGATGGCATGGAGCGGCGCCTGGGCCACCGCCTCTCCGCTCGCCCAGAGCACCGGGACCACACAGGTCAGCCACGCGACCCACGTCCGCCGAATCGTTCGCATCCTCGAGCCCTCCACTCTCACTCCGCCGGCGCGCGCCCGGGCTCTCCGAGCTGGTCCGGCACCACGTGCGTGGGGTTGCGCGCCTCGCGCAGGTCGTCGAGCCGCACCTTGGCGGCCTCGCGCCAGCCGTCGCCTTCGGGCGCGAGGACGTAGAAGCGCCGCTCGCGGATCGCCTCGAGCGTGCGGTCGGCGATCACGGCCGGCGGCGCGCCCTGGCTCATGAAGCCCGCGAGTGCGCCCTCGACCACTTCGGTCTCCGCCGTGGCCTCGCCGTCCTTGCGCGCGAGATGGGGCGGGCGGTTGCGCTGCGCGCGGCCGATGCCGGTCGAGATCAGCTCCGGACACACCGCCGAGACGCCCACGTGCGGCGCCTGGCCCGAGAGCTCGTGGTAGAGCGACTCGCTGAGCGAGAGCACGGCGTGCTTGCTCATGTAGTAGGCGCCGGCCAGCGGCGACGAGGTGAGCGCCGCCATCGAGGCGGTGTTCACCACGTGGCCCTCGTCCTGCTGCATCAGGATCGGCACGAAGGTGCGGATGCCGTGGATCACGCCCCAGACGTTGACGCCCAGCACCCACTCGTAGTCGGAGACCGGCGCCTGCCAGGAGAGCCCGCCCGCGAACACGCCCGCGTTGTTGCAGACGACGTGGACGGCGCCGAAGCGGTGGAGCGCGCGCTCGGCCAGCGCGCTCACCGAATCGGCCCGGGCCACGTCGGTACGCACGGCCAGCGTCTCGACGCCGGTCTCCTCGAGCTCGCGCGCGGCGTGCTCGAGCGGCTCCGCCTCGACGTCGGCCAGCACCAGCTTCATCCCCTCGGCACCCAGGCGCGCGGACAGGGCGCGGCCGATGCCGCTCGCCGCGCCCGTCACGACCGCCACCCGATCCCGGAGCTCCTGCATCGTTCCCCCTTAGACGGCCTGCATCTCGAGCAGCACGTCGTCGGCCGGGCCCCGCGTCCCCGCCGTGCGCAGCACCTCCAGCACGACGCTGCGCACCAGCGGCTGCGCCTTCTCGCCCAGCTCGGCTGAGATCCCGAAGAAGTCGGCGATGGTCGCGGCGGCGGGCGCCCGCATGGCGCGCTCGCGCGCCAGCAGCTCGCGGGTGAACTCGAGCATGCGGTCGGCCAGCGCGGCCAGCACGTGGGACTTGCTGGGGAAGTGGTTGAACACGGTCTTCTGCGCCACCCGGGCGGCCGCGGCGATCTGGTCGACCGTGGTGTCCTCGTAGCCCTGGCGCAGGATCAGCCGGGCGCCGGCCTCGACGATGCGATAGCGCACCTCGCGCTTCTTGCGCTCGCGCCGCCCCGCGCCCGCCGCGGCGCCGTGCGCGGCGCTCACAGCTCGAGCACCGTCCGCACGCCGCGCTGGTGGCGCAGGTCGTCGAAGGCGCGGTCGATCTCGGCCAGCGGACGCCGCGCGGTGATCAGCGCCTCCAGGTCGAGGCGGCCGGCCTGCCAGAGCGAAACCAGCCGCGGAATCTCGCGCAGCGAGTGGGAGCCGCCGAGCACGCAGCCCACCAGGCGCTTGCCGGTCACCGTGAACAGCGCCGCCGGCGCCAGCTCGATCGCCTCGTCGAGCGGCGGCGCGCCCACGCACACGGTGGTGCCGCCGTTCCTGGTGGCGGCCAGCCCGGAAGCGACCAGGCTGGCGCGTCCCGCCGTCTCGAAGGCGTGGTCGACGCCGATCCCGGTGAGCTCGCGCGCGCGCGCCGCCACGTCCTCGGCGGTCGGATCGACGCAGGCGGTGGCGCCGAGCGCCTCGGCGGCCGCACGCCGCTCCTTCACCGGGTCGGACACCAGGATGTGCGCCGCGCCGGCGAGCCGCGCGCCGAGCACCACCGACAGGCCGACCCCGCCGAGTCCGAGCACCAGCACGCTGTCGCCCTCCTCGACGCGCGCCGTGTTGAGCACCGCACCCACGCCGGTCTGCACCGCGCAGCCGAGCACGCAGACGACGTCGAGCGGCACGTCGCGCGGCACCGGCACCGCGCCGCGCTCGGACACCACCGTGTACTCCGCGAAGGCCGCCACGTTGAGCCCGCGCCAGACGCGCTCGCCGCCGCGCGAGAGGCCGGTCGATCCGTCCGGGAAGGCATGGGTCTGGATGCCCAGCGACCCGACGCACAGGCTGGGCTCGCCGCGCACGCAGTAGGGACAGCGTCCGCAGGGCGGACACGGCGTCAGCACCACCGGGTCGCCGGGCGCCAGACCGGTGACGTCGGGGCCCACGGCGTCCACCACGCCGGCCGCCTCGTGGCCGAGCACGATCGGCAGCGGGCTCGGAAAGGTGCCGTCGGCCAACGAGAGGTCGGAGTGGCAGACACCGCAGTGCGACACGCGCACCCGCACATGGCCGGCGCGGGGCGCGTCGATCTCGACGTCGTCGTGCAGGCGCAGCGGCTCGCCCTGCGCTTCGAGCACCGCAGCTCGCATCCGCTTCCCTTCCCGCGGCTGGACACCGCTCGCGACTGAACTTACAGTCTACTGCTCCGTTCGGAGAGCGACATGGAACGTCCCGACGTCGACCTGGTCGACGGGCGCTTCTACGCCGGCGACAAGCACCCCGCGTTCGCCTGGATGCGCGAGCACGAGCCGGTCTACCACGATCGCAAGAACGACCTGTGGGCGGTGACCCGCCACGCCGACTTGATGGCGGTGTCGAAGGACGCGGCCACGTTCTGCAGCGGCCAGGGCTTCCGGCCGGACGCCCCGATCATGCCGATGATGATCAACATGGACCGGCCGGAGCACATGATCCGCCGCAACCTGGTGAACCGGGGCTTCACCCCGCGCCGGGTCGCCGAGCAGGAGCGAAAGATCCGCGCGGTGTGCACGGAGATCCTCGACGCGGTGGTGGAACGCGGCGAGTGCGACTTCGTGTGCGACGTGGCGGCGCCGCTGCCGATGATCATGATCGGCGACATGCTGGGCGTGCTGCCCGAAGACCGCGACGACCTGCTGCGCTGGAGCGAGGACATGATCGCCGCGGTGGGAAGCCCGGACCCCGAGGCCCTGAAACGCGCCGGCGAGGCGATGCTGGAGTACTCGGCGTACATCCGGAACGTGGTGGGCGACCGGCGCGGCCGGCCGCCGCAGGACGACTTGATGAGTGTCCTGGTGCACGCCGAGGTTGACGGCGCCCGCCTCGACGACGACTCCATCCTATACGAGTCGCTGCTGATCCTGACCGGCGGCGACGAGACCACCCGTCACGTCATCAGCGGCGGCATGGAGCAGCTGCTGCGCCATCCCGCGCAGCGCCAGAAGCTGATCGACGACCCCGGCCGGATCCCGCTGGCGGTCGAGGAGATGCTGCGCTGGGTGACGCCGATCCAGAACATGATGCGCACCACCACGCGCTCCGCGCAGCTGGGCGGCACCGAGCTCGCGGAAGGCAGCCGGCTGCTCCTGATGTACGCGTCGGCCAACCGCGACGAACGGGTCTTCGACGCGCCCGAGCGCTTCGACGTCGAGCGCGATCCCAACCCGCAGGTCGCCTTCGGCGGCTACGGCAACCACTTCTGCCTGGGCAACGCCCTCGCGCGCCTCGAGCTGCGCGTGATGTTCGAGGAGGCGCTGCGCCGGCTGCCCGACCTGGAGCTCGCCAGCGAGGACCCGCTGCCGCTGCGCGCCGCCAACTTCGTCGTGGGACCGGAGTCGATGCCGGTGCGCTTCCGCGCACAGGGACCGAGCCGTGCCTGATCGCGACGCGAGCCGGGACGCGGCCCGCGTCCGGGAGGCGCGTCGCTACGACGAGATCGGTCGCGGCTACGTCCGGTGGCGGCGGCCCGACCCGCGCATCGAGGCGCGCATCCGGGCGGCGCTGGGCGAGGCGCGCACGGTGGTGAACGTGGGCGCGGGAACCGGCTCCTATGAGCCCGACGACAGGCCGGTCCTGGCGGTCGAGCCGTCGCTCACCATGATCGCGCAGCGCAGACCGGGCAGCGCACCCGTGGTGCGCGGACGCGCCGAGCGGCTGCCGCTGCGCGACGGCGCCTTCGACGCGGGGCTCGCCCTGCTGACGCTGCACCACTGGGCCGACTGGCGCGCGGGGCTCGCCGAGCTGCGCCGCGTGGCGCGGCGCTGCGTGGTGTTCCACTTCGATCCGAACCTGCAGCGCGAGAACTGGTTCGCCCGCGAGTACGCGCCGGCCGCGGTCCTGGCCGAGGACGAGCGGGCGCCTCCGATCGGCGGCGTGCTGGCCGCCCTCGGCGGCGGTCGCATCGAGCCCGTCCCCGTGCCACACGACTGCAGCGACGGCTTCTTCGGCGCCTGGTGGCGACGGCCGCACGCCTACCTCGATTCCGCCGTCCGGGAGGGCATCTCCTCGCTCGCGCGGCTCTCGCCCGAGGAGGCCGAGCCGGGCCTGGCGCGGCTCGCGGCCGACCTCGAGTCCGGCGCCTGGCACGAGCGCTTCGGCCACCTGCTCGAGCGCGACGAGCTCGACCTCGGCTACCGCCTCGTCGTCTCGGCCTGAGCGGGCACGCCGAGCTGGCGCAGGCGCTCGGCTGCCACCGCAGCCATCGCGGCCTGCAGGTTGTAGGCGGGGATGAAGCCCGCCATCGGCACGCGCACCACCTCGTCGCAGCGTGCGAGCAACGGCTCGGGGATGCCGCCCCCCTCGCCGCCGACGACGAACAGAGCGCGCCCGGTGAGGTCCGCCTCCCAGGGTGCGCGCCCGCCCACGTCCTCGATGCCGACCACACGACGGCCCGCGGCGCGCGCACCCTCGAGCACGGCGTCCGCCGGCTCCCAGTGCACGGGCAGGAAGCGCTCGGCGTGCATCGAGTGGCGCAGCGCCTGGCGTCGCGCGGCGGCGTCGAGGCGCGCGTCGAGGAACACCCCGGCTGCGCCCGAGACCTCGGCCGTGCGAATCGCGTAGCCCGCGTTGCCCGGATAGGCGACGTCCACCAGCAGCCAGGTCGCGCCCGGTCCGGCGTGCACGGCCTCTGGCGCGGCGGCGGGATCGCACCCGACCAGCGCGAGCGCCGCAGCCGGCGGTCGCACCCGGCTCATGCGGCGCAGGTCGTTCGCGCTGGTCTCGCGCACCGCAACGCCGGTGGCGCGCGCCCGCTCGACCAGCGGCGCCAGGCTCGCGTCGCCGCGCTCCACCAGCAGCAGGCGCACCGGCTCTCCCGCAGCCAACGCGGCCTCGATCTCGGCGCGGCCCGCGAGCTGTCGGCGCATCAGTCGAGCAGCACGCCCACGGCGCGCTCCACCAGCGCGCCGCACACCCACGAGCCCAGCGGGATCAGCATGTAGAGCGCGAAGCGACCCAGGGTGGGCGTGTCGAACGGCCACTCGCGCAGCCCATCGATGTAGGCGCGCAGCGCCAGCAGGTCGCCGAGCCGCCCGGGCTCCTGGCCCGGTGCCTGCACGAGGCGCCGCAGCTCGGCATCGAGCTCCGCCAGGCGGGTCCGCTTCGCCTCCGCCACCCGCCGCTGCACGTCGCGGACCGGAAGCACCAGCGACAGCACGCCCATCGCAAGTGCCGCCACCAGCACGGGAACGGCCGGCAGGCCCCGGTCTCCGAACACCAGGAAGGGCAGCGCCAGCGAGATGCCGACGATCCAGACCGAGGAGACGCGCAGCGCCATGCGCCCCTGCAGGTAGAGCGGACGCAGGTCGAGCAGGTCGATGTCCGAGCGGTCTGTCTCGGCGCGGCGGACCAGCGTCCCCAGCGTGGTGAAGTAGGCGCCGCGCGCCAGCACCCAGCACAGCAGCGGCAGCAGGCCGAGCGCCCAGAACTCGGAGCGGATCGACACCCAGGGCCAGAAGCCCTCACGTCGCACGATCACGGTCCAGAGCACCAGGCCGACGACGCAGCCCGCGAGGCCGGCCCAGCGGCTCCCACCGAGTCGCTCCTGCTCGAGGGAGCCCTGCTCGTTGGCCGGCACGCCGGCGGCGCGCGTGTCGGCTTCGAGCGTCGTCTGGAGATAGCCGAACGCGGCCACGGCGTAGCTCAGGATCAGGGCGACCAGCAGCGCCACCTTGGCGCCGTCCGCGAGCGGATCGCCGGGCTCCGCGTCGATCAGCGCGTGGCCCAGCGCGACGTGCGCGGCCAGGAGCACGGCCGTCCCGAGCACGACGAGCGCGCCCGCCGCCGGGGCGGGGCCGATCGGCAGGAGCTTGCTGAGCCGCAGCTCCCACGGCAGCCGCGGCCGACCCTGCGCCTGCTCCGCCATCGAGCGGAAGGCTACCGCAGGCGCGGGCGCCAGGCCCCGCGGGGCCACCAGATGGTCGGCTCGCTGTGCCATCATGCGTCGCCCGACGGGAGGTGTGCCTTGACGATCGAAGGACACGTCGAGCCCGGCTTCGAGCGCGTGCGAGAGGCGTTCGAGCAGAGCTTCTCGAGCGGCGAAGAGGTGGGCGCCTCGTTCGCCGCTGTCAAGAATGGCAGGGCGCTGGTGGACCTTTGGGGCGGCCACGCCGACCGCGCGCGCACCCGACCCTGGCAGCGCGACACCCTGATCAACGTCTACTCCACCACCAAGGGCATGGCCGCGCTGGTCTGCTCGATGCTGGTGGACAAGATCCAGCTCGACTACGAGGACGTCGTCGTCGACCACTGGCCCGAGTTCGGCGAGCACGGCAAGCAGGACCTGACCGTCGCCGAGCTGCTCTCGCACCAGGCCGGGCTGTGCGCCGTGCGCGAGCCGGTCACCGTGCTCGACTTCTGCGACCCCGACAAGATCAACGCGCTGCTGCTGGCGCAGAAGCCGCTGTTCGAGCCGGGCAGCGCCTCGGGCTACCACGCGCTCACCTTCGGCCCGCTGGTGGGCGAGCTGGTGCGCCGCATCGACGGCCGCAGCCTGGGCACCTTCTTCCGCGAGGAGATCGCGCAGCCGCTCGGCGCCGACTTCATAATCGGTCTGCCCGAGAGCGAGGACGGGCGAGTCGCGGAGATGATCGCGATGGTCGAGCCGCCCGAGTTCCGCGCGCTCGACATGAGCGAGATCCAGCAGCTCACCTTCGGCAACCCCGAGACGCCGCCCGAGGTCCCCAACGAGCGCGCCTGGCGCGCCGCCGAGATCCCGTCCGCCAACGGCCAGGCCAACGCCGCCGGGATCGCGAAGATCTACGACGTGCTCGCGCACGGCGGCGTGGCCGGCGGCACGCGGCTGATGCGCGAGCCGGCGATCCTGTCCGCCGCCGAGAGCCAGCGCAAGGGCCGCGACCTCGTGCTCGGCGTCGAGACCGACTGGGCCTGCGGCTTCCTGCGCAACGGCGCCAGCGGCCTGTACGGCCCCAACCCGGACAGCTTCGGCCACAGCGGCTACGGCGGGAGCTTCGGCTTCGCCGACCGGCTCGCGGCGGTCGGCGTCGGCTACGCGATGAACCAGATGCGCCCCGAGCTGGTCGGCGACCCGCGCGCCACGCGGCTGATCGCCGCGCTCTACGAATCGCTCTGAGCGAGGAGACCCCCCATGGAGTTCGGACTCGGCTTCGCGAACGTCGGCCCCTTCATCCAGCCCGAGGAGGCCGTGCACCTGGCGCAGGTCGCCGAGCAGGTGGGCATCGAGTCGCTCTGGACCGTGGAGCACGTGGTGGTACCGGCCGGCTACCAGGCGCAGTACCCGTACAGCGCGGACGGCAAGATGCCGGGCCCCGAGCACTCGCCGATCCCCGACCCGCTGATCTGGCTGGCGTACGTCGCGGGGAACACGCAGAAGATCAAGCTCGCCACCGGCATCCTGATCCTGCCGCAGCGCCATCCGGCCTACGTCGCGAAGGAGGTCGCCACGCTCGACCTGCTCTCCGGCGGCCGCATGCTGCTCGGGATCGGCATCGGCTGGCTCGAGGAGGAGTTCGCCGCGCTCGGGATCCCGTTCGACGAGCGGGTGGGCCGCACCGAGGAGGCCTGCGCCGCGCTGCGCTCGCTCTGGAAGCCGGGCGCCGAGCCCTTCCAGGGCGACTACTACCGCTGGGAGGCGCTCGAGTCGAACCCGAAGCCGGCGCAGCCCGGCGGCGTCCCGATCGTCGTGGGCGGCCACGTGCTCGGCGCCGCCCGCCGCGCCGCCCGCGTGGGCGACGGCTTCTTCCCGCTCAAGACCGAGGGCGGCCGCCTCGCGCAGCTCCTCGACGCGATGGCCGACGAGTGCGCCAAGGTGGGCCGCGACCCCGCGCAGATCGAGGTCACCACATCGTTCCCGGGTCCCGACCTCGACGCGATCCGCCGGCTCGAGGACCAGGGCGTCTCGCGCCTGGTGATGGGCCCGCCGGCCTTCGACCGCGACGGCCTGCGCAAGGGGCTCGAGGGGTTCGCCAACGGGGTGATGGCGAAGCTGTAGGGCCGCGTTCGCGCAGCCCGGCGAGTCTCAGAGGGCCGGCGCGGATCCAAGCCAGTCGAGCGCAGATCGCTCGTCGCGAAAGACCTGGTACTCCACGTCGATCTGGTCGGCGAACGCGCCGAACATCCGGGCAACGCCGAAGTCCAGATCGCGTCGCACCAGGATGGCCGCGCGACTCCCGGCCCACAGGTGTCGCGTCTTGTCCACGAAGTCCACCGCTTGACGAAGTTCGCTCGAGGAGTCGGGGCCACGCTTGAGACCGCGAAGGTCCCAGAGGAAGAGCGTCGCACCCTTCCAATCCGTCCGCTCGACGAGCTCGTAGATCTCGCTGAGGTCGAAATCCTCCCCCGTCGTGAGGGTCCAGACTCGGGCCTGCTCGTCCCATTGCAGCGAGATGGCCATGCGAGGCAAGGTATCGCGGTCGCATCGCGCTGCCAGCCGTAACCGGCGCTGCAAGGACACTGGGTCGAGCGTCAGGTCTGAAGTCTAGCGCCGCCCGTCGTCCTCGACGCCGTACAGCCGCGCCATCAGCTGCGACACGAGCCCGCTCACCGGCATCGTCAGACCCGCGTCGCGGGCGAGCTGCAGCGCCCACGCGAGATCCTTCTCGGCGGTGTGCATGTGGCCGCGCACGAGCTTCTGGTAGGCCTCGCCGTGCCGCACGTCGTCGGGGAGCTTCACGCCGATCAGGTAGCGGAGCTGCAGCTCGGTGAGCTGGCCGTTAGCGCGCCCCGCTTCCTCGAACACCTCGGTGGGGAGGCCGGTGGCCATCGCGAGCTTGCAGCCCTCGTAGGCGGCGGCCCACTGGATGTAGGTGACGACGTTGATGCAGAGCTTGAGCTTGGCGCCGTTGCCGAGCGGGCCGGCGTGGATGACGCTCTCGGAGGACGCGTCGAGGAAGTGTCGCGCCTTGCCGACCACCGCCTCGTCGCCACCGACCAGGTAGGTCACGACGCCCTCGGCGGCGCGCTGCTCGCCGCCCGTCACGCAGGCGTCGAGGACCTGGACGCCGTGCGCGGCGGCCTGCTCGGCCAGGTCCTCCACGGTCTTCGGAAGCACGGTGCTGTGGATCGCGACGACGGTGCCCTCGGCGGCGCCAGCCAGGATGCCGTCGTCGCCGGCCAAGACGGCCTGCACGTGGCGGTCCTCCGGCACGCAGATGCCGATCACGTCGGCATTCGCCGCGAGCTCGCGCGGCGAGGCGGCGCGCTTGGCGCCCGCCTGCTCCAGCTCGCGCATCGGCTCGTCGGCGACGTCGAAGACGGTGGTCTCGAAGCCGGCCGGCACCAGGTGCGAGGCCAGCGGCTTGCCGATGTTGCCGAGTCCGATGAAGCCCGCGCGCAGCGGCATGCGTTCCGCTCCTCTCCTCAGGTGACCGCGCCGGCGGCCTTCAGCGCGAGGATGCGCTCCATGTCGAGGCCCAGCTCCTGGAGGATCTCGTCGCCGTGCTCGTTGAACTCGGGCGCGCGCCGCGTCCCGGTGGGCTGCTCGTCGAACTGGACGGGACTGGCCACCAGCTCGAACTCGGTGCCCTCGGCGGTCGTGGCCCGGGCCATGTAGCCGTTGGCGCGCACCTGGGGGTCCTCGGTGACCTCGATCGTGTTCTGCACCGGAGCCCACTGCCCCTTCAGCGTCTGGAAGCGCTGGGTCCACTCGGCCAGCGTGCGCGACTGGAACACCTCGCGCAGGATCGCCACCGCCTCGCCCGCGTTCGCCGCCAGCTTCTCCGCGCCCTCGAAGCGCTCGTCGTGGGCCAGCTCGGGCCGGTCGATGTGCTCGCAGAGGTCGGCCCAGTACTGCGCGGCCTGCAGCATCACCAGGCACAGGTGGCGGCCGTCCGAGGTGGGGTAGGTCCCGACCAGCGGGTTGAAGGAGCCGCCGCCGCCGGGCATCGGCGTCGCCCAGGGGCGCTTCATCTGGAGCGAGAGGGCGATGCCGGCCGACATCGCCCAGGCGCCGATCGAGAGCAGCGACACGTCCACCACCGAGGGCTCGCCGGTGCGCTCGCGCTTGAGCAGCGCGGCCGAGATGCCGCCGGCGATGGTCATGCCGCCCATCGAGTCGCCGTAGGCCGGACCCGGCTGCGGCAGCACACCGGGCAGCTCGGCCGGCGACACGCTGGCCGCACTGCCGGCGCGGCACCAGAAGCCCGTCATGTCGTAGCCGCCGTGGTCGCAGTCGGGGCCGCGCACGCCGAACGAGGTGCCGCGCGCGTAGATGATCCTCGGGTTGTGCTGGCGGATGTGCTCGACGTCGATCTTCAGGCGCTCGAGCGTTCCGGGCAGCTTGTTGGTGAGGAACACGTCGCAGTGAGCGGCGAGCCGGTAGAGCACCTCGAGGCCGTCGGGATGGGTCAGGTCGAGGCCGATCGAGCGCTTGCCGCGGTTCGAGTGCTCGTTCAGCACGTGCACGCCCTGCGACAGGTCCATCACGCCGGTGCGGCCGAGCCCGCGCATCGCGTCGCCGCGCACGGCGTGCTCGACCTTGATCACGTCGGCGCCCCAGTCGGCCAGCACGGCCGAGGCCGCCGGCACGAAGGTGTGCTCGGCCACCTCGAGCACCCGGATGCCCTGCATGACGTCGCTCACTGTGGCATTCCTCCTGCGCAGGCCGCGGGGAGCTTAGCCCGGCCACGCTTCGTCTCGCCGGCCTGCCAAGGAGGACGCAGCGCCCGAACGCGGCCCGCGCAAGCGGAGCCGCGAAGCGGCGAAGCGCGCAGCGAGCCGCAGGCGAGCGAAGTCCATCAGGCCGTCTTCGCCTGGCAAGCGGACCCTTGACGGCACCCCGCAAGCGGAGCCGCGAAGCGGCGAAGCGCGCAGCGAGCCGCAGGCGAGCGAAGTCCATCGGGCCGTCTTCGCCTGGCAAGCGGACCCTTAGGCGGGCGACGGTTTCGCCGATCCGCGCCAGCAGTCCGACCGGTACGTGCGACAGGATCCGGAGAGCCGCCGGGTCCTGCGGCGTCTCGCGACGCTAACACAGATGGGTCCCGAGCTTGAGTGCCCCCGCGTGGACTCAGGGGGCGAGCTGAACCCGGGTCCAGCGCCCGTCGCGGCGGGTGTAGCGTTCGCGGTCGTGGAGCCAGTCGCGCCGCCCCTCCCAGAACTCGACTCGCTCGGGCACGAGGCAATAGCCGCCCCACGATTCCGGGCAGGGGATCGGCTCGTCACCGTACGTCTCTTCGATGCGCCGCGCCCTCTCCACCAGCTCCTGTCGGTCGCGGAGGATGCTGCTCTGCCGGGCGGCCGCGGAGGCGGCCTGGTTCGCCCGCGTGCGGGATTTCCAGTAGGCCCTCGCGAGCTCGCGCGAGAGCTTGCCGACCCTTCCGTCGACTCGAACCTGACGGGGAGGAAGGCTCCAATAGAAGAGCAGGACGGCGGATGGATTGCGCTCGAGCTCCCTGCCCTTGCTGCTCTCGTAGTCCGTGTAGAACGAGAACCCGCCCTCGACGAGGCCCCGGAACAGCACCGACCGCGCCGCCGGGGCATCGTTCGCGTCGACCGTAGCGAGCGTGGCGACGTCCGGCCGGAAGAGATTGGCCGAGCTGGAGACGAGCGGGATGGCCTTCCTGAGCAGTGCGAACGCCGCAGAGGCGATCCGCCGCTCGATCCTCTTCCCTGCGACGCCGGTCTGGGCCTCCGCATACCACCTCTGGAACTTCTCGAGCGGATCCCCGGCCGCCTCCTCGCGATCGGCCATGGGTTCACCCACCGCCTCAGGACAGCAGGCGCAGCGTCAGCGGGTAGCGGTAGCGCTCGCCCTCGCTGGCGCGCACCGACGCGATGATCATCCACACGAACTGGAAGATCGCGACGGCGATCAGCAGCGGGATCCCGATCAGGGCGAGGATCAGCACCCCCGCGATCGCCGCGTAGAGCGTGATCGAGATCTGGAAGTTCAGCGCCTCGCGCCCGTGGTCCTCGACGTACTCCGACTCCTCGCGCCGCATCAGCCACAGCACCAGCGGCGCGATCACGTTCCCGAACGGGAACACGTAGCCGGCGAACCCGCCGAGGTGACAGAACACCGCCCAGTTGCGCTCCGCGGTCGAGGGAAACCCGGGCGGGAGCGCCTCCTCTCCGAACGGATCCTCGGCCATGCGGCGACGCTACCACAGGCGCTACCGACGGGCGGTCCCGGCGAAGCAGGGGCGCGGACTCCGCAGGCACGACGGCGCTCTCGGTCGGACGGAGTGCTAGCCGCGGGCGAGCCGTCCGACGCGCGGCACGAAGCGACCCACCGCCGCGGCGTAGCGCGCGTAGCGCTCGCCGTGCGTCCGCTCCAGATAGGGCTCCTCCACGAAGCGGACCTGGATCTCGATCCCCGCGGCCGTGAGGAGACCCGCCAGGATGGCGAGACCGTTCGGGACCATCATCAGCAGTCCGACTCCCGAGACCCCGATGAACGAGAAGATGGGATTGCGGACCCAGGAGAAGAGCCCGTCGGTGACCAGCTGCGTCGTCTCCGTCTCGTCGACGCCGACGCGCCAGGAGCTGCCCATCGCGAGCTGCGCCGCGTGCGCGCCGACCGTGCCGGCCACTGCGATCAGGCTGCCCGCGGCGTGGACCGGGAGGCTCGAGAACAGGAGTGCGCCACCGGGCCAGCCCTGGAGTGCGCCCAGCGGCGCGAGCAGGGCGAGCACGAGGCCGAGACTCACGCTCGTGCCGCCGATCCAGGGCAGCGATCCCACGCGACCGTGGAACCCCTTGAACCCGGTGGAGCCGGTCCGGCGCCACTGCACGACGGAGCGAACCACGAAGAGCGAGAGGAACCAGAGAGCGCAGATCGCGAGGGCCGAGCGAGGCATGCTACCGCCTCCCGGGCTCGAGGTGCTCGCGGGGCCCCGTTGGCTACCGCCTCCAGCAGACGTCCTGGCTGCGCCGCCAGTGGCCGGCGTCGAGCCCGAGCGAGTCCCACGGCGCGTTGCGTCCACCCGGAGAGCCGGCATCGGCGAGCTGGTTCGCCATGCACGCCGTGCGCGGCGACCCGGTGCCGGCGACGAAGATCCGCGCCCACCGCGGCTTGGACGAGTAGTCGTCGAGGCGACCCGCGAGGCTCTTCTCGCAGGCGGCGATCGCTCCCTTCACGCCCCCGAGCGGGTCGGACCCCTCGGCGCACCGGCAGGCGGCCGCCAGCGCGGGGCAGTCGACGGAACCGGCCAGCTCGGCGACCGGCGCGAGCTTCTCCACGTCGATGCCCGAGGGCCTCGAGGCCGGAGCCAGGCAGGCCAGTGCCGTCAGCACGATTCCGAGTACGAGCCGGTTCCTCACGCTGCCTCCAAGCCTGGCCCGGGCGGACGCTAGCGCGGCGTGCAGGCGCCGAGCAGCACGAAGGCCACTTCCTCGCCCGCGATCGCGCCCGACATGTCTCCGGAGTCGTGCATGATCACCATGCTCCAGCCGCGCCCGTTCTCGGTGCCCTGGAGGATGCTGCGCCCGTCGAGCTTCGTCATGCTCTGGATCGACGTCCTCCGCTCCGCGCCGTCCTCGAGCTTGCCGGAGAGCGTCTTGGCCCTGAAGTCGACGTCGATGAAGCGCGGAATGCCGAGATCCTCGGCCGTGGCGCGGCGGCAGTCGCCGGCCCCTTCGCACGAGAGCTTGTCGGTCGCGACGCACACCAGCCGCTTCGAGCCGTCGAAGTCGCTGGCTCCGGCGACCTCGGGCGCTGCGAGCGTGAACGCGCCCAGCAGCGCCATGCACACGAGTCCCCTCATCGCTTCTCCTCCGGCGCGTCGCGGCGGCCTAGCCGACCGAGTAGCCCTTGCCTTCCATGCAGGCGCCGAGCGCACGCCGGTAGTTCTGCATCTGCGCATTGCGCTGGGCCTGCGCCTGCTGGTTCGCCTGCTCTGCCTCCTGCTTCCGGCTGTGCCGCCGCGCGCCGCCGATCAGGCCGCCCGCGATCGCGCCGATGGCGGCGCCCTTGCCGGCGTTGCCCGCGACCGCACCCACGGCCGCGCCGCCGGCAGCGCCGACCGCGCCACCCTTCACCACGCCGCCGCCGGTCGACTTTGCCTCCTGCCGCTGCACCCCCCCGGCCAGGCCCGGATCGAAGCCGGTCTGCTGCACGGCCCAGGCGTGACAGGCGCCCTGGTCGGCCTGCTGCTGCTCCGGGGTCTGACCCTGCTCCGGGAAGAAGAACATCTGCTGGGCCACCGCCGGCGGCACCAGCATCGCGACCGCGGCCAGCGCGGCCAGCCCGAATCTCGCCCTCATGCCTGAACCCTCCGTCGCCTCGCCACCCGAGCGGTCTCCCGCGGCGAGAACCGCGGACGCTCCGCGATGGGATGGGCCGAGGAGTCTACTTCGGGACGTTCCGGTGTCCAGAGTGCGGGTCGCGCGTCAGCGGTCGGAATCGATCCAGGCCACCGGCCGCTTCAGCTCGTCGGGGGCCGTCCGCTCCCACTGGCGGACGGCCGCGGCGAGCGACCGTTCCATGATCGAGCGCGCCTCCTCCGCCTCGCCGCCCTCGATGGCGCGCACTGCACGCTCGTAGCTGCGCAGCGCCGAGCGTCGCTGCTTCTCGTCCCAGCCGGCGCCCGTCTCCCCCGACATCCGGTGCAAGGCGTCCACCAGGATCGCGAGGACGCGATTTCCAGACGCGACGGCCACGAGGCTCATGAAGCGGCGCGCCTCTTCCCGGAACAGCTCCGGATCGTGCGCGCCGTCGTGCATCCGGGAGAGGCTCTCCTGCAGCGCCGCGACGTCGTCGCGGCTCGCGTTCCCGGCGGCCTGGGCTGCCAGCACCGGGTAGATCGCGCAGCGCGCGTCCACCACCGAGCGGAACGAGGCGTCGGCGAACTGGAGGTGGAGCGAGAGCACGCTGGCGAGATGGTCGGCGCCGGGGACGCTCACCACCGGACCGCCGCCGGGTCCGGCCTTGATCTGGAGCGCGCCCTGCAGCTCGAGGAAGCGGAGCGCCTCGCGCACCGTCGCGCGCGCCACGCCGAGCTCTTCCACCATGCGGTGCTCGGACACGAGCTTCGTGCCCGGGCGCAGGCGCCGGCGCCGGATCTCGCTCACGAGCTTGCGGGCGACGCGCACGGCGGCGCGTTCGGGGGGTCTCCGCGCGCTCATGGAGTCACGCGCCCCTCAGCGTCCGCGCGACGCGCGGACGGACGCGTTGCGGCCCTCGGGCTCGTCGACGCGCGCGAAGCCGTCGCCGAACGGCTCGTCCCGCCGGCGCAGCGTCTCCTTGAGGCCGTGCTCCTTGATGCTGCGCCCGTACTCGCGCACGGCCTGGGAACGATGCGCCCGCGCGTCGTTCTCGCCGGCCAGCCGCTGCAGGGTCTGGGCGCCCATCAGCTCGAGCGCCAGATTGGTGATGCGCTTGTTGGCGGCCAGCAGGTCGGGGTCGATCAGGCCGAAGCGGTCGGCCAGGCCCTCCACCTCGTCCTCGAGCACGTCCGCCGGCACGGCCTTCATCACCAGGCCGATCTTGGCCGCGTCGGCGCCGGTCAGCGAGTCGCCCGTGAGCTGGAGCCGCTTCGCCCACTGCGGACCGCAGTGGTACATCCACAGGTTGTTGGGCAGTGCGCCCATGGTGCGGGCCGCGGGGAAGCCGATCCGCGCGTCGTCCGCCGCGATCACGATGTCGCAGGCCATCGCGAGGTCGGTCCCGCCCGCCAGGCAGCTCCCGTGCACCTGCGCGATCGAGGGCTTGTGCATCTCCCAGAGCGCCCGGATGCGGCGGTTGTTGCGCTCGATCAGCCAGATGTCGTCGTCGTGGCTGCGACCGGTCCTACGATTCGGCTGCACGCTTCCGCCGAGCGCGGTGAGGTCGTAGCCCGAGCAGAACGAGGGTCCCTCCCCGCGCAGCACGACGCAGTGCACGGCCCGGTCGTCGTCCGCCTCCCAGAGCGCGTGCTCCAGCTCCTCGAGCAGCCGCGGCGTCATCGCGTTGTGCTTGTCGGGGCGCGCCAGGGTGATGCGCGCGCGGCCTTCCTCGACCTCGTACCGGATCTCTTCGAAGTCCGTGGCGTCCATGCTGCACTCCTGGGATGAACCGGCGCGCCGTCCTAGCGTCCGGTGAATCGGGGCTTCCGCTTCTCGAAGATCGCCTTGACCGCTTCGCGACCGTCCTCGCTGGCCAGCGCGCGCCGCGCCAGCGCCAGCTCGTCGCGCAGGTGGGCTTCGAGGTCTGCGATCAGGCCGGCGCGCGTGACCAGACGCTTGGTCTGCCTCGCCGCCATCGGAGCGACCTCGGCGATCTTGCGGCAGTAGGCGAGGAAGGCCTGCTCGAAGCGCTCGGCGGGAACGACCTCGCCGACCAGACCGAGCGCGAGCGCCGCGTCGGCATCCAGCATCTGCGGGTCGAGCAGGAAGCGCATCGCGTGCTCGTGACCGATCGCCTGGGGCAGGGTCCAGGAGAGCCCGCAGTCGGGGGAGCTTCCCGCGCGCGCGTAGCCCGGGTGGAAGCGCGCCTTCGTGCTGGCGATGCGCATGTCGGCGCACATGGCGAGGGCGAGGCCGGCGCCGATCGCGATGCCGCCGACCCCGGCGACGACGGGCTTCTCGCACCCGACCCGGATGCCCGACACCATCCGGACCGCCTGGTCCTCCGCTCCTGGACGCCGCGAGGCTTCTCCGGCCCGGCGCCTTGGCTCCTTCAGGTCGGCGCCCGAGCAGAAGGCGTCGCCCGCTCCGGTGAGCCCGACCACCCGCACGGCGTCGTCGGCCGCCGCCGCCTCGAAGCCCTCGATGACGGCCTGGATGAGGTCGCCCGAGAGCGCGTTCTTCCTGGCGGGCCGGTTCAGCGTGAGGATCCGCACGCCGTCGCTCGTCTGCTCCATGAGCACCGGCTCCGGGCTCGCGGCGGGATCGGTCATCGCTCCCCCCGATCGCGAGTTCCCGCCAGCTCGGCCAGCAGCTCCAGCCCCTCCGGCTGGCGGCACGAGAGCGTGAGGCCGGTCGCACCCGAGCCCTCCCAGTCCTCGTAGCGCGCGCGGATCCGCTGCGGCGGCCCCACCAGCGCCGCCTCGTCGCAGAAGTCGTCCGGGACGGCCTCGATGGCCTCGCGCTTGCGGCCGGCCAGGTAGAGCTCCTGGATCCGCTCGGCTGCCTCCGGGTAGCCCCGGCGCACCATCATGTCGTTGTGGAAGTTCTTGTCGCGATGGCCCATGCCGCCCACGTACAGGGCGATGCCCGGCTTCATGCGCGCGAGCGCGCGCGCCACGTCGTCGGTGACGATGACCGACACGCCCGGCTGGATCTCGAGATCGGCCAGGCGCTTCCTGCCGCCGGCCCGGCGCAGGCCCTCCTCGAGCCACGGCCGGTACAGGTCCATCATGCCGGGCACGAACGCCAGCGGGAACCAGCCGTCCGCGATCTCGGCCGTGAGCCGGACGTTGCTCTCGGTGCCCGTGCCCAGCCAGATCGGGATCCTCGGGTTCATGTGGAGGATCGACTTGAGCGGCTTGCCGATCCCGAGCGCGCCGTCGCCCCGGTAGGGCAAGGAGATCTCCCGGCCCTCGTGGGCCACCGGCTCCTCGCGCGCGAAGATCTTGCGCATGATCGAGACGTAGTCGCGGATGCGCCAGTAGGGCCGGCCCCAGGGCTGGCCGTACCACCCCTCCACGATCTGGGGCCCGCTCACGCCGAGCCCCGCGATGAAGCGATCGCCGCCCGCGAGCGCGTCGATGGTCGCCGCCTGCATGGCGGCCATGGCGGGCGTCCGACCGGCGAGCTGCATGATCGACGTGCCGAGCCGGATCCGCTTCGTCAGCGCGGCCAGGTACGCCAGGGGCGAGGTCGCGTCGGAGCCGTAGGCCTCGGCCGTCCAGACCGAGTCGAAGCCGAGTGCCTCCGCGCGCTGCACCAGCTCCACGGGCAGCTTCATCTCCGCCCCGGAGTAGCCGAGCATCAGGCCGAGCTTCATCGCGCCTCCCGCGCCGTCCGGCTCGGCCGATAGCGCAGGGGGAGCTTCTGGCGGAGCGCGGTCCACTGGTCGTGTGGGATCCCGCGCTCGCCGTAGGCCTTCGGGGCGATCAGCTCGTAGCCGTCGATGTCGGCCAGGTGCGCGGCTGCGTGGGCTCCGCTCATCGGGGGCGCCGCTCGTTGAGGCCCTTCGCGTTGGCGTAGAGGATCTTCTCCCGGTCGGCGGCCGCGACCCCGTCGAGCTCCGCGAGGAGGTCGCGCGGGTGCTCCAGTCCCTCCATGTGGGGCCAGTCCGACCCCAGGATCACCCGGTCGGCCCCCATGTGCTCGACCACCTCCGCGATGTCGTCCTCCCAGAACGGGTTGATCCAGACGTGCTCGCGGAAGCTGTCGGTCGGATCCTCCTTGAAGTAGCCGCGGACCCGCTCCTTGGTGCGGTCGAAGCTGCGCAGCAGGTCGCCGAGGAACTCGGCGCCGTTCTCGACCGACGCGATCCGCAGGTTGGGGAAGCGTTCGAACAGCCGGTCGAAGACCATGCTCGCGAGAAAGTCGTTGATGTTCCGGGCGCGGTGGAAGTTGGTGATGCTCGGCCGCGGTCCCAGACCGAGGACGTCGATGCTCTTGGTGTCGTAGCCGTTGCTGTCGTGCCGCGTCGCCCCGATGTGGGTCACCACGGTGATGCCGGCCTCGTTCACGCGGGCCCAGAAGGGGTCGAAGTCCTCGTGCCCGGGGTTGCGCGGCCCGTGGCGCGTGAAGACGGCGCTGGGACGCATCACCACCACGCGCGCATCGCGCTCCAGCGCCCACTCGAGCTGCTCGCACGCCCAGCCGACGTCCGCCAGCGTGATGTACGGCGAGGTGAAGATGCGGTCCTGGTAGGTGAGCCCCCAGTCCTCCTCCAGCCAGCGGTTGAAGGCGCTGAAGGTGGTGCACAGCGCGGTCACGTCCTTCTTCAGCGGCTCCTCGTACAGGACGCCCAGGGTCGGGAAGAGCCAGGCGCCGTCGAGGCCCTGCTCCTCCATGCGCGCGATGCGCGCGTCGCGGTCCATGTACTCGGGCGGCATCGGCTCGAGCGAGGAGCGGATCAGCTCGAAGCTGGTCACGCCGCGCGGGTTCCCGCTGAAGTACTCGCGCAGGACGCCCGGCTTGGAGATCGGATCGAAGGTGGGGTTGCCCGAGCGGTCGATCTTGCCGCCGACCAGCTGGTATCTCCGGCCGCCCTCGAGCTCCACCCACTCGACGCAGCGGGAGCGCATGCGCTTCGGCACGTGCCGGGTGAAGGCGTCGTGGGCCTCGTAGAAGTGGTTGTCGGCGTCGAAGATGGGGCCCTGGTAGGTCGCCATGATCCCTCCCGCGGGCGTCAGCCCGTCACGTAGAAGAGGACGCCGTCCTCCGCGTAGCGCTCCGCCTCCCGGGCGTGGCGCAGGTGCTCCAGGTGCGCGTAGGTCTCGCTCTCGGCCATGACGCCCCAGCTGCGTTCGGCGAAGAGGCGCTTCGAGAAGTCCACGACGCTGGCCGCGCCGAGCTCGTTGCCGATCTTCCGCACCTGGTCGAGACGCTCGTGATGGTGGCGCTGGATCTCGCGGGCCCGGCCGGCCAGGTCGTCGAAGGGATGCCCGTGGGCGGGCAGGACGCGCTCGACCCCGTCGATCTCGCAGACCTCGTCCAGCGACTTCATGAACACGTCGAGCGGATCGGGGACGGGACCCGTACCGGCGATGTGGGGCGTGATGGTCGGGAGCACGTGGTCGCCCGAGAGGAACAGCCCGAGCTCCGGCGAGTGCAGGCAGATGTGGTCGGCGGTGTGTCCGGGCGTGTAGCGCACGAACCACTCGCGGCCCGCCAGCCGCACGGCGTCGCCCTCGACGACGGGGTGGGAGATCGCGGGAAAGAAGTCCTCTTCCATCATCTCCCGCGCCACCTTCGACATCTCCCCGTCGGTCTCGGGGGGGCCGAGCGGGCTTCCGCCCCACGGTGACGGACTGCCCCGCCTCTCCCGCCAGCGCTGGGAGAGGCTCTTGTCGGCTTCCCCGCCGCTGCGGCGCTCCGCGCGCAGCCGGTCCGCCTGGGCCTGCAGGTCGTCCACCGAGACCTCGTGGTGAGACGCGGCGTGCGGCTCGCTCGGCGCTACCCCGATGCCCCAGCCGAAGGCGCCGTAGGCCAGGACGCGAGCGCCCGCCGAGCGCGCCAGCCAGTTCGCGCAGCCGAAGTGGTCGGGGTGCGAGTGGGTGATCACCACGGTGTGAACGTCGGTCTCGCGGAGTCCCGCCTGTGCGAGCCGGTCCTGCAGGGCCCGGCGCGTGCTGGGTCCGGGCAGACCGGGGTCGACCAGCGCCGCGCCCTCGGCGTCGATCAGTGCGTAGCAGTTGACGTGGCGCAGGCCCGGAATCGCGACGGGCAGCTCCATGCGCAGCACGTTCGGCGCGACCTCGGTCACGTCGGGCCGGGCGTCTTCCTGCTCCTGCTTGCGGGGCATCGACTTGCGGGGCATCGACTCGCATCTCCGCGGGCGCTTGCGGGGGAGCAACTAGTATCATAGTTTGGAGCGGCCCGCAAAGCACGGAGGCGAGCGCTTCCGATCGCAGGGGAGTCGCCATCGGGATGCTGAGCCCCTACCGGGTGCTGGACCTCTCCGACGAGCGCGGGATCTTCTGCCCCTTCGTGCTCGGCGAGCTCGGTGCCGACGTCGTCTGCGTCGAGCCGCCCGGCGGCTCGCGCGCGCGCCGGCAGGGCCCCTTCGCCGGCGACGTGCGCGAGCCCGAGCGCTCGCTCTTCTGGTGGGCGTACGCCCGCAACCAGCGCAGCGTGGTCCTCGCCCCCGAGTCGCCGGCCGACCGGTCCGCGCTGCTTCGCCTGGTCGAGAGCGCCGACGTGCTGGTGGAGTCGCGCGCGCCGGGCGAGATGGAGCGGCTCGGACTGGGCTTCGAGGAGCTGGCTCTCCGCAACCCCCGGCTCGTCTACGTCTCGATCACCCCCTTCGGCCGCACGGGACCCAAGGCCGGCTGGGCGGCGAGCGACCTGACGGTGTTCGCGGCCTCGGGGGCGCTCTGGCTGATGGGCGACGAGGATCGCCCCCCGGTCCGGATCTCGGCGCCCCAGGCCTTCCTCCACGCCGGGGCGGAGGCGGCCGCGGCGACGCTCGTCGCCCTCCACGAGCGCCGGCGCTCGGGGCGCGGCCAGCACGTCGACGTCTCCGCCCAGCAGGCCGTCGCGCTCGCTACCCAGTCCGACATCGTGTCGGCCGCGGTGAACTCGGCCGGTGCCCGCCGCACCAGTGGCGGCGGAAGGATCGGCGGCCTGGAGCTGCGCTTCTCGTACCCCGCGCGCGACGGTCACGTCTCGATCACGCACCTGTTCGGGCGGGCGATGGGCCCCGCGAGCGCCCGGCTCATGGAAGTCGTGTGCGAGGACGGCTTCTGCGACGAGGCACTGCGCGACAAGGACTGGATCGCCATCGCCTCCCGGATCGTGGAGGGCGCCGAGCCGGTGGAGACCCACGAGCGGGCCAAGCGCGCCATCGCGGCCTGGACCGCATCGAAGACCAAGGCCGAGCTGCTCGAGATCGCGCTGAAGCGCAGGCTGCTGATCGCGCCCGCCTCGACGCTGCGCGATGTCCGGTCGAGCGCCCAGCTCGCCGCGCGGGACTACTTCCAGCCGCTCGAACGGCCCGACGGGGCCGGTGCGACGCGGCAGCTCGGCGCCTTCGTTCGCAGCGGCGGCCTCCCGCCGCCGCCCGCGCGCCGTGCGCCGCGTGTCGGCGAGCACACCGCAGAGCTGCTCGCGGAGCGGCGGGAGCCCGTCGCGAGCGCTCCCGCGCCGGCCGACCCGCGCGCGGAGGACGCGGCCCTCCCTCTCGCGGGCGTCCGGATCCTCGACTTCATGTGGGCGATCGCGGGCCCGGTGGGCACGCGCATGCTCGCGGACTACGGGGCCGAGGTGGTGCGTATCGAGTCGGCGTCCCGGCCGGACGCGATCCGCGGCGGGCGTCCCTTCGTCGATCGGAAGTTCGGCATGGAGACCGGCGCCCTGTTCCACGGCTGCAACGCGAGCAAGCGGATGCTGGGGATCGACCTCGCCAGGCCGGAGGCGCGCGCCGTCGTCCTCGACCTGGTGCGCTGGGCGGACGTGGTGTGCGAGTCCTTCACGCCGGGCACCATGGCGAGGCTGGGCCTCGGCTACGACGCGCTGCGCGAGATCCACCCGGCCCTCGTCATGCTCAGCACGTCCCTGATGGGCCAGACCGGCCCGCTCGCGCGGTTCTCCGGCTACGGGAATCTCTCGGCGGCGATCGTGGGCTTCCACGAGATGGCCGGCTGGCCCGATCGGGAGGCGTCCGGGCCCTACGGCGCCTACACGGACTACGTCACGCCGAAGTTCGTCGCGTCGGCGATCCTGGCCGCGCTCGACCAGCGGCACCGCACCGGGCAGGGCGTGCACCTGGATCTGTCGCAGGCCGAGGCGGCGCTGCACTTCCTGGCTCCGGACATGCTCCACACGCTCGTCGACGATGCCGAGCCCACGCGGCGTGGCAACCGCGACGATCGGCTCGCACCGCACGGCTGCTACCCCGTGGCCGGCGAGGATCGCTGGATCGCGATCGCGGTGGAGAACGATCGCGGCTTCCAGGACCTGTGCCGGCTGCTCGGTCGCGACGCGCTCGCCGGCGACCCGCGCTTCGCAACGGCGGACCGACGGCTGGCGCATGCCGAGGCGCTGGACGCGTCGATCGCCGGCCTCACCCGGGAGCGCGACGGCGCCGAGCTCGAGGCGCTGCTCCAGGGCGGCGGGATCGCCTGCCACACGGTCCAGAACAGCGCCGGGGCCTGCGCCGATCCGCAGCTCCGGGAGCGCGGGCACTTCGTGCGCCTCGAGTCGGGCGCGGCCTGGACGGTCGTCGAGGGCACGCGCTCGAAGCTGTCGCGCACGCCTGCGCGGATTCGCCGCGGCGTCCCGACGCTCGGGCGCGACAACTGGGAGATCCTCACCGGGCTGCTGGGATACGACGAGGAGCGGATGGCCGAGCTCGCCGTCGCGGGCGTGCTCGAATGAAGGGCCCCGACCGTGATACGATCGGCGCGGGCAAACCAGGGGAGACGCGATGTCGTTCACGGGACAGGTGGTGTTCGTCACGGGGGGCGGCAGTGGCATGGGCCGGCTCGCCGCGCAGCGGATGGCCGACGCCGGCGCTCGGGTCGCCGCAGTGGACGTCAACGAGGCGGGGCTCTCCGAGACGGCCGCGGGGCGCGAGGGCATCCACACCTGGCGTCTCGACGTCACCGACAACGAGGCGGTGCTCGCCACGGTGAAGCAGGTCGAGGACCGCCTCGGTCCGATCGACCGCGTCTACAACGCGGCCGCGATCATGCCCACCGGGCTCCTGATGGAGCAGGACACCGAGACGATCCTGCGCATCATGGAGGTCGACTACAACGGCGTGGTCCACGTCGCCAAGGCGACGCTGCCGGGCATGCTCGAGCGCGGGCGCGGCGACCTGATCAACTTCGCCTCGATCGCCGGCTGGGGACCGACCCTGCACTTCGGCGCCTACAACGCGGCGAAGTTCGCCGTCGTCGCCTTCAGCGAGGTGCTCCACCACGAGAACCGGGACAAGGGGGTGCGCATCATCGCCGTCTGCCCGCCGCCGGTGGCGACGCCGCTGCTCGATCAGGCGACCTCGAAGCCCAAGGTGCTCGAGCAGGGCAAGCCGATCGAGCCGGGCCAGGTGCTCGACGCCATCGAGCGGGACCTCGCCAAGGGGAAGCCGTTCTGCTTCCCGAACGCCCAGACGAAGCTCGCCTGGATCATGCGACGCCTCGCGCCCGATCTGCTCTGGTCGTGGGTGCACCGGATCGAAGGCCACTGAGCCGCCGCGGACCGACGTGTACCCGGGACACCACGCCCAGACCTCGCCCGACAAGCCCGCCGCGATCTCCGCACGCACCGGCGAGGTGGTCACCTACGCCGAGCTCGACGCGCGCTCCAACCGGCTGGCGCAGCTGCTGTGGGCCGAGGGGCTGCGCCGCGGCGACCACGTCGCGGTGTTCCTCGAGAACCACCTCCGCTACTTCGAGGTCGCCTGGGCCGCGTTCCGGTCCGGGCTCTACCTCACCACCGTCAACCGCTACCTCACGGCGCCCGAGGCCGGCTACATCGTGGACGACTGCGGGGCGCAGGTGCTGGTGTCGTCGCGCGCCGTCCACGAGGCGGCGGCGGAGATCCCCGAGCGCGCGCCGGGCTGTCGCCGCTTCCTCGTCCTCGACGGCCCGCCCGAAGGCGCCGCCGGTCCTTTCGAGTGCTACGAGGACGCCCTCGACGCGCACCGCCCGGAGCCCCTCGCCGAGGAGCCGCTCGGCGAGTTCATGCTCTACAGCTCCGGGACCACCGGGCGGCCCAAGGGGATCACGCGTCCGCTGCCGAAGCGGCCGGTCTCGCGGGGCCTGGCGATGAACGCCGTGCTGAAGGGCCTGTTCCAGGTGCAGCCGGACTCGGTCTACCTCTCGCCCGCCCCGCTCTACCACTCGGCCCCGATCGGCTTCTGCACCGCGATGCAGTCGCTCGGCGGCACCGTGGTCATGATGGACCACTTCGACGCCCGGGATGCGCTGCGGGCGCTGGAGACGTACGCCGTCAGCCACAGCCAGTGGGTTCCCACCATGTTCTCGCGCATGCTGAAGCTCCCGGACGAGGAGCGCGCCGGCTTCGATCTCTCCGCGCACCGGGTCGCGATCCACGCCGCCGCGCCCTGTCCGCGCAAGGTGAAGCAGGAGATGTTCGCGTGGTGGGGCCCGATCCTCCACGAGTACTACGGCGGAACCGAGCTGAACGGACTCACCTACGTCGGGCCGGAGGACTGGCTCGCCCATCCCGGCACGGTCGGCCGCGCGGTGATGGGCACGATCCGCATCTGCGACGAGGACGGCGCCGAGCTGCCGGCCGGCGAGCCCGGCATCGTGTACTTCGAGCGGGACACGGCGCCGTTCCAGTACCACAAGGACCCGGACAAGACGCGCAGCGCGCAGCACCCGGTGCACCCCGCCTGGACGGCGCTGGGCGACGTGGGCTACGTCGACGACGAGGGCTTCCTCTACCTCACCGACCGGGCGTCGTTCATGATCATCTCGGGGGGCGTCAACATCTACCCCCAGGAGATCGAGAACGAGCTGATCATGCATCCCCGGGTCGAGGACGTGGCCGTGGTGGGGGTGCCGCATCCCGAGTTCGGAGAAGAGGTGAAGGCGGTCGTGCAGCCGGTCGCGGGCGTCGAGGCCGACGAGGCGCTGGCCGAGGAGCTGATCGCCTACGCCCGAGAGCGCCTGGCGGCCTACAAGTGCCCGCGCTCGATCGACTTCGAGCGCGAGCTCCCGCGCCTGCCCACCGGCAAGCTCTACAAGCGCCTGCTCAAGGACCGCTACTGGGGACGCGGCGACTCGCGCATCGTCCAGGAGTAGCCCGCGCCTACAGCATCGGGTGACCGCCGGCCCCTCCGAGCAGGAGCGAGCCGACTCCCTCCCAGCCCTTGAGCTGGCCGACCAGGTGCTGGCAGGCGGTCTGCATGTCGCGCATGTGGCGGTCGAACGGGCTCTTCTTCGCGTAGATCGCGCTGCCCCCGATGGTGTCGTACATCAGGCGCACCACCTCGCGACCTGCCTGGAAGGCATGGGTGCGGGAGAGCCAGACGTCGGCGCGCTCCTCCGGCGTCAGCGCCTCGCCCTTCTCGAGCTTGGCCCACTGCCTCTCGAGCGACGAGAAGACGTAGCTGCGCGCGGCGCCGAGCCGGGTCTGCGCCTCGGCGACCGCCATCTGCACGCGCGGCATGTCGCGGTAGAGCTGGCCCGTGATCCGGTCGCCCTTCCCGGCCAGCATCTCGCGCGCGGTCTCGATGGCGTCCGCCGCCACACCGAGCGGGACGCCCGACATCTTGCGCAGGAGGTGATCCGGCCGCGCCCAGATCGTGCCCGCGCGCGGCGCCGGCTCGAAGAAGCTGAAGGTCCGCTCCGCGGGCACGAAGAGGTCCTCGACCCGGTAGTCGATGCTGCCCGTCCCGCGCAGACCGGTCGTGTACCAGGTGTCGAGCAGCTCGTAGGCGTCCCGCGGCGCCATCAGGATGCGCCAGGCGGGCAGACCGGTCGCCTCGTCCATCACGGGCTTGCCGTCCCGGTGGACGATGCAGCCCGCCACCAGCCAGTCGCAGTGGTTCGCGCCGCTGCCGAACATCCACTGGCCGCTGACGCGGTATCCGCCGTCGACCTCGTGGGCCGGCGCGACCGGATAGACCCAGCCCGAGGTGGCCATGTCGAGACGCGGATACATCTCGCGCGCCACCGAGTCCTCGAGGTAGCCGGAGTAGATCCCGGAGTCGGTCCAGATGAACGAGCACCACGCCACCGACGCGTCGGCGCGCGCCAGCGCCTCGATCACCTCGACCTGCTCCATGGGGTTCATCTCGGGCCCGCCCCAGATCTTCGGCATGTTCATGCGCATGACGCCGGCGTGGCGAACCTCCTCGACGATGTCGGGCGGGAGCATGCGCAGCTCGTCGTACCGAGGCGCCAGGTCCTTCTCGCGGATGCGCGCGGCGAGCTCGCGGGCGTTGTCGAGGATTTCGGCGCCGGAGAGGGGCCGGCCTTCCTGGGGAACGATCTCGGCGGCGGGACTCACGGGGTGTCTCCTTCGGAGCTCGAGCCGGCCGCCTCGTCCAGAAGGCGTTCGCCGACCGCCTTCACGCTCATCGCGATGAGCTCGAAGGCGCGCTTCAGGTTGGTGGTGTCGGGCTCGATCTGGCTCGCACTATAGTGGTTGACCTAGATTGTCAATCCGCCACTCCTGACTGCGCGATCGTCTGGGGATGGGAGGACCCATGGGCCAGCGCCCGATCTCGGACGAGGCCGACGAGCTGCACCGCGACGCGCTCGTCTGGGACATGACGATGCCGATCATCACGCCGGGGGCGCCCGAGAAGCGGGGCGAGATCTTCGCTCGCGACGCGGCGGCCGGGATCGACTTCCAGTCGCTCACCCTCGCCGTCGACGGCTTCGACTACCGCACGACGGGCAAGCTGATCGCCACCTATCGCGCGCTCGTCGCGGAGCACGCGGAGACGGTCGTGCTCGCGGCGTCGACCGACGCGATCCTCGCCGCGAAGGCGGCGGGCAAGCTCGCGATCGGCTTCCACTTCCAGGGCACCGCGCCCTTCGAGCAGGAGCTCGGCTTCGTCGACGTCTTCTACCAGCTCGGCATCCGCCACGCGCTCATGGCCTACAACCAGCACAACGCCGTCGGCTCGGGCTGTCACGTCGACACCGACCGGGGCCTCACGCCCTTCGGGCGCGAGCTCGTCGCCGAGATGAACCGCGTGGGCATGCTCGTCGACTGCGCCCACACCGGCTACCGCACCATGATGGAGACGGTCGAGGCCTCGACCGCGCCGGTCATCGTCTCGCACACGAACGTCCATGCCCTCCGCGCACACGACCGCTGCATCCGCGACGACCAGATCCAGGCGTGCGCAGCGAGCGGCGGCGTGATGGGCATCACCGGCCTGAGCCCCTTCCTCGGCGAGGGCGTCGCAACCGTCGAGCGCCTCGTCGACCACGTCGACCACCTGGCGCGGCTCGTGGGGCCCGAGCACGTCGGGCTCGGCCTCGACTACGTCTTCGACATGGCCGCGTTCGAGACGTTCGTCGCGAGCTCCGACGCCTACGCCGCCTCGGGCGGCTACTCGGGAATGACCCAGCTCGAGCTCGAGGATGTCCCCGCGATCACCCGGGAGCTGCTCCGCCGCGGTTACGGCGAGCAGGAGGTCCGGGGCATCCTCGGCGAGAACTGGCTGCGGGTGTGCCGGCAGGTGTGGCGCTGAGCGCGCGCCACGCGCCCGCGGCACGAGAGCTATCGTAGGGATTCGCACCCCGTCGCCGACTCGGAGGCTCGATGCTCGCATCCCGTTCGCTCGCCGCGGCCGCGCTCTGCACCCTCGTGCTCTGCACCGGTTGCGTGCTGGCGCAGACCACCGACGGCACGAAGATCCGGGACACCGACGTGGAAGGAATCGTCGTGGGCCAGTCCACCCGGGCCGACGTCGTGCGCATGCTGGGCGCGCCGGACAAGATCATCTACTCGAACCTCGAGCACGACCCCCTGTTCGAGCGCGCCTACCGCTTCCGCCGCACCAAGCGCCGCACCACCTTCTTCACGATCATCATCTTCTCGGCGGCCCGCACCGACAAGAACGAGGACAACGTGATCGTCTTCTTCGACGACGACGGGGTCGTCGAGGACGTCGCGGTACGGCTCGACATGAACGAGCCGGGCTACGGCAAGCCGTGGGGCGGCGATTGAGGCGGCGTGCGGCCGTCCTCGCGCTGGTGGTGTGCGCCGCGCTGCCGCTCGCGGGCTGCCGCTACCACATCTCGCGCCTCGATCTGAACCGGGCCGTCACCCGTGCGCACTTCGAGGCGATCCTGCTCGGCGAGCACGATCGCCGCGACGTGCTCGCGTACCTGGGCCCGCCCGACCGGGTGCTCTACACGCCGAGCGAGCTGATCTTCGACTACGAGGCCGCGCGCCACCGCGGCAACGACTTCAGCTTCTTCCTGCCCACCTACTTCGTCGGCTCGGGGCCCTTCTTCCTGCTGCGGATCCCACGGCTGTTCTTCTCCGGCTTCGAGGAGCCCGACGAGTTCGACGAGACCACCGGCGAGCGCGCGAGCCGCCGCGCGACCCAGTTCGGGCTGGGACTCATCCCGTTCACGCGGGGCGAGGACCTCCTGATCGTGCGCGGCCGCCAGGTGCGCCGCGACCGGCTGCGCGTGGTGATGGACCGCGAGACGCTCGCCACCCGGGCCAAGGCGCTGCGGCTCGCGAGCGGCGAGTACGAGCAGCACACGATCACCGACCGGATGCTGCTGCAGACCGACTGAACGGAGCCAGGCGGAGGACCTCATGGGCCATGACATCGACGCGTTCCACGACCGCATCGCGGGCGGCAAGGGAGACGCCACGGTGATCCTGCCCGCGGCGACCGTGATCCTGCTGCGGGACGCCGAGACCGGCCCCGAGACGCTGATGCTGCGCAAGAACTCGAAGATCGCCTTCGGGGGGATGTGGGTCTTCCCGGGCGGGCGCGTGGACGACGACGACGCGCCGGGGGCCGCGGCCGAGGAGCGCGCGCGCAACGCGGCGGTTCGCGAGGCGGAGGAAGAGGCATCGCTCTCGCTCGCCCCGGGCGACCTCGTGTGGTTCTCGCACTGGACGCCGCCTCCCGTCGACATCCGCCGCTACAGCACGTGGTTCTTCGCCGCGGAGGCTCCCGACGCCGAGGTGGCGATCGACGAGGGCGAGATCACCGACAGCCAGTGGATCCGGCCGGCCGATGCGCTCGCGAGGCAGCGCGCGAGAGAGATCGAGCTGGTCCCGCCCACCTACGTGACGCTCCACTACCTCGCTCGGCACGAGAGCGTCGCCGCGGCGCTGCGCGGGCTCGTCCCGGCCGACGGCCCCCGGCACTACGTCACGAGGATCACGAAGAGCGACGAGGGCATGGTGGCCCTGTGGGAGGGAGACGCGGGCTACGCCTCGCGCGACGCCTCGGTGCCGGGGCCGCGTCACCGCCTGGTGATCACGCGCGAAGGCTTCACCTTCGACGACTCGGGTCTCGGCTCGACCTAGCTGGTGGACTTCGCTCGCCTACGGCTCGCTGCGCGCGCCCTACGGGCGCTTGCAGGGGGCTTCTGCCGCGCGGGCTCCTAGGGGCCGAAGGCGACGTTCGGGTCCAGCGCCTCCGCCATCGCCATCTCCTGGCGGGCCTCGTCGGTGCGCCCGAGCGCCATCAGCACCCGGGCCAGCTTCGCGTGGCTCGTGGCGCTGGGCCGGATGCGGACGACGCGGCGGAAGTTCGTCACCGCGTCCCCCAACCTGCCCTGCTCGGCCAGGATCGTCCCGAGCTGGTCGTAGGCCGCCGCGTACTCGGGGTCTGCCTCGATCGCAGCGTTCAGACTCGCGACGGCGTCGTCCACCCGGCCCTGCTTCCACAGCACGAAGCCGAGCCCGGTGTACGTCTGCGCCGTCGGCTTCCGCTCGAGGGCGGCGCGGATCTGGCGCTCGGCCGCTTCGTACTCGCCGCTCTCCGCCAGGGACGTCCCCAGGTTGTAGTACGCCGCCGACGACTCGGGGTCCAGCGCGAGGGCCTGGCGGTAGTGCTCGACCGCCTCCTCGGTCAGCCCCTGGCGCTGGAGCACGAACCCGAGGTCGTTGTGGATCGCCGCCTGCGGCTCGATGGCCAGCGACTCCCGGTAGTGGGCCTCGGCCAGCTCGAGCTCGCCGATGTCGATCGAGGCGAGCGCCATGTTGTTGTGGGCCTTCGCGTGCTTCGGGTCCACCACGAGCGCCTTCTCCAGCGCGGCGACCGCCTCCCGGCTCTTGCCCTGCTGGAACAGCGCGAAGCCGAGGGCGTTCAAGAGCTCCACGTTCTCGGGCTCGGCCTCCAGGCCCCGGCGGTAGGACCGGACGGCGCCGGGGTAGTCGCCGGTCCGCTCGTTGGAGATGCCCGCCCGCAGGAACGAGTAGGCGTCGACGAACCGCTCCTCGATCTTCGCGATCGCTTGGGCGGGCAGCGGAACGAACTCCGGGATGTTGGCGGCCCCGTAGGTCCCGGTGAAGCGATCGAGCACCACCGGGGGCGTGGAGCGCCCCTCCTCGTCGATGTGGGTCAGGAAGAGCTGGGTGTAGGGGGTGTTCGCCTTCGAAGAGAACACGAGCCAGTGACCGTTGGACGAGAAGCTGTGCCAGGAGTTCATCCGGGGCGTGTTCGCGCGCAGGCGCCGGGCCTCGCCGCCTTCGGCCGGGATGATGAAGAGCTCGCTGTCCGGCATCAGCAGCATGTAGTTCTCGGCGCGGGTGAAGACGATCCACTTCCCGTCCGGGGAGAACTCCGCGAAGAAGTTGCTCATCCCATTGCGCGAGGCGCCCGCGATCGGCTCGGCCTCGCCCCCGCGGCCGTCGTTGAACGGCACCCGGTACAGGTCGAACTTGTACGGCTCCTTGTCCTCGATGAACTCGGGGACGGCGTTCTCGTCGAGCAGGATGGACTCGGCGTCTGCGACCCCGGCCTTGCGGTAGACCTTCGTCCGGGCGAAGACGATCCACTTCCCGTCGGGGCTCCAGGTGGGGTTGCTCTGGACGTACTCGGGGTCGTCGGCGCCCGGCAGCGGCGAGTAGGTGCCGGTCTCGGTGTCGTAGACCACGAGGATGCCCTTGATCGGGAAGAAGAGCTGGGAGAACTCGATCCCGGGCGTCGCCACGAACACCGCCCGGTCCTTGACCGTGCTGATCACGTAGCGGCCGTCGGGCGAGACCTGGGAGAGGAGGCCGAAGGTGAGCTCGCCGTCGTCCTTCTCGTAGTCGCTCCAGGTGATGATCTTCTCGTCGTTCAACACCATCTGCTGGGAGACGGGCAGGATGGCGTAGCCGCCCTTGTCGTTGCCGTAGTCGACGTCGAGGCCCAGGACGCTGCCGTTGCCCGAGAAGGAGTGGCAGTTCCCGCAGACGGGCAGGTTCTCGAGGACGACGGGCGGCTGGTCTTCGGAGTCGATCGACCCGAAGCGCCAGCGAATGCGCGAAGGGTCCTGGACCGCCTCGATGAACGGGAGCGGCACCTCGCGATAGAAGATCGAGTCCCCGACCGGGTGCGTCGACGTGCGGATGCGAACGCTCGCGGACGAGACGGCCTCCGTCCCCGGTCCGACGCCGACGACGGCCACCTCCGCGTCGCGCTCCACGCTCCCGCGCTTGATCGCGGCCCAGGTCTCCTGCGTGGGCCGCCAGCGCGTCTCCGCCGTCGGGAAGCGGAGCAGCGCGTCCTGGACACCGAGCCGAACCAGGACCGTCCACTCGGCGACGCCCTCGGTCTCGTCGCTCCAGACGAAGGTCGGGGCCACGATCTCGGGCGGAAAGAGCGTCTCGTCGAGGGGATACGTGATCTCCAGGCGGCCGGAGGGCTCGCTCGGGAACGCCAGGGGGGCCGGCTCGCCTCCGCAGGCGGAGAGCAGCAGGGCCAGGGCGAGCGGGAGAGCGGCCGCCCGCAGACCTCGCCCCGGAGGGGCGAAGCACAGGGGCCGACAATTCCCGAATTTATTTGGGGACGCGAAATTGACAGCCCGAGGCCGCCGGCGTACAAAAGACATCTGAGTCAAGTTGCCACGCTCCTGCCACTTTGACACGCCCGACCGATCCAGGGTCGCGTCCGGAGAAACGAAGATGAGCCTGCGCCGTTTCTGCGTCTCGCTTCTGGTCGCACTGTTCGCCAGCGCAACCGCCGCCAATGCACGCGTCTTCCACGTCGAGCCCGGAGACTCCATCCAGGCGGCGATCGACGCCGCTTCCCCCGGCGACACGATCCTCGTGGAGCCCGGGGTCTACCAGGAGACCGGCAACACCCAGTTTGGCCTCCACATCACGACCGACAACCTCCGCCTGGTCGCCAAGAAGAAGAAGGACGGGAGCGGGGGCAAGGTCCGCCTGGTTCACTTCGGGACCCAGGTGACGGGGGTGTATGCGGCTCCCGCGGCTTGCGGGCCCGAGGTGGGCGTCGGCGACTGCCCCGACCAGCTCGAGGGATTCTACATCCGCGGCTTCACCGTGGAGGACTTCCCGGGCAACGGCATCCAGACCCGCTTCGTCAACAAGTTCAAGATCATCGACAACGAGTCCGCGCGGAACAAGAACAACGGGATCTATCCGACCATCTCCGCGAACGGTCTGGTGCTGAGGAACGTCTCCTACGGCGCTCTGGACACCGCGGCGTGGGTGGCGGCCTCCGAGAACGTCCGCGTCATCGGCAACGAGTTCTACGGCAGCCCGATCGGCTTCGAGATCTCGGTGTCCAACAACGTCCTCGCGATGCAGAACGACATTCACGACAACACCGTGGGCGTCGGCTTCTTCCATCCGAACGCGGCGGGGAACGACCCGCTGCCCGTGATGGAGAACTGGGTGCTCCGGTACAACAAGATCTACGACAACAACCTGCCGAACCCCGCGCCGCCGTCGAGCTTCCAGGGCGCGCTGCCGCCCGGCATCGGCGTCGCTCTTCTGGGCGTCTCCGACCACGTGGTCGAGAACAACCTCGTCGTGAACAACGGCTTCGTGGGGATCGGGGTGCTCGGCTGGTGTAGCGCCACCGCACCCATCCCAGGCCGGAACTGCGTCCAAGACCCGCCGATCGACGATCCTTCGGTGAACGACAACCTGGTCAGAAGGAACAAGGTGATCGGCAACGGCGGCAGCCCGCCGGGCGACGGGATGGGTGGCCCGGGTCCCCTGGACCCCTTGGCCGCGGACATCACCTACTTCAGCGTGGCTCCCAACGAGACGTCGTCGGGCAACTGCTTCGAGAACAACGGGCCCACCGGGTTCACGCACGTCTCCTCCGAGGCCGACGGGGAGCTGCCCACCGACGGGTGCTAGCCGCCCGCCGAGGCCGACCATCAGCTGAATTCCGACCCGCGGGGCCGGGCCGCCGAATCGAGCGGTCCGGCCCTCGTGGTGTCGGTGCGCTATCGATACGCCGAAGAGGATCGCGGTGCCTTCCCATCCCGTTGCCGAGACGATCGAGACGCACGGCTGCTCGATCGTCCTGCGTCGGGTGGAAGGCCCCGAGGCCCGCGAGCTCTTCCTCCTCTGCCAGCCTCCCGCCGCCGCGGCGGATGCGGCCCGGCAGGCCGAGGCCGTCTATCGCTCGATCCTGGGCTTGCTCGAAGCCGAGGGGGGAAGCTACGCGTCGGTCGTCTCCGAGACGCTCTTCCTGCGCAGCCTGACGGCAGACCTCGAGCGGGTCCGGGAGGCGCGCCACCGGGTCCTCGCGGCCTGCGAGGAGCCATCCCATCGGCCCGCCAGGACCGAGATCGAGCAGCCCCCGCTGGACGAGCTGGCCCGGCTGGCGGTCTCGCTGCAGGCGGTCCTTCCGCACGGCGGGCCGCTGCGCGTCGACACCTTCGAGGCCCGGCCCGCCTGCGGCTGCGCGGAGTGCGCCCGGTCGCACGGCCTGCGGGTCCACGTCGGCGACGAGGCCCGGTTCCATGCGGGCGGTCTCTACGGGCGAGGCGAGGACGCCCACGAGCAGACGCTCGCCATGTTCGGCGCGGCGGAAGAGCTGCTGCAGAAGGCGGGGATGGGATTCCGCGATGTCGTGCGCACCTGGATCCACCTGCGCGAGATGGACCGGGACTACGCGGACCTGAACCGGGCGCGGCGCGCGTTCTTCGAGGCGCGCGGGATCGATCCGGTCCCGGCGAGCACCGGCATCGGCGGCGGGCCGGTTCCCGGGGAGCACGATCTGTGCCTGGGCGTGTACGCCGTCCAGTCCGGCCCCTCGGCGCGCCCGCCCCGGCGGACCGCGATGACCGCCCCCACCCTCAACGAAGCCGTGCTGTACGGCTCCGATTTCTCGCGCGGCATGAGGATGGTGGAGGCGAACAAGATCGCGCTCCACCTCTCCGGAACCGCGAGCATCGACGAGGCCGGCAGGACGGCGCATCCCGGCGACTTCGAGGCCCAGGCCGACCGCATGCTCGTGAACGTGGCGGCCCTGCTCGAGGGCCAGGGCGCAGGCTTCGGCGACGTGGTCTCTGCGATCACGTACCTGAAGCGCCCCGACGACGCCCGACGCCTTCGCGAGAAGCTCCACGAGGCCGGCTTCGAGGGCTTCCCCAACGCGCTGGTCGCGGCGCCGATCTGCCGGCCCGAGCTGCTGTGCGAGGTGGAGGCGCTGGCCGCCCTGCCGGCAAGCGCCCGAACGGCGCGCGCAGTGGGGCGCAGCCGAACGAAGTCAGACAGCTGACGCGCATAGCGATCCGATAATTGAGTTGGAGTCAAATCAATAACCCCGCCTTGACCGAAACTTGAAACATCGATACAACTTGTAACGATGTCTCATGAGGAGCGACGGACGACCCTGCGCGAGGTCAACATCGAATCGCGACGCCAGCGCATCCTCGAGGCGGCCCGCACCCTGATCGCGGGCGGCGGCATGCAGTCGCTCTCGATGCGCAAGCTGGCCGCCGAGGCCGGACTCGCGGTGACCACGCTCTACAACCTCTTCGGGTCCCGCGACGACATCCTCTTCGCGCTCATCCAGGACGGGATCGACCGCATCGTCTCGATCCTCGATGCCGAGGCGCCGATCGAAGAGCCGCTCGAACGGTGCCGCGCGGTGATCACGGTCAGCGTGCGGCACTTCGCGGAGAACGAGGCGATCTACCGCCCGATGCTCGTCGCCAGCTACGAGGGCCTCTCGGGCGGAGCGGACGCCGATCGGCGGCTCGCCCGGCGAGCCGCGGCGATGCAGCGCGAGGGCATCGAGCAGGCGATCGCGCAGGGGCTCCTCGCTGACACGCTCGACCCCGGACGTCTCGGCGAGCAGATCTACCACGGCTACGAGCTCGCCGCCGTGCAGTGGGCGTTCGGCCTGCTCGATGCCGCCGGCTTCCGGGCACGCGCCCTCTACGGGATGTACCTGGCGCTGCTCGCCGTCGCGCGCGACGCGGTGCGGCCCGAGCTCGAACTGCGTCTGCAGGCGATCGAGCGCGAGCTCGCCGCCTCGGCCGAGCGATCCGAACGAGGAGAACGGCAGTCCGCCTGATTCGTCCGCCCCGCGCGCCCGAAACATCCGACCTCGAACGGCAAGCAAGGAGCCAGGCATGAAGCGCGAAGTCGAGCTCTCGATCCTGGACGAGCTGCTGAGGCAGCTCGACGCCAAGCGGAACGTCGATGCCGGTGTGATGTACCGGAACCCGACGTCGGTCTACACCTGCGCGGACGTGGCGCGCCGGGAGCGGGAGGTCTTCTTCCGCGATCACCCCCAGCTGATTGCGCTCTCGGGCTCGCTTCCCGAGCCGGGCTCGTTCATGACCGTCGACGACTTCGGCGTCCCCGTCCTCGCCACGCGCGATGCGGACGGCCGCTTCCGGGCCTTCGTCAATGCGTGCCGGCACCGGGGCGCCCGGGTCGCCGAAGGCCGTGGCGAGAGCACGCACTTCAAGTGCCCCTTCCACAACTGGGTCTACTCGAACCGCGGGGAGCTGGCCGCGATTCCCCTCGCCGACCAGGTGGGGCAGCTCGACGAGAAGTGCCATGGCCTGGTGGAGCTCCCGGCCGTGGAGCAGGGCGGCCTGCTCTGGGTGCATCCTCGCGCCGACGGCCACATCGACCTCGATCGACAGCTCGCGGGCCTCGGCCCCGAGATCGCGTCCTGGGGCTTCGGCGAGCTCGTGCACACGGGCGAGACCGTGATCGAAGGGCGGCTCAACTGGAAGCTCGCGAACGACACGTTCGGGGAGACCTACCACTTCTCGCGCCTGCACAAGGACACGCTCGGACAGATCTTCCACGGCGACGCCCTCGGCTACGAGGAGTTCGGCCGCAACCACCGCTTCGTGATCGCGACCAGGGCGATCGACGAGCTGCGCGCCAGGCCCCGGAACGAGTGGAGGCTGCTCGATGCGACCAGCCCCCTTTACTATCTCTTCCCGAACATCCAGCTCTCCTTCGGGGATGGCACGGTCAGCCTGATCAAGATCTACCCGGATCCGGCTCGTCCCACCGACCCGGGCCGCTCGCGCACGCGCGTGGTCCACTACTTCGCCCAGGAGCTGCTCGACCAGGCCGAGCAGGCCGGCGACGACGTGCATCGCGTCACCGCCGAGAACGCCTACGAGTACGGGGGCGAGTCGCAAGCGGTCCTCACGCTCTCCGCCTTCACGGAGGTGTTCGACAGCACGATCGAGAAGGAGGACTACGTGATGGGCGAGCACCAGCAGGGCGCCGCCGAGAGCGGCCAGCTCGAGCACCTGGTGTTCGGGCGCAACGAGCCGGCCCTGCACCACTACCACAGCCACTTCCGCGCGGCGCTGGGGATGCCGCCGCTCGAGCGGATCTAGCTGGTGGACTTCGCTCGCCTGCGGCTCGCTGCGCGCGCCCTGCGGGCGCTTGCAGGGGGCTTCTGCCGCGCAGGCTCCCAGGCCTAGGACCAAGGAGTCCGCGGATCGGGGCCGGGCGCGGCAACCCGCGACCCGAGTCAGTCGATCGGGCGGTCCCAGTCGTCCGGGTGGTCGAGCTCGGGGTCGGGGGCGACGGGCCCGCCGGACTGCCGCTGCACGAAGCTCTTGACGAGCCCGTCGATCCCGGTGGTCCGCGTCGTCATCGCCCGGCCGGCGACGCGCCCGAGGAGCGCCGCCTTGAGCTCGAGCAGCCGCTGGTCGCGTTCGCTGCGCGTCGTCATCGGCTCAGCCCTCCAGCGTGGTGTTCGACATGCCCGCCGGCGGGTCGCCGGGCACGAGCCGCCCGGGGTAGCCCTTGAAGTGCGGGATGCCCTGCTCGTGGTCGAGCAGGTCGTCGGTGTCGACGGTGAGGACGGCGTCCGAGGAGACGAACGCGCCCGCGAGATCGAGCTGGCCCCGGGTCTCGGGATACCACCAGCCGTGGGGGACGCGAACATGGCCCGGTCGCATGCCGGGCTGGATGCTGATCCGGGCGCTGACGTGGCCGTGCTCGGTCTCGAGCCGGGCCCACTGCCCCTCGACCAGACCGTCCCGTGCCGCGTCGTCGGGGTGGACGAAGAAGCGCGGTGCCGGGGAGCGTCGCCGCAGGACGCCGATGTTGCGCTGGCCCGTCTGGAAGAACGGATCCTCGCGCACGCCGGAGAACACGAGGTAGGGGTAGTCCTCGGTCGGCGCCGGGGCCGGGCGGTGGTACGGGAGCGGGTCGAATCCCAGGTCGGCCAGGATCGACGAGGCCAGCTCGACCTTGCCCGACGGCGTCGCGAACCCGGTCTTGCGGTACTTGCGGAACTTCGGCACCGGCAGGTCCATCACCGTGGACGCCCGGAACTCGGCGAAGCTGCGACCCGAGGGCTCGAGGCGGTGATCGAGCACCTCCTCGAGGCTGTCCCAGCGGAACTGGTCCGAGAACCCCATCCGCCGGCCGAGATCGGTCCAGAAGCGGAACGTCGAGCTCGCCTGCTCGGGCGGGTCGGCCACGGCCTCGGAGAGCGTCAGCCGGTTGCTCCACGCCCAGCTGTCGGCGACGTGGTTCCGCTCGCTGAACACGTCGCCCGGCAGCACGTAGTCCGCCAGCATCGCCGTCGGCGTCATGAAGATCTCGTGCGCGACCACCAGGTCCTGGCGCAGCAGGCCGCGGTGGATCTGGTGCTGGTTCGGGTAGGACAGCAGCGTGTTGTTGCCGAGCGTGATGAAGGCCTTCACCGGATAGGGATCGCCGTCGGCCATCGCCCGGAACACCCCGGAGGGGTTGGCCATGTGGCAGCCCATCACCTGGTCGACCCAGGGCTGGCCCCAGACCTTCTCGAGGTAGGGCTGGAGCATCTCGGCGGTGCGGTAGGTGTAGACCGGGTGGGTCGCGTAGCCGAGCTGCTTGGCCCGCTGCTGCGGAGCGATCGCGTCGTGGAGCTGCAGCTCGGCCTCGGTGCGCCAGCCGGGATGCAGCCCGCTCAGCAGCTCGCCGCCCACGACGTCGAGGTTCCCCGTGATGGCCCGCAGGATCGACTGGAGCCGGATGCCCGAGGTCGAGTCGAGCTGCTGGTCGGTGATCGGCGTCCAGGGGATGACGGCCCCATCCGCGTTCGCGTACAGGCGCGCGGCCCGGGCGATGAGCTCGGCGTCGACGCCCGTGAGGTCGGCCACCCGCTCGAGCGGGTACTCGTCCGCGCGCGCCCGGAGCTCGTCGAATCCCACACACCAGTCGCGCACGAAGTCGGCGTCGTAGAGCCCCTCGTCGAGGATGACCCCCACCCAGCCCAGCAGGAGCGCCGCATCGGTGCCCGCGCGGATCTGGAGGTGCAGCGTGGCCCGCTCGGCCTGCTCGGAGACGCGCGGATCGACCACGATCGTCTCGGCGCCGCGCTGGCGGGCCCCCTCGATCATGTTGAAGATCGGCGTCCACGAGTGCTTGCGCGGGTTGTGGCCCAGCAGGACGATGCAGTTGGCGTTCATGATGTCCGGGAAGGGCATCCAGCCGTAGGTGAGGCGGTTCACCGCCGCCGTGTTCCCGGCGCAGAGCGACACGCCCGAGATCCAGTTGGGCGAGCCGAGCAGGTTCATGAAGCGACGGTCGAGTCCGTGGGTGGTCTGGGTGTTCCAGCCCGAGGTCGAGACGGCGAGCGCCTCGGGACCGTGCGCGGCGACGACGGCGCGAAGCCGCTCGGCGATCTCGTCCATCGCCTGGTCGTAGGAGATCTCCTCCCAGCGATCCTCGCCCCGCGCGCCGGCGCGCTTGAGCGGCACCCGCAGCCGATCGGCGTGGTTGTGGATCTTCGGCGCGGCCGTGCCCTTGTAGCAGATGTTGCGGGCGACGGCGGGCGAGTCGTGCGCGCGGATCTCGGTGAGTCGGCCGTCCTCGGCGGTGGCGCGGAGCTGGCAGCCGATGTCGCAGATCGTGCACACGGCATAGCCGGTGCGCGTCGTGGCGGGTGCGTGTGCGAGCGTCATGGACCGTCTCCCTGATCTTCTCTAGTGCCCGAGCCGGGCGTCGTGCTCGTGGGCCAGGCGGGCCAGGTGCTCGAGGACGAGCTGCTCGTGGCGGAGGGACCGCCCGCGGTTGGTGGCACGACCGAGCGACAGCCCGAGCATGGCCTCGCGCGCCATGAGGAAGAACGCCTGCGCCTCCTCGTCGGCGAGCACGTCCGAGCGCTGGTCGGGATCCACGAGCTTGGCGAAGCGCTCGACGACCGGACCGATGGCCGCGCGGAGCTCCGGATCGTTCGCCGCCGCGAGCCACGCCTCGATCACGACCTTGAAGTCCGTCGCGGTGACGCTCTCCCAGGTCCGGGCGACGAGGCCCGCGATCGACGCCGGCCAGGGCCCCGCTCCGGCCACCGCGGACAGGTCGGCGTAGCGCGCGTCGAGCGCAGCGGCGAAGAGATCGGGCAGCCCGCGGAAGTGGTGGACGAAGGCGCCGCGGGTGAGCCCGGCGCGCTCGCAGACCGCGACCGACGTGATGCCCGCCCAGCCCCGCTCCACCAGCAGCTCGAGCGTGGCCTCGATCAGGGCCTGCCGCGTCGCGGCGGATCGCTCGGCCTGGGTCCTTGCCATGGCGGGAACCTAGCACAATACATACATCAATGTATCTAATAATCTAGAACTAGGCATTGACAAGATGGGGCGCTTCGAGTCAATCTTGGCGCTGACAAGATGAGAGGACGCCATGGCCTATCACCACGGGAATCTGAAGGAAGCGCTGCTCGCGCGCGCCGCCGAGGTGATTGCGGAGCACGGCATCGAGGCGTTGAGCCTGCGCGCGTTGGCCCGCGACCTCGGCGTCTCGCACGCCGCGCCGAGCGCGCACTTCGCGGATCGCACGGCGCTCCTCTGCGAGCTGGCCAAGGAAGGGTTCCGTCGGAGCGTCGAGACGATGCACGCCGGTGCGGCTGCGGCCGGGCCCGATCCGGTCGCGCAGTACCGGGCGCTCGGCCGGTCCTACGTGCAGTTCGCCCGGGACAACCCGTCGTGCTTCCGCGCGATCAACCATCCGGAGGTCCAGGCGCATGGCGACGACGAGCTACGGGAGGCTCGCGTCGCCTGGCTCACCACCCTGCGCGAGGGTGTCGAGGCCGCCCGGGCGTCGGGCTGGCACCCGGAGATCGACGTCGAGACGCTGCTCGCCTTCAGCTGCGCGGCGGCCATGGGCGCCGCGCAGCTGCTGTCCAGCTCGACGTGGAGCGCGGCCTTCGACGTGGAGGACGTCGACGCTCTGGCGGATTCCGTGCTCGACCTCGTCGTGCACCGCAGCCGGACGAGCGTCGTCCCGAACCCCGAAGACGAGAGGAAGGTGTCATGAGGTTCGTCCGTTCGAACGCGATGCTGAGCGCGGCCGGCCCGGTCCTGTTCGGCGGCGCGTTCCTCGCTCCGCTGATCGCCCAGTCCCTCGAGGTGATGGCGCTGCCCGCGCCGTTCGGCGTCGAGCCGCTCTCCTTCGGGCTCGGGTTGGGCCTGACCCTCGGTGTCGTCGCCGCGCTGCGAGGGCGCTGGGTATGAGCGCGGCAGCGACCGGGACGGAGGTGATCGGGGTGCGCAGCGACCGCGAGCTGAAGCGCGCGGAGGCGGCGATCGCCCGCAAGCACATGGGCCGGGTGCCGTGGGAGATGGTGGCCTGGGGGCTCGGCAACTTCGTGCTCTGGCTGTCGATCTGGCCGCTCGCCTTCACGGGCGTCCTGCCGCTGTGGGCCGCCTTCGCGCTCTCGACCCTCTCGATCACGATCTGCTACCTGCCCTCCCACGAAGCGCAGCACTCGATCATCGCGACCGAGGGAAGCCGACTTCGCTGGCTGAACGAGCTGGTCGGGCACGTCTCGACGATTCCGCTGCTGCTTCCCTATCGGATCGCCTGGATCACCCACAAGCAGCACCACGCCCACGCCAACGACCCGGAGCTCGATCCCGACTACGGGAACAAGGGCGACACCTGGTGGCAGTCGGCCTGGAACGGCATCCAGGCCCGCCAGTTCGGCGCGGGGGACGGCTACAAGAACGCGCTCCGCCGGAGCGACGACCCGAATCTCGGGAAGGC
>JASJBO010000450.1 GCA_030066475.1 Myxococcota bacterium
CCTGCAAGCGCCGGCGCAGCCGGCGCGCGCAGCGAGCCGCAGGCGAGCGAAGTCCACCAGCTAGATCCGCCCGGCGAGGTGCCCCGAGCGGATCGCCCACTCGATGCGGTCGTGGCCCCAGTAGCGGCTGCCGCGCGGCAGGATCAGGGTCGGCACGCCGAAGATCCCGCGCTCGTGGTAGTCGCGCTCGACCTGCTCGTCGAGGGCGCGCCGACGCGTCTCGTCGTGCGCGGCGGCCACGACCGCCTCGGCGTCGAGGCCGACCTCGCGCGCGGCCCGCTCGAGCACGGCGGGCTCGGCCAGGTTCTCGCCCCGGGTCCAGCGCGCGTCGCCGAGCGCCCGAGCGAGCTCCGGGCCGCGCCCGCGCGCCTCCGCCTCGAGGAAGGCGGTATGGGGAATCGACCAGTCGGGGTCGTCGATGCTCGGGAACTCGACCCGGGCGCCGTGGTGCCGGGCCAGGCGCACGACGTCGCGCACCAGGTACTGGAACTTCCCCTCGACCGGCGCGCCGAAGTTCGGGAACGAGGGCCGCGGGTAGAAGGGGCGCCAGCGCACGGGCAGGTCGGCGGGGAGCTGGGGCAGCACCCAGCGCGCGGCCATCCACGAGTAGGGGCTGCGGAGGCTGAACACGAACTCGGCGCTCTGGTCCATCCGGGCAGGCTCCCGGATCCGGCGTCTGCCGGCAACGCGCGCTCAGTTCGGGAGCCGGTCGAGCGGCACCTCGACGGCGATCTTGATCGGCTCGCCGCGCGGCAGCACGACGCCCTTTGGCAGCGCGTTGACCACGGCGGTCTCCTGGACGCTCCAGACGTTGCCGGTGCGGCGCGAGAGCGCAGCCAGGGTCTCGCTCGAGCGCGCCTCGACGACGCGCAGCACGCGCCCGCGGATCGCGCGGCGCTCGGAGGCCCGCAGCGAACGGAAGCTCCGCGCGCTGGCGCGGAAGCGCGCGGCATGGTCGTCGAACTGGCCGAGTGGCGCGGCGCCCATCAGGCGGAGCATCGCGTCGGGATGGGCGATCCAGGTGAGGTCGAGGCCGATCGCGCCCTGCGCCAGCTGCGCGCGGGCCAGCGCGCGCAGCGTCGCGTAGCCCCCGATGTGCTGCTCGCGCATCTGCTCGAGTCGCAGCCCGTTGGCCTGCGCGAACTGATCGGCGGCGGCGCGCGGCTCGGTCGCCGGGCCCTGGAGCTCGAGCACCACGAGGGCGCTTCCGTCGGGTGCCACCGCGCCCACCGCGGTGCGCATGTTGCGCTGCTCCCAGCCCTCGGGCAGCTCGAACGCGAACTCCATCCCGGGGTGCAGGAAGCGCGTGCCCTGGAAGACGCCTTCGCGCGGGTCGGGTCCGATGCGCAGGCCGTCGATGCGTGCGAGGAACTCGCGGCGGGTCGCCGCGATCGGCGCGGGCGGCGCGCGCTCGAGCGTCACGGCGCGCGCGCGGTTGGTGCGTACGCGCTCGGCCGGCACCGGGTGCGAGTCGAGCCAGGTCGGCAGCCGCTCGCGCCCGGTACGCAGCACCTCCTCGCGGCCGATCGACGCCATGAAGTCGGCCATGCCCTCCGGGTCCCAGCCCGCCTGGGCCGCCAGCGACTGGCCGACCTCGTCCGACTGGCGCTCCTGGTCGCGCCCGTAGGAGGCGATCCAGCCGGCCGCCGCGGCCTGGCCGAGCTGGCCGACGGCCCGGGCCGCCGCGTCGCCGCCGGCGGCGCCCGCCGCCGCCGAGCCCAGCGCCGTGAGCACGCCCGCGCCGATCGCCTGGGTCTCGCGCTGCGCCGCATGACGCGCCGCCACGTGGCCGATCTCGTGCCCGATCACGTTGGCCAGCTCGTCCTCGGAGTTGGCGAGCGCGAGCAGCCCGCGCGAGACGTAGATGTAGCCGCCCGGGAGCGCGAAGGCGTTGGGCTCGGGCATGTCGGCCACGTAGAAGCGGTACGTGACGTTGCGTCGCGGCGAGTGGCGGGCCAGCCGCTCGCCCAGCTCCGAGACGTAGGCCGTGAGCGCGGGGTCGTCGAGCAGGCCGATGCCGGCCTCGACCTCGGCGGCCGCCTGCGCGCCCAGCGCGGCCTCGCGCGCCGGCGACATGAACACCAGCTCGCGGCGGCCGGTGACCGGGTTGACGGCGCAGCCCACCGCCGACCAGACCGCGACCGCGAGGAGGAAGAGCGGCACCCTGCCCATCGCGAGCCGAGAGTCGCAGATCCCCCGAGGCGGGGCCATGACCTACACTGGCCGCTTCCGACGGAGGACCCCCGCCATGAAGATCGACGCAGGACTGGTCGGCAACAAGCTCGAGGACGTGCCCACGCGCGCCCGCGAGCTCGAGGCCGAGGGCTACGACGGCCTGATCACCGCCGAGATGGCCAGCGACCCCTTCTTCCCCCTGGTGCTCGCGGCCGAGCACACCGAGCGCGTCGAGCTGATGACCTCGATCGCGGTGGCGTTCGCGCGCAGCCCGATGACGCTCGCGAACATCGGCCACGACCTGAACGCCTACTCGAAGGGCCGCTTCGTCCTGGGACTCGGCTCGCAGATCAAGCCGCACATCACCAAGCGCTTCAGCATGCCGTGGTCGCACCCGGCGCCGCGCATGCGCGAGCTGATCCTGGCGATGCGCGCCATCTGGGACTGCTGGTACCAGGGCACCAAGCTCGACTTCCGCGGCGAGTTCTACACGCACACGCTGATGACGCCGATGTTCACGCCCACCAACACCGAGTACGGAGCGCCCCGCGTGCTGCTCGCCGCGGTGGGTCCGCGCATGACCGAGGTGGCCGGCGAGACGGCCGACGGCATGCTGGTGCACGCCTTCACGACCGAGCGCTACCTGCGCGACGTGACCCTGCCCGCGATCGAGAAGGGCCTCGCCAAGGCGGGCCGCGCGCGCGAGGACTTCACCGTCTCCTACCCGTGCTTCGTGGTCTCGGCGCACGACGAGAAGGCCTGGGAGGAGTCGCGCACCGCGGTCACCCGCCAGATCGCCTTCTACGGCTCGACCCCGGCCTACCGCGGCGTGCTCGAGACGCACGGCTGGGGCGACCTGCAGGGCGAGCTCAACGCCATGTCGAAGCGCGGCGAGTGGGTCGAGATGGGGACGCGCATCACCGACGAGATCCTCGAGGCGTTCGCGATCGTGGCGCAGCCGCACGAGGTGGCGGGCAAGCTCGCGGAGCGCTTCGGCGGCCTGGTCGACCGGGTCGCCTGCACCTTCCCGTTCGCCAGCGACACCGAGCGCCGAGGCTTCATGGAGGAGCTGCGGGCGATCTAGCCCCGGCGCCAAGCCCCCGGAATCGCTCGATTGTCGCGGCCCGCGCGGCCACCCCCGCGGGCCGCGCCGAGTCGCTATGCTTCCGGGTCCTCGCGGAGAGGTGGCCGAGTGGCTGAAGGCACAGGTTTGCTAAACCTGCATAGGGGAAACCCTATCGAGGGTTCGAATCCCTCCCTCTCCGCCAAGGTCTTCTGGCTTACGCTCGCCTGCGGCTCGCTGCGCGCGCCGGCTCTGCCGGCGCTTGCGCGGGCGAACTCTGGGGCCTCGGTTCGGGTTGGCAGGCCGGCGGGGCTTGATTTGGACGGTTTACGGAGAGATGGCCGAGTGGTTGAAGGCACGCGCCTGGAGAGCGCGTGTACCCGTAAGGGTACCGTGGGTTCGAATCCCACTCTCTCCGCCAGTTCTCGTTCCGCGGGACCCTTGGGTCGAGGCCGCGTGGCCCCGAGCCGGAGCCCCGGGCCTCAGCGCTCGCTCGGGGCCGCCGGCTGCGCTCGTCTCCGTTGGTGCACGTGCTAGCGACTCCCCTTCGATTTCCTCAGCGCCATCAGTGACAGCACGGACGCCAGACCAAGGGCGAAGACGTCGGGCTCGGGGATCGGCACGATCGCGATTGCCCCCAGCTCAGTAGAGAGAAGCCCTCCGCCGCTCAGAAGCGTCTGTGCCCCGCTCGAGGGGTCCACACGGATGACGGCGGCCTCGCGAGGAACCGTCACGAGCAAGTCGCCGCTCGCATCGGTCACCACGTCGAACGGCTCGAAGCCGACTCCCCACGTGACCAGGGTCTGCGCACCGCTCGAGATACTCAGACTCACGATGCCGCCCACACCCCGGCAGAGGTAGCTGCAATCGTCTCCATACGGAACCGTGATGAGCAAGCGCTCATCGGACACCGCATGGAGAGAGTAGGGAGAGCTGAGGTAGCCCTCCTCGGCGATCATCTCGGTCTCCGCCTCGACTGCGTCGACGTGACTCACGCGATCGCGATAGAGGTCGGTCGTGTAGAAGCGATCCGCTTCGAGCTCGACGACGTCGAGGGGCGCATCGAACAGGTCATGATCCCAGGAGGCCAGAGTCTGCGATCCGTCCTCAGGGTCGAGTCGAACCACCTCGCGACTCATGGGGTCCGCGACGAGCAGGTCTCCGTGCCGTCCCGTGGTGATGCTGAACGGCTGGAGGATGTAGCCTCCTGACGATACAGCCCGCACGTTCCGGGTAGTGCGGTCCACGTGGTAGACTGCGCCGCTGCGAATCGACGTGACATAGATCTCGCCGTCGGAAGTGATGGTGAGACCATGCGGATCGAAGCCTTCGAACCACGCCAGCTGGAGCTGCTCTCCCGTCTCCGGGTCGATCTTGATCAATCCACCTTGCCGGTCGGCCACGAGAACGTCACCCCCGCGTAGCGCGTAGTCGATCTCCCAACGATTGGGGTCCGCGGGGAAAGCGTCAGCGTTGTCGCCGACGCCGTCGAGGTCGCGATCGCTCGACTCCGTGGGATCGTCCGGAAACGCATCCATCACGTCTCCGACGCCGTCCCGATCTCGATCGCTCCATTCCATCGGATTCGAAGGGAACGCGTCGCTGTTGTCGCCAACACCGTCCAGATCCAGATCGCTCCACTCGGTCGGATCATCGACGAAAGCGTCGCACTCGTCACCGAACCCATCGCGATCCAGGTCCGCCTGCGTCGGGTTCGGGAGGCCACTGCAGTTGTCGTGCCCGATCGGAACTCCATCCGCGTCCACATCCAGGTCCAAGACGCGGATCTCGGCGGTCGCTTCCTCGAAGCCGAAGAGCTTGAGAGGCTCGTCCGACTGCGAGAGGACTTGGCTCTCGAACGGGAGGTCGAAGAGCGCAGAGAGGCTGCGTACGTCGTATGCGGTCGTGGAGCTGTATGCGATGGATCCATCGTAGCTCGTCGCGTAGATCTCCTCGCCCAGGTACCCGAGCTCGTTGAGGTCCGCGTCGTACACGTAGCCGCGCCAGAACAGACGGCTCCCGTCGCCGCTCATCACCAGGTTCCGCGAGCCGTACGGGTGCTGGAGGCTCGTCGC
>JASJBO010000451.1 GCA_030066475.1 Myxococcota bacterium
CGGCAATCCCGACATCGCCGACCTCAACCGCTGGCAGCCGCTGGCGCTCCGCTTCTTCATCGACCAGTCCGGCAACGTCTTCCCGAGCGGGACTCCCGAGTTCCTGAGCCCCGAGTGGGGCCAGGTGACGCCGTTCGCGCTCTCGGCCGACGACCGGACCGTCTACCGCCGCGACGGCTTCGACTACCAGGTCTACCACGACCCGGGTCCGCCGCCCTACCTCCAGTCGCCCACCGCGGACTACTACAAGTGGGGCAGCGAGATGGTGGCCGTCTGGAGCAGCCATCTCGATCCGAGCGACGGCGTGCTGTGGGACATCTCGCCGGCGTCGATCGGGAACGCCCCCCTGCCCGACCCGGCGGACTACGCCAGCTACTACGACTTCGAGGACGGCGGCGACTGGGGCACGGGCTACGCCGTCAACCCGATGACGGGCGAGCCCTACGCGCCGCAGACCGTGCCGCGCGGCGACTACGCGCGCGTGCTGGCCGAGTTCTGGGCCGACGGGCCGGACTCCGAGACGCCACCCGGGCACTGGTTCACGATCGCGAACTACGTGACCGACCATCCGCTCTTCGAGCGGCGCATGGAGGGGCGGGGCCCGGAGCTCGATCCCCTCGAGTGGGACGTGAAGCTGCACCTGGCGCTCGGCGGCACCATGCACGACGCGGCGATCACGGCCTGGGGCATCAAGGGCTGGTACGACTACCTGCGTCCGATCTCGGCGCTCCGGCTGATGGCGGACCGCGGTCAGGCGTCCGACCCGCAGGGGCCGTCGTATCACCCCGACGGCATCAACCTGCACGCCGGCCACATCGAGGTCGTGACAGCGGCGAGCAGCGCGCCGGGCCAGCGTCACGCGCACCTGGCCGGCGAGGTCGGCAAGATCGCGGTGCGCGCCTGGCGCGGGCCGGACTACATCGCCGACGAGGCGACCGACACCGCCGACGTCGGCTGGATCCTGATGGAGGACTGGTGGCCCTACCAGCGGCCGACGTTCGTGACGCCGCCCTTCGCGGGCTACGTCTCCGGTCACAGCGTGTACAGCCGCGCGGCGGCCGAGCTGCTCACGCGGACGACCGGCTCGCCCTACTTCCCGGGTGGGCTGGGCGAGTTCCCCGCGCCGCGAAACGAGTTCCTGGTGTTCGAGGACGGGCCCAGCGTCGACGTCACGCTCCAGTGGGCCAGCTACTACGACGCCTCCGACCAGACCAGCCTGTCGCGGATCTGGGGTGGCATCCATCCGCCGGCCGACGACCTGCCCGGGCGCCTCATGGGAGCCCGGATCGCGCAGGACGCGTTCGCCTTCGCCCAGGGCCTGTTCGGGTCCAGCGACCTCGACGAGGACGGCGTCAGCGACGGCGCCGACAACTGTCTCGACGTCGGCAACCCCGACCAGACCGACTCGGACGGCGACGGCTACGGCAACGCCTGCGATGCGGACTACAGCAACGACGGGGCGGTCGGGATCGCCGACTTCGGCGTCCTGCGCCGCCAGTTCGGGCTCCTGGACACGGACCCCGGCTTCGACCCGGCAGTGGACACGAACGGCGACGGCGGGATCGGGCTCCCCGAGTTCAACCTGCTGAGCCGGTGCTTCGGCGGGCCGCCGGGGCCCTCGGGGCTGGCGTGCGCGGGGACGGTGCCGTGTCCGTAGCCAGGGCTGTGCGATGATCTCCTGCGCACGCCCGGCTGGAGAGCGAGTCCATGGCCCGAGTCGAGGAGACGATTCCCGCCCATCTGGTCGACCAGGCCGAAGCGGCGCGGGCCTGGTTCTCGCAGGATCAGGGCAGCGAGTTCAAGCTCACCGGAATCGTCGATCCGGAGGCGGCGGGCTCGGGCGGGAGTCGGCCGCGCCAGCTCCAGCTGATCCTGTGCGGAATTCGGGACGGCCAGGACGTCTGCCTGCGCGAGCGATTCGAGGTCGAGACCACGGGCGCGGGCTTCGACGTGACGCTCCTCGAGGACGCCACCCCCGACCTCGGCTCGCCGGCGCCGCTGCTCGACCCCCCGGCCGGCAGTCGCGCCGCGTGGCTCGAATCCGTGCTCGCCCGGCACGCGTTCGTCGTGCTCGTCTTCTACCGCGGCTTCTGGTGACCGCCCTGTCGCCGCGAGTTGCGCGGCTACGGGAAGGCCGGGGTCGTCGAGGCCGTGCGCCAGGCGGGCGGTGAGATCTACGCGATCACGAGCGAGCCGCAGTCGCTCGCCCACAACGCCCGGCAGGACTGGGAGACGGGTCTCGAGCACGTCGGCGATCCGCACCAGGAGATCGCGGGAGCCTGCGCCGAGCGGGGCTGGCTCTCGCTGTTCACCGCCGACTGGGGCGGCGCCTTCGTCGAGGACGCCGCGACCTGGGCGTCGCATCCGAAGGGCTACTTCCAGCCCGGGGTGCTCGCCCTTAGCCGGGAGGGCCGGGTCCTCTACCGATGGCGGTGTCGGCCGAGCCGCAAGAACGTCGGCGGCGCGGTCGCGCGGCCCACGCCCGCCCACGTGTGGGGCCGGGTGCAGGCGGCACTCCGGGAGCCGCCGGATGCGCCGGACGCGGCGCTCGACGCGAACCCCGAGCTCGACTCGCCCTCGGTGCCCTGGCCGCTCTTCGTCGCCCTGCTCCTGGCGAACGGCTGGTTCCTACGGCCCGTGCCCTTCGACCAGAGACCGGGGAAGGACACGGTCCCGCGGCGGCAGCGGAACGCGCTGCTCCGCCTCCCGCTCTTCGTCGGGGCCTGGATCGCGGCCGGCCTGGTGCTGCCCGTCTGGCTGGTCGCGCTGGCCTTCGCGGGCTGGGTCGCGAAGGTCCTGCCGGGCATCCGCCTGGTGAACGAGCGCTTCCAGAACGTCGGTCCCGAGGACTAGCTGGTGGACTTCGTTCGGCTTCGCCTCACTGCGCGCGCCCTGCGGGCGCTTGCGGGGGGCTTTTGCCGCGCAGAGTCTCAGTCGCTGGCGGCCGCGCTGCGTGCGTCCGCCAGGCCGGCCTCGGCGAGCGCGCGCGCCAGCAGCCGGGCCATCTCGCGATTGCCCGCCTCGGTGAGGTGTCCGCCCTGTTCGCGCGGCCGAAACAGCGGCTCTTCGCGCGCGGCGTCCGGCTCGGCGTGGAACGAGTCGGCGAGCGCCACCGCCAGCATCCCGAGCCGACGCGCCTCCTCGCGCGCGAGGAGATCGATCTGCTCGTAGACCCACCCGTGGTAGCGCTTCGGGCGGGTCGGGATGATCAGCAGCACCGGCGTGGCGCCGTCCGCCTCGACGCGGTCGCGGAAGCGCTCGAGGATTGCGGCCGTGAGCTGCCAGTCCGCGTCGCCCCGCTCCACCCGGCGCCGCGCCACCGAGAGCTCCCACGCCTGCGCCGCCACCGCCAGCGCGTAGCTGTAGGACCAGCCGCCCGCCCGCCGCCGCCCGCTCCGGTAGGCCTCGTAGAGGGCTTCGGGCGGCATCAGGTGCGCATCGTGCAGGGTCAGCGCGCCGTCGGGCCCGAGCCGGAAGCGCGGCTTCGCGTAGCCCCGAAAGCTGGACAGGTTCCGGTAGTGATCGCGGACGTAGAAGCCGAGCACGACGACGTCGGGCCGATAGCGGCTGCCGAGGAGCTCGTAGCGGAGCACGGCCTGGTCGACGGCGTAGCCCGAGACGCCGAGGTTCAGCACCTCCCAGCCCGGCAGGAAGTCGCGCGCCAGGACGCTGTGCCACGAGTCCTCGTCGCCGACCGTCGCTCCCATGGTGTAGCTGTCCCCCACGAGGACCACGCGCGAGACGCCCGGCGTGCGCGCCTCCGCGAACTCGCGCTCGGCGCGCATGCCCACCGAGTTCGTCCGCAGCAGGGGCAGGCGCAGGTTCGGCTTCATGCTCCAGCCGAGCCGCGCATGATAGGTGTGGCCGCCGGGCAGGAGCGGCTTCTCGGCAGCCAGGTGGCGCGCCGCCCACTGCCACTCGTGCTGGAGGGAGAGGTCCGCGTGCGGCGGCGTCTCGCCCGGCAGCGCGTGGAACGCCCGGGTCGCGAGCTCGAGCAGCAGGAGCGTGGCCAGCACCAGAGCGGCCAGCGAGAAGACGGTTCGCATCCGGGTGGGACCCTTCGTCGGCGAGGGACCCATGATATCGGGGACGGTAGACTGGAGCGCGTGAGCGCCCGTCCGCGCGGAAGACCCGCCCTGCCCCTGCTGGGCGCACCGCTCCCGTCGGCCGTCCTCGATCTCGCCGGCGGGCCCGGCGGCGGCGCGCGGGCAATCCGCTATACACGTTGCCGCGTGGCGCGCCGCAAGCCGGAGATCAGCACCCGCGAGCACATCCTCGACGTCGCCGAGGACCTGATCGCCCGCTATGGCACCGAGGGCCTCCAGCTCAAGGAGGTCGCCGAGCAGGTCGGGATCCGGCCGCCCTCGGTGTTCGCGCACTTCGACGGGCGTCAGGGCATCGCGGACGCGATCGGCGAGCGCATCCTGGCGCAGCTGGTGCGGCGCCTCGGCCGCGTGCTCGATCGCTACGACGATCCCGAAGAGGCCGTGCGGCAGGGGATCGGCAGCCTCGTCGACCACCTGCTCGACAATCCGGCCCACGTGCGGCTGCTGCTGCGCGACCTGGCGCGCTCGAGTCAGAGCCTCGACGTCGACCTCTCGTCCCCCGAGATGAGCCAGATGTTCACCCGGATCGGGGAGGTGCTGAGCGAGGGCGAGCGCCGCGGCGTGTTCCGCCGGGTGCGCGCGGTCTCGTTCCTGGCCCAGGTCGAGGGCGCGATCCTGGCGAACATCGCCTTCTCGGGCTGGGACGACAGCGGGCGCCCGCGCACGCCGGTCAAGCGCGGCGAGCTGCGGCGCGAGGCGCAGGCATTCGCGTTCGGATACCTGCGGCCCAGCCTCGTCGACAGGGCTTAGGCTAATCGGTTAGTCGGGCCGGAGCGGCTCGCCTCGTGCCGGGCGTCTTCGCTGCCACTCGAGCAGAGCCACGAGCTCCCGCCACGGTGCCCCCTGCACGCGCGGCGGTTCGGCTCTAGCCTCCGATTCACCAGGAGGCCAGCATGCCGAACACCGCGATGGACTCGATGGTTCGTGCCTTCGCGAGCACGCACCCCGAGGACGCGGCGCGCGCCCTGGAGAGCCTCGAGCCCGCCAAGGCGGCCTCGATCCTGAAGCGCCTCCCCGCGCGCGACGCCGGGCCGGTGACCGAGCGGCTCACGCCGGCGGCGGCGGGAAGCATCCTCACGCAGCTCGGCGAAGAGCGCACCCGCGAGCTGCTGGGGCACCTGCCCGCCCGCCAGGCCGCCGCGATCCTCCACCATCTGGAGGACGCGCTGCGCGAGGCCACGCTCTCG
>JASJBO010000452.1 GCA_030066475.1 Myxococcota bacterium
GCGGGGGCGGCCTTATGGACTTCGCTCGCCTGCGGCTCGCTGCGCGCGCCTTCGGCGCTTGCGGGGGATGCTTCGGGCGCGGTCTGGGAGTCCGAGGGTTCCGCGGGCGCGGTGGAGGCGTCGTCGCCGTCGACGTCGATGATGGCGAGGGCGGTGCCTTCGCTGACCTGGTCGCCGACGCCGACCAGGAGCTGGGTGATGGTGCCGGCGTAGGGGCTCGGGATCTCCATCGTGGCCTTGTCGCTCTCGAGCACGAGCAGCGACTGCTCCACGGCGACGCGCTCGCCGGGGGCGACCAGCAGCTCGATCACGTCGACGCCTTCGAAGTCGCCGATGTCGGGGAGCAGGATCTTCTTCTCGGTGCCCACGGCGTGGTCTCCTCGCAGGGCCCTAGACGGTGCGCGGGTCCGGCTTCTCGGGATCGATCTTGTACTTCTCGATCGCGCGCCGGACGGTGTCGGGGGAGGTCTCGCCGCTGTCGGCCAGCGCCTTCAGCGCAGCCACCGCGACGAAGTGGCGGTTCACCTCGAAGAAGTGCCGCAGCTTCTCGCGCCGGTCGGAGCGGCCGAAGCCGTCGGTACCGAGCACGCGGTAGTGGCCGGGGACGAAGCTGCGGATCTGGCTGGCGTAGGCCTTCACGTAGTCGGTGGCGGCCACCACCGGGCCGGGCCGCTCCTCGAGCTGCTCGCGCACGTAGCTCTTCCGCTGCGGCTCGGACGGGTGCAGCATGTTCCAGCGCTCCACGTCGAGCCCGTCGCGGCGCAGCTCGTTGAAGCTGGTCACGCTCCACACGTCGGCATCCACGCCGAAGTCGACACGCAGCAGGTCGGCCGCCGCCAGCACCTCGCGCAGGATGGTGCCGCTGCCCAGGAGCTGCACGCGCGGACGCTCCGGGTCGTCGGCCGGCTGAAACGGGTACATGCCGCGCAGGATGCCCTCGCGGACCCCGTCGGGCATCGGCGGCTGGTGGTAGTTCTCGTTCATCACCGTCAGGTAGTAGAAGACGTTCTCGCCGCGCGCGAACATGCGCTCGAGGCCGTCGTGCAGGATCACGGCCAGCTCGTAGGCGAAGGTCGGGTCGTAGGATACGCAGTTCGGGATCGCCGAAGCCCACAGCAGGCTGTGGCCGTCCTGGTGCTGGAGGCCCTCGCCGGCCAGCGTGGTGCGCCCCGCCGTGCCGCCGAGCAGGAAGCCCCGCGCCTGCTGGTCGCCGGCCGCCCAGAACAGGTCGCCCACGCGCTGGATGCCGAACATCGAGTAGAAGATGTAGAACGGGATCATCGACACGCCGTGCGAGCTGTAGCTGGTCGCCGCCGCGAGCCAGGACGACATCGCGCCCGCCTCGTTGATGCCCTCCTGGAGGATCTGGCCCTTCTGGTCCTCGCGGTAGTACATCACCTGATCCTGGTCGACCGGCTCGTAGAGCTGGCCCTCGGCCGCGTAGATGCCGAGCTGGCGGAACAGGCCCTCCATGCCGAAGGTGCGCGCCTCGTCGGGTACGATCGGCACCACGGCCTGACCGATCCTCGGGTCCTTGACCAGCGCGCTCAGCATGCGCACGAAGGCCATCGTGGTGGAGTAGGCGCGCTTGCCCGAGCCCTCGAGCAGGCTCGAGAAGATGCGCAGGTCGGGGATCTCGAGCGCCGGCGCGTGCTGCGCGCGCGCGGGCAGGTAGCCGCCCAGCGCCTCGCGGCGCTCGTGCATGTAGCGGAGCTCGGGGCTGTCCTCGTCCGGCTTGTAGAAGGGGGTCTCCTCGATCCGCTCGTCGGGCACCGGGATGCGGTAGCGGTCGCGGAACACCTTGAGCGCGCGCTCGCCGATCTTCTTCTGCTGATGGGTGATGTTCATGCCCTCGCCGGCCTCGCCCATCCCGTAGCCCTTGACGGTCTTGGCCAGGATCACGGTCGGCTGGCCCTCGGTCTGCATCGCGCGCAGGTAGGCGTTGTAGATCTTCTGCGGGTCGTGGCCGCCGCGGTTGAGCAGCCAGACCTCGTCGTCGGTCATGTGCGCGACCATCTCGCGCAGCTCGGGGACCGCTCCGAAGAAGTGCTCGCGCACGTAGGCGCCGTCGCGCGCCTTGTAGCTCTGGTAGTCGCCGTCGACGGCCTCCTCCATGCGCTGGAGCAGCAGCCCCTTGCGGTCCTTGGCGAGCAGCGGGTCCCAGCGCGAGCCCCAGATCACCTTGAGCACGTTCCAGCCGGCGCCGCGGAAATTGCCCTCGAGCTCCTGGATGATCTTGCCGTTGCCGCGCACCGGACCGTCGAGGCGCTGCAGGTTGCAGTTCACCACGAAGACCAGGTTGTCGAGCTTCTCGCGCGAGGCCAGGTGGATCGCGCCCAGCGACTCGGGCTCGTCCATCTCGCCGTCCCCCATGAACGCCCAGACCTTGCGGCCCGCCGTGTCGAGCAGGCCGCGGTTGTGCAGGTACTTCATGAAGCGGGCCTGGTAGATCGCGGTGATCGGGCCGAGGCCCATCGAGACCGTCGGGAACTGCCAGAAGGTGGGCATCAGCCACGGGTGCGGGTAGGACGACAGGCCCTTGCGGTCGACCTCCTGACGGAAGTTGCGGAGCTGGTCCTCGGTCAGGCGCCCCTCGAGGAAGGCGCGCGCGTAGATGCCCGGCGCCGCGTGGCCCTGGATGTAGAGCAGGTCGCCGCCGTGCTCGGCGGTGGGGGCGCGGAAGAAGTGGTTGAAGCCCACGTCGTAGAGCGTGGCGGCCGAGGCGAAGGTGGCGATGTGGCCGCCCAGCTCGGAGCTCTGGCGGTTGGCCTGCACCACCATGGCGAGGGCGTTCCAGCGCACCACCGAGCGGATGCGGTGCTCGAGTCCGGGCTCGCCCGGCATCTCGACCTCTTCGCTCGGGTGGATCGTGTTCACGTACGCGGTGGTGGCGCGATAGGGCAGGTGCGCGCCCGAGCGGCGCGCCTTGTCGATCATGCGCTCGAGCAGGTAATGGGCGCGCTCGACGCCATCGTGATGGAGCACCGAGTCGAGCGCGTCGAGCCACTCGCGGGTCTCCTGGGGGTCGGTGTCTTCCGGCGTCCGAGCCATGGGGCCTCCGGCTACTCGGCCGCGTCGCGGCGTGCGCGCGCCTCGCGCAGCATCTGGAAGTCGGCATCGGCGTGGTACGACGAGCGCGTGAGCGGCGAGGCCGAGACCATCGCGAAGCCGCGTGCGCGCGCGGCTTCGGCGTAGCGGTCGAACTCGGCGGGCTCCACCCAGCGCGCCACGGGCGCGTGCTTCGGCGTGGGCCGCAGGTACTGCCCGATCGTCAGGAAGTCGCAGTCGGCGCCGCGCAGGTCGTCCATCACGGCGAACACCTCGTCCTCGCGCTCGCCGAGTCCGACCATGATGCCGGACTTGGTGAACACCTCGGGCGCCACCTCGCGCACGCGCGCCAGCAGCGCCAGCGACTCGCGGTAGCTGGCGCCCGGGCGGATGCGCCGGTAGAGGCGCGGCACCGTCTCGAGGTTGTGGTTGTAGACGTCGGGGCGCGCGGCGGCGACGCGGTCGACCGCGCCGGGCTTGCGCCGGAAGTCGGGCGTCAGCACCTCGATGGTGGTGCCGGGCGCGCGCGCGCGAATCGCCTCGATGCACGCGACGAAGTGGCCGGCGCCGCCGTCGGGCAGGTCGTCGCGGTCGACCGAGGTCACCACGGTGTGGCGCAGCCCGAGCCGCGCGACGGCGTCGGCCAGCCGCTCCGGCTCGCGGGCGTCCACCGCCTCGGGCAGGCCGGTGCGCACGTTGCAGAAGGCGCAGGCGCGGGTGCAGACGTCGCCCAGCACCATCACCGTGGCGTGGCCCTGCGACCAGCACTCGGCGAGATTGGGGCAGGCCGCCTCCTCGCAGACGGTGTTCAGGCGCAGCGAGCGCACCAGCCCGCGGGTCTGCTGGAGGCCGGGCGAGTGCGACCAGCGCACGCGCAGCCAGGAGGGCTTCTCGGGACGCGTGTCGCCGGCCGCAGCCGGTCGTCGGTGATCGGTGTGACTGTTGGTCATCGCTGCCCCAGGGTAGCGTTGCCCCGCGGGGGTTGCCGGCTCCTGAGGCTCTCTTCGGCCGATCGGGGCAGTCGATGGAGGGGAGCGCCTCGTTCCTCCCCCGCTACCCACGCGGGGCACCTGACGGCATGCGGAGTGAACCGGGCGCGCGGCGAGGCCTCAGCGATCGTCCGCGCTGCGCACCGCGGCGCCGCCTATGCGGGCGATGCGGGTATCGCCGAAGGGCGTTCCCACGCCGCTGTTCACGGTGAGGGCGACGGCGAGCTGGCGCTGGGGGTCGGCCCAGGCGCCCGAGCCGCCGAAGCCGAAGTGGCCGAACCCGCCCGGCACTCGCGCCCGCCACGCGAACACACGGTGGTACCCCAGGCGCCACTGCATGGAGATCGGGATCACCCGCCCCGCCCCGCGGTTCTGGCGTTCCGAGGCCCGCCGCAGGGTCTGGTCGGAGAGCAGCCGCACGCCGTCGAGCTCGCCCCCCTGGGCCAGGCAGGCATAGAGCCGGGCCAGCGAGCGCGCCGTGAACATGCCGTTGACGGCGGGGATCGAGGCCGCTCGGAAGTCCTCGGAGTTGAAGTCGAGATCCTCCATCCCGGGCGCGAGCAGGGCGGCGATGCTCTCGCTGGGGTCGTAGCGGAAGCCCAGGCGGGCCAGTCGTCTCTGCCACACCGCTGCGCGTTCGAGGATGCGTTCGGTGTTGCGCCGCCGCTTCTCGATCGGTCCTTCCATGCCCCGCGCCATCAGGGTTGCGCAGCGGTGTTGCTGGTCGGCGGGGATGCCACAGTACAGACCGTCGAGGCCGAGGGGCCGGGCCAGCTCGCTCTCGAGCAGCTCCGGGAAGGGCTTGTTGCCCGCCACGCGGCGGGCCAACTCGCCCACCAGCCAGCCGTAGGTGAGGGCGTGGTAGCCGTGACCCGTGCCCGGCGCGTGACGCGGGGTGGCCGTCGCAATGCGCGCGGTGATGCGGTCCCAGTCGAGCATCTCCTGCCCGTGCTCGACCATGTCCGAGATGGCATAGAGGCCGGCCTCGTGGCACATCACCTGCCGCACGGTGAGCCGCTCCTTGCCGCCCTGGGCGAACTCCGGCCAGTACTCCGCAACGGGCGTGTCGTAGTCGACGAGCCCGCGATCGGCGAACACGTGGAGGAGCGTCGAGGCGACTCCCTTGGTGGTGGAGAAGGAGATGCTGAGGGTGTCCTCCTCCCAGGGGGTCCCCGCGGCGTCGCGCGTGCCCCCCCAGCAGTCCACCACCTTCTCGCCCTTGTGGTAGACGCACACCGCGGCGCCCCC
>JASJBO010000453.1 GCA_030066475.1 Myxococcota bacterium
GCGGGCGCTGCCGGCCTGGCGGGCGCTGCCCGCGGCCGTGCGCGCGGCGAGCCTGCGCGCCTGGGCGGACGCGCTGCGCGGCGCGGGTGACGAGGTCGCGACGCTGCTCACCCGCGAGCAGGGCAAGCCGCTGGCCGAGGCGCGCGGCGAGGTGACCTATGCCGCGAGCTTCCTCGACTGGTTCGCGGAGGAGGCCCGGCGCGCCTACGGCGAGGTGATCCCGTCCCCCCAGGCCGACGCGCGCATCCTGGTGCTGCGCCAGCCGGTGGGCGTGTGCGCGCTGGTCACGCCCTGGAACTTCCCGGCGGCGATGATCACGCGCAAGGCCGGCGCGGCGCTGGCGGCCGGCTGCACGGTGGTGGCCAAGCCCGCGCCCGAGACCCCGCTCACCGCGCTGGCGCTGGCGGCGCTGGCCGAGCGGGCCGGCATCCCGGCCGGCGTGCTGAACGTGGTCACGGGCGACGCCGCCACGATCGTGGGCGCGTGGATGCAGAGCCCCGCCGTGCGCAAGGTCTCCTTCACCGGGTCGACCGAGGTGGGCCGGCTGCTGATGCGCCAGGCGGCCGACACCGTCAAGCGGATCTCGCTCGAGCTCGGCGGCAACGCGCCGTTCGTGGTGTTCCCCGACGCCGACCTCGAGGCCGCGGTGGACGGCGCGATGGCCTCGAAGTTCCGCAACACCGGGCAGACCTGCGTGTGCGCCAATCGCATCCTGGTGCACGACTCGCTCCATGACGCCTTCGCGGCCGCACTCGAGAAGCGGGTGCGCGCGCTGCGCGTGGGCCCGGGCCTCGAGGTCGGGGCCGAGCAGGGCCCGCTGATCAACACCGAGGCGCTCGCCAAGGTCGAGACCCACCTGCGCGACGCCGTCGAGCGCGGCGCGCGCGTGGTGTGCGGCGGCGCGCGCCACGCGCTGGGCGGGACCTTCTTCGAGCCGACGCTCGTCGTGGACGTGACGCCCGAGATGCAGATGACGCAGGAGGAGACCTTCGGGCCGGTCGCCCCGCTGCTTCGCTTCCGCGACGAGGACGAGGCAGTGGCGCTCGCCAACGACACGCCCTACGGCCTGGCCGCCTACGTCTACACCCGCGACCTGGGGCGCGCCTTCCGCGTGAGCGAGGCGCTCGAGGCGGGCATGGTCGCCGTCAACCAGGGCATCCTGTCGAACGAGGTCGCGCCCTTCGGCGGCGTGAAGCAGTCGGGCCTGGGACGCGAGGGCGCGCACCACGGACTCGAGGAGTACCTCGAGACCAAGTACCTGCTGTTGGCCGGGCTGGGAACGCCCTGAGGCGGGCGCCGCGACCGCTCGGGACGGACGAACGGGAGGAGCAAGATGAGGATTCCGGAGCAGGGCTGGAGCCGCGAGCAGGTCTTCGAGCGACTCGAACGCTACCGCGAGCACGACACGCCGTGGCGCGAGGGCCGCACCTGGGCCTACGTCTACGATCCGGGGGCCGAGGCCGAGAGCGTGATCAAGGACGCCTTCGCCAGCTACCTCTCCGAGAACGGCCTCGACCCCACCGCCTTCCCGAGCGCGCTCCAGATGGAGAACGAGGTGGTGGCGATGGCGGCGCGCCACCTGAACGGCGACGACGAGGTGGTGGGGAACTTCACGAGCGGCGGCACCGAGAGCCTGATCCTGGCGGTGAAGGCGGCGCGCGACTGGGCGCGCGAGAAGCGCCCGCACATCGACGTGCCCGAGATGGTGCTGCCCGAGACCGCGCACGCCTCGTTCCAGAAGGCGGGCCACTACCTGGGCGTGAAGCCGGTGATGGTGCCGGTCGATCCGCACACCTTCCGCGCCGACGTCGACGCGGTGCGCGACGCGGTCACCGACCGGACCGTGCTGCTGGTGGGCTCGGCGATCTCGTACGCGCACGGCGTGGTGGACCCGATCCGCGAGCTCGGCCAGCTCGCGCTCGAGCGCGACCTGCTGCTGCACGTCGACGGCTGCATGGGCGGCTTCCTGCTGCAGTACTTCGCGCGGCTGGGCGCGCCGGTTCCCGACTACGACTTCCGGGTGCCGGGCGTGACCTCGATCTCGATGGACCTGCACAAGTACGCCTTCGCGGCGAAGGGGGCCTCGACGATCCTCTACCGCAGCAAGGAGCTGCGCAAGTACCAGATGTACGCCTGTTCGAACTGGACGGGCTACACGGTGATCAACCCCACCGTGCAGAGCACCAAGTCGGCCGGTCCGATCGCGGCGTCGTGGGCCGCGCTGCACTTCATCGGCGACGACGGCTACCTCGAGTTCACCCGCAAGGTGAAGGACGCCACCGACCACATCGTGGCCGCGATCGACGAGCTGCCCGACCTGCGCCTGCTGGGCCGGCCCGACATGAACCTGTGCTGCTTCGCCTCGGACACGGTGAGCGTGTTCCACATCGCCGACGAGATGAAGGAACGCGACTGGTACGTCCAGCCGCAGCTCGCCTACGGCTGCTCGCCCGAGAACATCCACCTCTCGATCAACCCCGAGAGCGTGCGCTGGGTGGAGCCGATGCTGGCCGACCTGGGCGAGTGCATCGAGAAGGCCCGCGCGCTGCCCTCCGGTGAGCTGGCGCCGAAGATCCAGGCGGCCTTCGGCGGTCTCGCGCCCGAGGACCTGGACGACGACGTGTTCGCCGGCATGCTCGCGATGGCGGGCGTCGACGGCACCAGCCTGCCGGGCCGCATGGCGGAGATCAACGAGGTGCTGAACGCCCTGCCGGTCCCGCTGCGCGAGCGCCTGCTGGTGGAGTACCTGAACGTGCTCTACCGCGGGCCGGGGTCGGTGTGATGGCGCCGGCCGACTCGCTCGGCGCGCTCGACCGCGCCCACGTCTTCCACCCCTACACGTCGATCGCCGCCCAGCAGGCCGGCGCGCCGCGCCTGTGGGCGGAGGGCAAGGGCGTCTGGGTCCGCGACGCCGCCGGGCGCGAGGTCCTGGACGCGATGGCGGGCCTGTGGTGCGTGGCCGCCGGCTACGGGCGCGACGAGATCGCCGAGGCGATGGCCGAGCAGGCGCGCCGGCTGGCCTACATGCACGGCTTCCTGGGCAACGCGAACGAGCCGGCGATCCGGCTCGCCGCGCGTCTCGCAGCGCTCACGCCGCCGGGGCTCGATCGCGCCTTCTTCTGCAACTCGGGCTCCGAGGCCAACGACACCGTCATCAAGCTCGTCTGGTACCACTGGAACCTGCGCGGGCGGCCCGAGAAGAAGAAGATCGTGTCGCGCCACGGCGGCTACCACGGCGTGACGCTGGGAGCGACCAGCCTCTCGGGCCTGCCCTACATGCACGCGCTCTTCGACGCGCCGCTGGAGCGCTTCGTCCACGTGCGCAAGCCGCACCTCTACCGCGAGGGTCGCCCCGGCGAGAGCGAGTCCGAGTTCGCGGCACGGCTGGCCGACGAGCTCGACGCCACGATCCGGGCCGAGGGCCCCGACACGGTGGCCGCCTTCGTGGGCGAGCCGCTGATGGGCGCGGGCGGCGTGATCCCGCCGCCCGCCGGCTACTGGGAGGCCGTGCAGGAGGTGCTGCGTCGTCACGAGGTGCTGCTGGTCGCCGACGAGGTGATCTGCGGCTTCGGCCGGCTCGGCACCGCGTTCGGCTCGCAGCGCTACGGGATCGCGCCCGACTTGATGACCGTCGCCAAGGGCCTCACCAGCGCCTACTTCCCGGTCTCGGCGGCGGTGGTCTCCGAGCGCGTCTGGCAGGTGCTGGCGGACGGATCGGCCGAGCACGGACCGGTCGCGCACGGGCACACCACGAGCCTGCACCCGGTGGGTGCGGCGGCGGCGCTCGCGAACCTCGACATCCTCGAACGGGAGGGCCTGCTGGAGCGCGCCGCGCGCGTCGGGCCGGGATTCCAGCGGCGCCTGCGCGAGGCGGTGGGCGACCACCCGTGGGTCGGCGAGGTGCGCGGCGAGGGACTGATCGCCGCGGTCGAGCTGGTCGCCGATCGCGCGACGCGCGAGCCGCTGCCGCCCGAGCAGCGCACCGGCCTGCGCCTGCACGAGCTGCTGCTCGAAGAGGGCCTGGTGTGCCGCGCGCTGGGCGACAGCCTGGCCTTCTCGCCGCCGCTGTGTATCGGCGAGGACGAGCTCGAGGAGGCGGTGCGGCGCTTCGCGCGTGGCCTCGACCGGCTCGCCGGCGCGTGACGGGCGAGCGCTTCCCGCTCGGCTACGACGAGTGCCGCGCGCGCTTCCGGCACACTGCACATGAGGCTGGCGCCCGGCTGGAGGCCTGTCCGATCGGGGCGCGCGGGCCGCAGGGCCAGGCGCTCGCGATCGACGTCGCGCGGCTCGGCGCCGAGCGCGCGACGCGGGTGCTCTTGGTGCTGTCGGGAACGCACGGCATCGAGGGCTACGCCGGCTCGGTGCTCCAGCAGGAGCTGCTGGCCGAGACGCCGGCGCTCCCGGACGACGCGGCCCTGTTGCTCGTGCACGCCGTGAATCCCTGGGGCATGGCGTGGTGGCGGCGCCAGAACGAGTCGAACGTCGACCTCAACCGCAACTGGATCGAGCCGGGCCGGGGCCGCGAGAACCCCGGCTACCGCGAGCTGCACGCGTGGCTGTGCCCGGAGCGCTGCGACGAGGACTCCGAGCGCGCCTTCCTCGAGGCGGCGCAGAAGCTCGTCGCCGAGCGCGGCTACGCCTGGGTGAAGGACGCCGTGACGCGCGGACAGTACGAGTTCCCGGACGGGCTCTACTACGGCGGCGCGCGCCGCGAGGCCTCCACGGCCTTCCTGCGCCGCGTCTTCGCGCGCCACGTCGCGGGCGCCGTGGAGGCGCTCTGCATCGACCTCCACACCGGCCACGGCGAGCACGGCAGCTACACGCTGCTCTCGAACGCCACGGCCGACAGCGAAGAGCACGCCTGGCTCGAGCGCTGCTTCGACCCCGAGCGGATCGAGGTGACGCGCGACAACCCGGACGCCAGCACGCCGGACAAGGAGGGGCAGCTCGCGCGCGGCGCGGCCGAGCTGCTGCCGGGCACGGCCTACCGCTCGGTCACCTTCGAGCTCGGCACGGTGGACGACATGCGCATGATCCTGGCCGAGCGCCAGGAGCACTGGCTCCACCGCCACGGCGACCGCGCGAGCGCCGAGGGCCGCGCCATCGCCTGGGAGCACCGCGTGTGCAGCATCCCCGACTCGCGCGAGTGGGAGGCAGCGGCGCGCGAGCACGGGCGGCGGGTGCTGGGGGATGGGATGGCGGGGCTGTTCGGGTAGCGGCCGGAACGCCTCTACCGCCGCCGACGACTTCGACGGGCAAGACA
>JASJBO010000083.1 GCA_030066475.1 Myxococcota bacterium
CCCGCCCCAGCAACCCGTCCCTACGCGGGCACCCTGCAAGCGCCGAAGGCGCGCGCAGCGAGGCGAAGCCGAGCGAAGTCCACCAAGACGCGCCCGCCCCAGCAACCCGTCCCTACGCGGGCACCCCGCAAGCGCCGAAGGCGCGCGCAGCGAGGCGAAGCCGAGCGGAGTCCACCAAGACGCGCCCGCGCCAGCACCGAGGTCCTTGCGTCGGCGCGGGTTCCGTGCGACCACGGCTCGGATGGGGTCGGAGCTGGCGCTGGTGCGGGCGTTCCCCGGGGTGGCGGGGCTGCCACGGGTGCCGTTCGTCGAGGTCCCGACGCCCGTCGCGCCGCTGCGCCTGCCCGGTGTGCCGGAGGGCGCCCTGTGGGTGAAGCGGGACGACCTGTCGTGTCCGCTCTACGGCGGGAACAAGCCGCGCAAGCTCGAGTTCGTGATCGGCGCGGCCGCAGCGCGCCGCAGCCGGCGGCTCGTGACCACCGGAGGGCTGGGCACGCACCACGGACTCGCGACCGCCGTGCTCGGGCGCAGCCAGGGGATGGCGACGACCGTGGTGCTGGTCGAGCAGCCCCACACCGAGCACGTGCGCGACCAGCTGCGGGCGCTGCTCGAGTCGGGAGCGGAGCTGGTGTACGGGCGCAACATCGCGGGCGCGGCGCTCCAGACGGCCCGCGCGCTGGCGCGCTCGACGCTGCGCGGCGAGCGGCCGACGCTGGTCGCGACCGGCGGCTCGTCGGCGCTCGGCGACGTGGGCTTCGTGTCGGCGGCCTTCGAGCTGGCCGACCAGATCGCGTCGGGCGCGCTCGCGGAGCCGCGCGAGATCTTCCTCCCGGTCGGCAGCGGCGGCACGCTCTCGGGTCTGGTGCTGGGCGCCCGGCTGGTGGGCCTGCGCGCGCGCATCACCGGGGTGCTGGTGACCGACCTGCTGCCGCCCTCTCCCGCGCGCCTCGCGCGCCTCGCCAACGCCACCCTCGCGCTGCTGCGCCGCGCCGACCCCACGATGCCCGCGGTGCGCGTGGCGCCGACCGACTTCGCGATCGTGCGCGGCCAGCTCGGCGCGGGCTACGGCGCCCCTACCGCCGCCGGCCGGGACGCCCAGGAACGCGCGCGCCGCGCCGGCCTCGAGCTCGAAGATGTCTACACCGCGAAGTGTCTTGCGGAGATCCTGGCGCGCCTGGATGCCGAGCCACAGGCCGGACCGCTGCTCTTCTGGAACACCTACAGCTCGATCGCTCCCGCTCGGGCGCTCCCGGAGGCGCGGACCGACTCCCTCCCGGCACCGCTGCGCGCAATCCTCGCCGAGGAAGCGGCCGCGTGAGGGCGCCGACCCGACGCAGCTTCCTGCGACTCGCGGGCGGCAGCGCCGCGCTGGGCGCCGTGGCGAGCGTGCGGTCGCTGCCCGCCGCCGCCGCGCCCCCCGGCGCCGGCTTCTTCGCGGCCCGCGAGACCGAGATCCTCACCCAGATCGTCGAACGCATGGTCGAGACGGGGGAGCCGGAGGCGCCACGGGTGCGCGACACGCAGGCGATCGCCACCATCGACGCGCTGTGTGCCTCGCTCGACCCCGCCGCCACCGCGCCCCTCCCCGCGCTGCTGCGCCTGGTCGAGTGGGGCCCGCTCCTGTTCGACGTCCGCCTCGCCCGCTTCACGTCGCTCGAGCCGGACGCCCAGGACGACCACCTGCGCGGCTGGATGACCAGCCGCTTCGGGGTGCGCCGGATGGGATTCATGGCGCTGCGCAACCTCGCGTTCCTGGGCTACTGGAGCCAGCCCGAGACCTGGGCGCTGGTGGGCTACCAGGGCCCGCTGCTGCGCCGCGGAGAGGACGAGACGTGATCCGCAACCTGGACGGCGCCGCCGCGGAGCTGCGCGAGACGGCCGACGTCTGTGTGATCGGCTCGGGCGCCGGCGGCGCGGTGGTCGCCGCGGAGCTGGCCGAGGCCGGGCTCTCGGTCGTGGTGCTCGAGCAGGGCCACCACTGGACGGCGCCGGACTTCACCCAGCGCGAGGAGGAGATGCTGCCGCGCCTGTTCGAGGAAGCCGGCATGCGGCAGACGGCGGACGGCAGCGTGATCGTGCTGCAGGGGCGCTGCGTGGGCGGCTCGACCGTGCACAACCTCTGCTACGCGTTCCGGACCCCCGACCCCATCCTGCACCTGTGGCGCGAGGAGCACGGACTCGCCGGGTTCGGCCCCGACGCGATGCGGGCGTCGTTCGAACGCGTGGAGCGTTCGCTCCGCGTCAAGCCGATCCGCGAGGACGAGGTCAACGAGCTCAATCGCATCGTGCGCCGCGGCGCGGAGAAGCTGGGCTACTCGGGCTTCGTGACCCGCCACAATCGCGAGGGCTGCGTGAAGTCGGGCTACTGCCTGCTGGGCTGCAGCTACGACGCCAAGCAGTCGATGCTCGTCACCTACGTGCCCCGCGCCGACGCCGCCGGCGCGCGCATCTACGCCGACGCGCGCGCCGAGCGCATCCAGGTGCGCGAGGGCCGCGTCACGGGCGTCTCGGCGCGCAGCCTCGACCGTGCGGGGCGTCCGGTCGGACACGTCGAGGTGTCGGCACGGGCAGTGGTGCTGGCGGCCGGCGCGGTGGCCTCGCCGGACCTGATGCTGCGCAGCGGCATCGGCAACCGCAGCGGGCTGGTGGGGCGCCACCTGCACCTGCACCCCTCGGTCATGGTGGCCGGCATCTTCGAGGACGACTTCCACCCCTACCGAGGCATCCCCCAGAGCTACTACGTCGACGAGTTCATCGACCTGGAGCGCGACCCCCACTCCGGCTACGTGCTGATGCCGGTGACCGCCTTCCCGGTGCTCACCGCCTCGAACCTGCCCGGCTTCGGGCGCGAGCACTTCGAGACGATGAAGGCCTTCGCGCGCACCGCGGGGCTGCTGGTGCTGCTGCACGACCGCAGCGAGGGCCGCGTGGAGCCGGGCTCCTCCCCGGCGCGCCCGCGCATCTCGTACCGCCTGCGCGACGACGAGCGCCACCTGCTGGCGGAGGGTCTGGTGCACTGCTGCGAGATCCTGCTGGCCGCGGGCGCCCTCCGGGTGGTGGTGCCGTACCTCGACGGGCCGCTGGTGCTGAAGCCGGGGGACGATCTCGGCGCGATCGAGCGGCGCGGCGTGCGCCAGGGAGGCGTCCCGATCGCCTCGACGCACCCGCAGTCGACGTGCCGCATGGGAGGCGACCCGCGCACCTCGGTGGTCGGGCCGTTCGGCGAGTCGCACGAAGTCGCCGGGCTGTACGTGGCCGACATGAGCGTGTTCCCGACCTCGATCGGTGCGCCCCCGCAGATCACCACCGCGGCGCTCGCCGACCGCACCGCCCGGCACCTGATCGAGACCTGGCCACGGGCGACGTGAGCCAGCGCGAGCCGCCTCACCTCCCGGAACTCCGCGAAGCTCCGGACCCGCCGCCGGGCGCGGGCGGCGGCGTGTGGGAGCTGGCCTGGCCGTCGATGGCGGCCTTCGGCTTCCAGTCCCTGACCGGGTTCGTGAACATGCTGATCGTGTCGGGACTCGGCACCGAGGCCGTCGCGGCGGTCGGGGTGGCGTCGCAGGTCCACTTCGTGCTGTTCGCCGTGCTGGCGGCCGTGACGACGGGCACGGTGGCGCTGGTCGCCCGCGCGACCGGCGCGCGCGATGCCGACGACGCCGACCGCGTGCTGCGGCTCTCGCTGCTGCTGGCGGGGGCGATGGGACTGCTCGCGATGGGCGTCGCGCCGTTCGCGGAAGAGGTCGTGGCGAGCTTCGGCGTGGCGGCCCGGGTGGCCCGACTGGGCGGGGACTACCTGCGCATCCTGTTCGCCTTCAACGTGCCCTTCGCGGTCGGGCTGGTGTTCGCCAGCGCCCTGCGCGGCGCCGGCGACGTCCGCACGCCGCTGGTGGTGGGGGTGCTGGTGAACGCGGTCGACGTCGTGCTGTGCTGGGCGCTGGTCTACGGACGGCTCGGCGCCCCCGCGCTGGGCACGAACGGCGCCGCGATCGCGCTCGGGATCTCGATCCTGCTGGGGCTGTCGATCTACCTGGCGCTCTGGCTGCGCAACGACCTGGTGATCCGCCGGCGTCGCTTCGTGAGCGACCTCGACGCCGCGGGCGCCCGCCGCGTCCTGCGCATCGGCGCGCCGACCGCACTCGAGCAGCTCGCATTCCAGGCGGGGCTGTGGGTGTTCCTGCGCCTCGTGGCAGAGTTCGGCACGGACCCCGTCTCGGCCTACCTGATCGGGGTGCGGATCCTGTCGATGTCGTTCGTCCCGGGCCTCGGCTTCCAGACCGCAGCGTCGACCCTGGTCGGCCAGAACCTCGGCGCGGGCCGGCCCGACCTGGCGATCCGCTCGGGCTGGCGCGCCACCGGGGGCGCCGTGGTCGTGATGGGTGGCATCGGCCTGGCGATCATCGCGCTCGCCCAGCCCCTGGCCGGGGCGTTCGGTGCGGCGGGCGAGGCGACCGTCGAGCTGACGGTGCAGTTCATCTACATCCTGGGTGCCGCCCAGGCACTGATGGCGGTCGAGTTCGCCCTGGGCGGTGCACTGCGCGGCGCGGGCGACACGCGCTTTCCGCTGTTCGCGATCCTGACGGGGCTGTTCGTCTTCCGACTCGGCCTCGCGCTGACCGTCAGCCGCCTGTTCGACGGATCGGTCGTCGCCGTCTGGAGCTGCCTGCTGGCGGACTACGCCGTCAAGGCCGTGATGCTGAGCGCACGCTTCGCGTCCGGACGCTGGCAGCGGGTCCGGGTCTGACGCAGACGGAGACGGGGCTCAGCCCGAGTCGCGCAGGGGCTCCGTGACCGGCGTCAGGGCGTCGTTCTTGGCCCCTGCCACCCAGCACAGCACGTCGGTCTCGGTCAGCATGCCCACGAGGCGCTCGTCCTCGACCACCGGCAGACAGCCGATCCGGTTCTGGGCCATGAGCTGGGCCGCCGACGACACGCTGGCGTCGGCTTCGATCGAGATGGCGGGCTGCGACATCACCTGGGCGATCTCGATCGCGTGCAGGAAGGCGCGCCGCTCCACGGTCTCCGTCGTGCCCAGCTCGGACAGCGATGCGCGCAGCAGGTCGCGCTGGGAGACGACGCCCACCAGGCGGCCGCCATGCACCACCGGCATGTGGCGCAAGCGCCCGAGGGTCATGATATCCTCGACGGTCGACAGCCGTTCGGTGACACTGATCGTCACGACCTTGACCTGCATGACGTTGCGGACCTGCGTACCGCCCGCGTCCAGCGGGTCGCTGGGGGTCCGCGCGATCGGGGCCGGGTCGATCGGGGCCGGGTCGATCTGGGCCGGGTCGATCTGGGCGGGGTCGGCCGGCAGCGGCTCGATGCGTTCGTCGATCTCGTGCACGAGGAGAGTCTACTCCATGGCCGCACCGCGAGGGAAAGGAAAGCCGCCGCGGCAGGATCCGGAGACCATGCTCGACGAGGAGGATACGAGCGAGAGTGCCGGGCTGCTACCGGACCTGATGCGCCGGGTCGTGGGCCTTGGCCTCTCGGGTTTCTTCACCACGGAGGAGGCGGTCCGCAAGGCCCTGGGAGATACCGTTCCGCGCGATCTCCTGGATTTCGCAGTCGACCAGGGCGAGCGAACCCGGGCCGACTTCATCGAGCGGCTCGCGCGCGAGATCGCCCGCAACCTCGGCGAGGTCGATCTCGAGGCGATCGTCGAGCGGGCCCTCCAGGGCCACACGCTGCAGGTCGAGGCGAGCATCCGCTTCGTGCGCAAGGACTCGGGCTCCCCATCGGGCAGGGCGCTGCGGGTGCGGGTCGACCCCGAGGATGGCGCGGAGTCGTGAATGCGCCCGCCGGCTCGCGGGGACGCGGCCTCTTGTCCTGGATCCTGCTCGCGCTCGGGGTCGCCTACGCCGCGCTGCTGCACCACGGCCTGGGCCCGCGCCCCACCAGCGGGCTGGAGTGGTACTCGCCGCGCGGCTTCCTGACCCAGGCCGTCGGAGACCTCGACTGGGCCGCCGCGGCGGTCGAGGACCTGGGCTTCGGGGTCATGCTGTTCTGGCCGCCGGCGCTGCTGCTCGCGGCCCTGTGCTGGTGGACTACGCGCTCCTCGCTGCTGCGGGCCGCGTCGGCGAGCGTGGCGGCGGCCAGCGGCATCTTCCTGTTCTACGCGCTGGCGTCGGGCGTCACCCGCTTCGCCTGGAACTTCTTCCACTGGCGCGCGTCGGGCACCATGCTCGCGCTCGCGGCAGTCTGGGGGACCGCCCTCACGGCGCCGTGGCTCGGCGCCCGTTGGCTGCGACTGGGCTGGCCGGCGCGCGGGCTCAGCTTCCTGCTGGTGACACTCCTCGTCGTCGCGGTCGAGCGCAACGTGACGGGAACCGACCACGGCCTGCGGTTCGCGATCTCGCCCTGGCCGGCGGTGCAGGTGATCGGCCTCGAGACGGTCGCGACGCTGCTCGCCGCACTGGCCGCCGGCACCTCGCTCGGGCTGCTCGGCCTGGCGCGCCTGCGCGGGGGCACGGGCGCCGCGGACCGCGCCCTGGGTGCGCTCGCGCTGGGGGTGGGCGCCGCCCTGCCCGCCGGCTGGCTGTGGCTGGGCTCGTACGGCCTCCTGCCGTTCCGCGCCAGCGCCGCGCAGGTCACGCTGGCGACGGCGGTGTGCCTGCTGTCGATCGGAGCGAGCGCGATCGTCGGCATCCGCCTGCGGCCGCACGGCCTGCGCTACCGCGGCGTCACCTTCGGCACGGGGGCCCTGCTGCTCGCCGTGCCGCTGTTCCTGGGACAGGTCTGGGCGCGCTGGGACTACACGCGCACGCGCGACGGCTCCGCGCAGCAGGTGCTCGACGCGCTCCAGAGCTACTACGACCGCGAGACGGTCTATCCCGACGACCTGATGGTGCTCGTCGACACCGGCGACCTCGAGCGGGTGCCGGAGCCCCACATCGGGTTCGCGCTGCTCGGGGCCGAGCGCGAGTTCGTCTACCAGGCCTTCGGCACCAGCTACCTGCTCGAGTTCGCGGCGCCCCGCTGGGTGCAGTGCGCCTACAACCCGCCCTACGACGAAGAGGAGTGGGAGGAAGAGGAGGGCGACGAAGACGGCGAGGACGATTCGCTGGGCGGGTCCTGGTCGTGTCCCTCCACCCCTCCGGAGCTGTGGTAGTGGCCGCTCCCGTCTTCTCGACCGTGGCCCGCCTCGACCGCGCCCGGCGCCTGGGCGTCACGGTCGGGCGCGTCTACCTGGGGATGAAGGCCAACCAGCTGCTGGATGGGCGGCTGCCGCGCGCCACGATGCAGCGGCGCTGGCAGCGCTTCCACCGCCAGAGCGCCGAGTCGGTGTACGAGACCGCCGTCGACCTGCGCGGCCTGATCCTGAAGGGCTGCCAGTACCTGGGCGCGCGGGCGGACCTGATGCCGCGCGAGTGGGTCGAGGTGCTCTCCCGCCTCCAGGACCGCGTGCCGCCGCACGGCATCCGCGTCGTGCGCCGCATCGTCGAGCGCGAGCTGGGCCGCCCGCTCGGCGAGGTGTTCGCCCGCTTCGAGCAGCAGCCGATCGCCTCGGCCTCGCTGGCCCAGGTGCACGAGGCGGAGCTCCTCGACGGCCGTCGCGTAGCGGTGAAGGTGCAGTACCCGGAGATCGCCCGGCTGATGCGCAGCGACCTCGCCAACCTGCGGGCGCTGTTCCGCACCATCGACCTGCTCGAGCCCGACTTCGACCTGTCGCCGCTGGTCGAGGAGTTCGGCCGGCAGATCCCGCGCGAGCTGGACTTCCTCGCGGAGGCCGCCAACGCCGAGCGGATCCGCCAGATCTTCGCCGCCCGCACCGACGTGCACGTGCCGGCCGTCCATCGGGAGCTCACCACGCGCCGCGTGCTGGTGATGGAGTTCGCCGACGGCATCAAGATCACCGACCGACGCGCACTCGAGGCCGCCGGGGTCGACCGCGAGCGCGTGCTGCTGAACCTCGCCACGGCCTACGCCGACCAGATCCTGGTGCACGGCTTCTTCCAGGCCGACCCGCATCCGGGCAACCTGCTGGTGGACCCCGACGGACCGCGGCTCGTGCTGCTCGACTTCGGTCTCGCCAAGGAGCTGCCGCCGGGCTTCCGCGCGAACGCGGGGGCGCTGCTGATGGCGGCGCTGCGCGGCGACGCCGAGGCGCTGGCGGACAGCCTCGTGCAGCTCGGCTTCGCCACCCGCGACGGCTCGCGGCAGTCGCTGGTGGACCTGGCCAGCGCCGGCCTCGCGATCGCGAGCGAGCTGCGCGAGCGCGGCTCGCTCGGCCCGGACCGCCTCGAACGGCTCGGTGCGGAGCTGGTGGAGCGCCTGCGCGCCAACCCGGTGATCCGCGTGCCGGCCGACATCGTGCTGCTGGCCCGCACCCTGGGCCTGCTCTCGGGCGTGGCGCGCTCGCTCGGCACCCGCGGCGACCCGATGCGCGGCGTCTTTCCGTTCCTGCGGGGCGCCACGTGAGGCCGCTGCGCCTGGGGCTGGCGCTGGCCGGTCCCACCAGCGCGGCGCACTGGCCGGGTGCCCTGGCACTGGCCGAGACGGCCGACGCGCTCGGCCTCGACTCGCTGTGGCTGCCCGAGGGCCACTTCCGCCCCGGCGCCACGGCCTCCCCGCTGCTGGGGCTGGCGGCCTTCGCCGCGCGCACCCGCCAGATCCGGCTCGGCACCACCTCGCTGCTGATCTCGGTGCACGATCCGCGGCGCGTGGCGGCCGACGTGGCGACCCTCGACCAGCTCTCGGGAGGACGCGTGCTGCTCGGCGTGGGGCGCGGCTTCGAGCGCGGGCTGTTCCGCGCCTTCGGCGTCGACCCGCGCACCAAGCGCGACCGCTTCGACGCCGCGCTCGACGCGATCCTCGCGGCCTGGCGGGGCACCGACCCGGACGCGGCGCCCGACCTGCCGCTGCCGGCGCAACGCCCGCACCCGCCGATCGTGGTGGCGGCGTTCGGCCCCAAGGGACTGGCGCAGGCCGCGCGGCGCGGCCTGCCCTACCTGGCGTCGCCGATGGAGGACCTCGCCACGCTGGCGGACAACTACGCGCGCCACCGTTCCGGTCTGCCCGACGACGTCGAGACCGACACCCTGGAGGTGCCGGTGATGCGCACGGTCCACGTCGCAGCCGACGCGGCGGAGGCGCGGCGCGTGCGCGAGGCGATCGAGACCGAGTTCTCGCGCATCGCCGCGCTGCGCGGCCGCGCACTGGCGCGGGTCGCGCAGGGCGACGCGAGCGATCGCATCCTGGTGGGCGAGGCCGCCGAGGTGGCCGAGGGCATCGCGCGCTACCGCGAAGCGCTCGGCATGGACCTGCTGGTCGTGCGCCCGGCTCCGGGCGCGCACGGCGACGAGCGGCGCGCCTCGCTCGAGCGACTGGCGGAGGCGGTCTCCGGCGTCGCTTGACGACCTCCTCGCGTCCGATCCGCGGCACGTGGCGGCCGCTCGCGGGGCGGGCTCAGGACGCGCCGTGGGCCTCGGCGCGCCGTCGCGCCAGCTCCTCGACCCGGTCCACGACCTCGGCCACGAAGCCGGCACCCGCCTCGGCCAGGCTGTCGAACGCCATGTTGGCGCCGGCGGCCTCCAGGGCCTCGACGTCCTCGGGGTAGTTCGCCACGGCCGCGATGAAGCCGTGCTCGAGGTCGACCAGCTGCCGGATGGCGTACAGGTTGGCGCTGTGCTCGGGCATGGCGAGCAGGACGACCTCGATCTGGCGGTGATCCCGGTTGCGCTCCCAGAAGTCCGAGTCGGTGGCGTCGCCGTGCACGACGTTGCGTCCGGCGGCCCGGTGCTCGGCGACCCGCTCCATGTCGCTGTCCACGCCCACGACGATCTCGCCGAAGCGCTCCCGGGCGTAGTCGTAGGCGCCCGCGCCGATCCGCCCCATGCCGAAGATCGCCACCTCGGCGTCCCCGGTCTCGACCGGCTGGTCCTCCGGGTGGCGCGTCTCGGTCTCGAAGCCGCGCAGACGCGCCGCGTGGCGAGCGTAGAGCCTGTGGGCCGCGTCGTTGAGCGGGGCCGCGACGACGAACGAGATCGACAGGGCGATGGCGATCACCACCACCCACTCGGCGGCGATCCAGCCGCTGGCCATCCCGATGCCGCCCACGATCAGGCCGAACTCGCTGTAGCTGGCCAGGCTGAGCGAGGCCAGCAGCGAGGAGCGCGCGCGCAGTCGGAAGCGCGTCAGCAGCAGGAAGAACAGGCCGACCTTCAAGGGCAGCAGCAGCACCAGGAACACCGCCAGGCCGAGTCCGCCGAGGCTCGGGTAGCCGGACAGGCCGATGTTCAGGAAGAATCCGACGAGGAAGATCTCCTTGAAGCTGAACAGGGCATCGGCCACCGCCTTGGCCTGCTTGTGTCCGGCCATCAGCATCCCGAACACGAGCGCGCCGAGATCGGGCTTCATGCCCACCAGCTCGAAGAGGCTCACGCCGAGGCCCAGCGACGCGAAGAGACCGAACAGCGGCAGCAGCTCGCCGTGGCCGACGCGGTCGAGGAAGTAGCCGAACAGCGGCCTCAGCCCGATCGCGGCGACCAGCGCGAACGCCCAGGGCGACGGCACCTTCCCGGTCGAGAGCGTCATGAACACGACGGCGAAGACGTCCTGCATGATCAGGATGCCGATCGCCGTCCGACCGTGCAGGGAGGACAGCTCCCCCTTCTCCTCCAGCACCTTGACCGCGAAGACGGTGCTGGAGAAGCTGAGCGCGAAGGCGATCAGGAAGGCCGTCGCCAGGTCGAGGTCGGCAAAGAGCGAGAGCCCGAGGGCAGCCAGGGCCGTGGACAGGAGTCCCAGGACGGCGACGGTGATCGCCGCGTGCAGCGACGCGCCGGCCCAGACCTCGGGGCGAGCGAGGCTCTTGAGCTTGAGCTTCAGCCCGATCGTGAAGAGCAGCAGGAGGACGCCGAGGTCCGCGATCTCCTCGATGGCGTCATCCGCGCGGACGCCCAGCGCGTGGAGCAGGAAGCCGGCGACCAGGTAGCCGACGAGCGGCGGCAGGCCGACGCCCTTGGCGCCGAAGCCGAGCAGGAAGGCGATCGACAGGGAGATCGGAAACGCCGCCGAGATCGAGATCGGTTCCACCGGAATCCCCTCCCAGGAAGGACGAAGCGAGGGCGGCCAGCGCTGCGACCCCCCCACCGGTCGAAGCGCGGACCCGAGCGCCCTGCGATGTTAGACTCGCAGCGATGCCGACCGTAGCCTTCGCCGGCAAGACGATCGAATGTCCGCAAGGTGCGAACCTCCGCATGGTGCTGCTGCGCGCGCGCCTGCCGCTCTACCACAACGTGGCGCGGGCGATCCACTGCCGCGGCTTCGGCACCTGCGGCACCTGCGCGGTGCGCATCGAGGGCGAGGTCTCGGAGCCGACGACCCGCGAGCTGCGCCGCCTCGACTTCCGGCCCCACAAGCCCGAGGCGGGGCTGCGCCTGGCGTGCCAGACCAGCGTGCTGGGCGACATCACGGTGACGAAGTACGCCGGCCTGTGGGGCCACAAGACCGACGTCGACGGCTAGCAGCCTGCGCAGCAGAAGCCCCCCGCAAGCGCCCGGAGGGCGCGCGCAGTGAGGCGCAGCCGAACGAAGTCCATCAGCTAGCAGCGTGCGCGGCAGGAGCCCCCTGCAAGCGCCCGGAGGGCGCGCGCAGCGAGCCGCAGGCGAGCGAAGTCCAACAGCTTAGGGCCCGTCGTCGCGCGTGAAGGTCACGAAGGCCATGCTCGGGCGCTTCGACGACTCGCGCATGGCGAAGTGGAAGCCCTCGAACTGCCAGCCCTGCCCCACCCACTCGTTCAGGATGCGCTCGAGCTCGTCGTCGGCGACGGTGCTGGTCTCGACCACCTTGTACTGGAGCGGCACCCTCAGCCCTCGAGCCGCGGCGCGACGTCCTTCGCCGCGTAGGTGAGAATCCAGTCGGCGCCGGCGCGGCGGATCGCGAGCAGCGCCTCGAGCATGGCGCGCGGCCCGTCGAGCCAGCCATTGGCGGCGGCGGCCATCAGCATCGCGTACTCGCCCGACACGTGATAGGCGGCGAGCGGCACGTCGAAGCGCCGGCGCGCCTCGGCGAGCACGTCGAGATAGGGCAGCGCGGGCTTCACCATCAGGACGTCGGCGCCCTCGGCGAGGTCGAGCTCCATCTCGCGCAGCGCCTCGCGCCGGTTGGGCGGGTCCATCTGGTAGGCGCGCCGGTCGCCGAACGCCGGGGCGCTCTCGGCGGCATCCCGGAACGGGCCGTAGAACGCGCTAGCGAACTTGGCGGCGTAGGCGAGGATCGGCACCTGCTCGTAGCCGGCCGCGTCGAGCACGCTGCGAATCGCGCCCACCCGTCCGTCCATCATGTCGGAGGGCGCCACCACGTCGGCCCCGGCGCGCGCGTGGGAGAGCGCCGTCGCCGCGAGCCGCTCGAGGGTCGGGTCGTTCAGCACCGTCTCGCCGTCGAGGACACCGCAGTGGCCGTGGTCGGTGTACTCGCACAGACACACGTCGGTGATCACGCACAGGTCGGGGGCGCCGCGCTTGGCCGCCTCGACGGCGCGCTGCACGATGCCGTCGGCGGCATCGGCCTCCGAGCCGCGCGCGTCCTTCCCGGCGGGAATCCCGAACAGGATCACCGCCGGGATGCCCAGATCGGCGACCCGCTTGGCCTCCTCGACGATCTCGTCGGCCGAGAGCCGCTCGACGCCCGGCATCGAGTCGACCGGCTCCCGCACGCCGCTCCCCTCGACCGCGAACAGCGGCAGGACGAGCTGGTCGCGCGAGAGGCGCGTCTCGCGCGACAGCCGCCGCAGCGCCTCGCTGCGCCGCAGCCGCCGCATCCGCACCGCGGGAAATCCCATCGCGCAACAGAGTAGGAGGATCGCGAGCAAGCCGCACGCGCCCCCGCCCAGCAAGCCGCCCCTACGCGGGCACCCCGCAAGCGCCGAAGGCGCGCGCAGCGAGGCGAAGCCGAGCGGAGTCCACAAGGCCGCCAGCGCACAGCAAAGCGGCCCACGCGGGCACCCCGCAAGCGCCGAAGGCGCGCGCAGCGAGCCGCAGGCGAGCGAAGTCCACCAGGCCGCCGAGCGAAGTCCCTAAGGCCCAGCCTCGAGCTCGAGCACCAGCGTCTCGGAGCCCATCGCCGCGAACCACTTCACGCCCTCGTGGACCAGGTCGACCTCGAGCCGGTAGCGGCCCGGTGCGGGCAGCCGTGGGAGCACGAGCTCGAGCTCGCGGCTGTCGCCGGGGGCGAGCGCCCCCCCGGCCCCGCGCCCGCGCAGCTGGCGCTCGGGGATGCCGCTCGGTCCGCTCAGGTGGGCGCCCAGGTGGACGCCGCTCCGCCGCTCCCGCGCCGTCAGCGGAATCGCGCGCGGACTCTCGTTGGTCACCCGAAAGCGCAGCGTCGCCCCGCCGGCCTGCGCGACGCGTCGGGGCGCATCGAGCGCCTCGATGCGCGCGCGGTAGAACGACGGCACGTAGCCGGACTCGGCCCAGGCGCGTACCTGCTCGGGTGCGTGCGCGAGCCCCTGCGCCGCGAGCCAGCGCTCGTAGTCGTCGAGCATGCGCGGCAGGCCACCCTCGGACAGCGGATCGATGTAGCCGTGCTCCAGATCGAACTGGGCGCGCGCGTCCGCGAGGTCGCCGCCGTCGAGCAGCACGGCGAGCGCCGCCACCAGCCCGGTGCGCTCGGCGCCACCCTGGCAGTGCATCAGCAGCGGGCGAGGCGCCTCGTCGAGCACTGCGACCAGCGCGCGCACCGACGCGGGCGTCGGCAGCCGGTCGCCACTGAGCCCGACGGTGTGGAAGGCGAGCCCGTGCTGGCGGGCCAGCGCCCGCTGCTCCTCGTACCAGGGCCTTCCCTCGCCGCGCTCGCGAAGATTGACCACGGTGCGCAGCCCGAGCTCGCCGATCCACGCCTCGAGTCGCGCCGTCGAGGGGGTCCCGCTCCGGTAGATGCCGTCGCCGACACGGTGCAGGTTGCCGTGGAAGATCCGCGTCCGGAGCGGGCCTGCCACCACCAGCAGCAGGATCGCGAGCGCCAGGCCGAGCGCCGCGCCGAGAAGGAGCCGATGGCGCCTCACGCGCGGCAGCGAGGCCCGGCGACCGGTACCCTCGGATCGTGATCCTGTGGCTGCGGCGGCTCGGTCTGGTCGCGCTCGCCCGCTGGGCGGAGCGCCTGCGCTACCCGCAGCTGTTCGCGCTGCTCGTGCTCGGGTTCGCGATCGCGCTGGTGGTCCCCGACCCGATCCCGGTGCTCGACGAGCTGCTGCTCGGACTCGCCGCGCTGGCGGTGTCGCGGCTGCGGCGGAGCGACGAGGAGGTCGGAGACCGGGCCTCCGCCGACCCTCACGATCGGGCTCCGTAGGCGTCGGCCAGGGCAGCCACCAGCGCGCGCAGGCCGGGCTCCGGGGGCACCACGTCGGCCGGCAGCTGGAGCTCGCGCAGCGCGTCGGCCGTGACGCGGCCGATCGCCGCGATGGTGCAGCTGCGCGCCGCCGCGCGGGCGGCCGGGTCGAGACAGGCGGCGAAGCGGCGCGCGGCCGAGGGGCTGGCGAAGCTCAGGGCGTCGAGGCAGCCCGCCACGAGCAGCTCGCGCAACGCGGCCTCGTCCACCTCGGCCGGCTCGGTCCGGTAGATCGCGATCTCGTCCACCCGGGCGCCCGCCTCGCGCAGTCGCTGCGGCAGGGTCTCGCGTGCCCGCTCGGCGCGCGCGAACAGGAAGCGACGCCCGGCGGGAGGCAGCGCGCGCGCGATCCAGTCGAACAACGCGTCGGCGTCGCCGGCGCGCTCTGGCGCGCCCACCTGCGGGAAGCCGACCTCGCGAGCGGCACGCGCCGTGGCGGGCCCCACGCAGAGCGCGCGCGGGGCGGTCTCGGGCCGCAGACGACGCGCCAGGAAGCGGGCCGCGTTGGCGCTGGTGAGCAGCAGCGCGTCGTAGCCCGCGGCGCGTTCGAGCGCTCCGGGGGCGTCGCCGTCCTCACACGCCACGACGCGGATCAGCGGCACGCGCACCGGCTCGGCCCCGGCCTCGCGCAGGGCGGCGCACAGCTCGTCGGCCCGCTCGGCGGCGCGCGTCACGAGCACGCGCTTCCCGAACAGCGGCCCCCGGTCGTACCAGGCGAGCTCGCGACGCAGGCGCACCACGTCGCCCACCACCACGACCGCCGGGGCCGAGAGGCCGGCCTCGCGCGCCCGCGCCGGCAGCTCGGCGAGCGGCGCCTCGAGCACGCGCTGCTGTGGCGTCGCGCCGTTCATCACCACCGCGGCAGGCGTCTCCGGGTCGCGCCCCTCGGAGATCAGCGCGTCGGTGATCTTCTCGAGATTCCGCATGCCCATCAGGACGACCAGCGTGTCGGCGGCATTCGCCATCCGGTCCCAGCGGATCGTGGTCCACGGCCGCGTGGCGTCCCGGTGACCAGTCACCACGGCGAACGAGGCCGCGTGGCGCCGGTCGGTGACGGGGATGCCGGCGGCGGCCGCCGCGGCGATCGCCGCGCTGACCCCGGGCACTACCTCGAAGGGCACGCCGGCGGCGCGGCACGCACCGGCCTCCTCGCCGCCCCGGCCGTAGACGAAGGGGTCGCCCCCCTTCAGGCGGACCACGGTCGCGCCCGCACGCGCCCGATCGATCAGCAGCGCGTTGATGTCCTCCTGGCTGCGCGTGGGCGCGTCGTGACCGCGCTTGCCGACGTCGATGCGCTCCGCGTCCGAGCGGGCCAGCTCGAGCAGGTCGTCCGCCGCGAGGGAGTCGAACACCACGACGTCCGCGCGGCCCAGCGCGGCGGCGCCGCGCACGGTGATCAGGTCGGGATCGCCCGGTCCGGCGCCGACCAGGATGACGCGGCCGCGCACCGGCCCGGTCACGCCTCCGCCTCGCGCAGGTCGCGCAGGATCTCGGCGCCGCCGCCGTCGAGCACCGCCTCGGCGACCTGGAAGCCCACCGCCTCCGGGTCGGCGCCGGTCGCCTCGGCGCGCGCCACCCGGGCCCCGTCGACCGACGCGACGAGCCCGCGCAGCCGCACGTTGCCGCCCGCATCGGCGCGAGCGAAGGCAGCCAGGGGAACGTTGCAGTCGCCCTCGAGGCGCTCGAGGAAGGCGCGCTCGGCGCGAATCGCGCTGGCGGTGGGCGCGTGCTCGAGCGCCGCCAGGTCCTGCGCCAGCGGCTCGCCGGCGCGTGCCTGGATCGCGAGGACCCCCTGCCCCACGGCCGGGAGCAACGCGCCCGGGTCTAGCCGCTCGTCGATGCGGTCGCCGAGCCCGAGGCGATCGAGCCCCGCGCAGGCGAGCAGCGCGGCGTCGAACTCACCCGCGTCGAGGCGCTCGAGCCGCGTCGTGACGTTGCCCCGCAGCGGCACGACCTCGAGCTCGGGGCGCAGCGCGCGCAGCAGGGCGCCGCGCCGCGCGCTGCCGGTCGCCACGCGGGCCCCCGGGCCCAGGTCGGCCCACTTCGTGCCGCGCTCGCGCGCCACCAGCGCGTCGCGCGGGTCGGCGCGCTCGGGAAAGGCGGCCAGCACCAGCGACTCCGAGAGCCGCGCCGGCAGGTCCTTGGCGCTGTGCACCGCGACGTCGGCACTGCGCTCGAGCAGCGCCTGCTCGATCTCCTTCACGAACAGGCCCTTGCCGCCGATCTTCGCCAGCGGCACGTGCTGCAGCCGGTCGCCGCTGGTGCGCACCGTGACCAGCTCGGTCTCCACCCGCAACGCGGCCTCGATGCGCTCGGCCACCTGGCCCGCCTGCGTCAGGGCCAGCTCGCTGCCCCGTGTCGCGATCCGGAGCCGGCTCATGCGTCGAGGTCTTCGTCCGCCTCGGCGCCCGGGGCGTCGGGGTCGTCGAGCGCGAACAGCTCCCGCGCTGCCTGGAGGTGCGCGATCCCCGCGTCGCGGTCGGCCTGCGAGCGCAGGCTCGCGACCGGAGCGTGCAGCACCTTGTTCACGATCGCGCGGGTCAGCGCCTCGACCTGGTCGCGCCCGGCATCGTCCAGGTCGAGCTTGCGCAGCGCCCGCTCGAGCTCCGCACCGCGGATCGCCTCGGCGCGCGCGCGCAGACGGCGGATCGTGGGCACCGCCTGGAGTGCGCCGAGCCAGCCGTGGAAGCGGTCCACGTCCTCCTGCACGACCGCCTCGGCGCGAATCGTCTCGCGCCGGCGCTCCTCGGCGTTGGCCTCGGCCACCGCGCCCAGGTCGTCGACGTCGTACAGGTAGGCGGCGTCGAGGTCGTTGACGGCCGGGTCGACGTTGCGCGGCACGCCCAGGTCGATCACGAAGATCGGCCGGCGCCGCCGCGCGCGCAGGGCGTCCTCGAACAGGGTGCGTTCGAGCACCGGGCGCTCCGCGCCGATCGAGCTCAGCACGACGTCGGCGCCCTCGAGCAGGCCCGGGAGCTCGTCCAGGCCGTGCGCGGAGGCGCCGAAGCGCTCGGCCAGCGCCGCCGCGTGGGTGGGCGTGCGGTTCGCCACCCGCACGCTCGCGAGGCCGGCGCCGCGCAGCGACTCCAGCGCCATCTCGATCATCTCGCCGGCGCCGACCAGCAGCGCGCTCTTGTCGTCCAGGCTCTCGAAGATCTGGCGGGCGAGGTCGACGGCGACGCGCGCCACCGAGACCGGCCGCGCGGCGATCCCGGTCTCGCTGCGGACCCGCTTGGCGGCCGAGAAGGCGCCCTGGAACAGGCGGTTCAGGACGGCGTCGCAGGCCCCGCTCTCGGCCGCCACGCGATAGGCGTCCTTCACCTGGCCCAGGATCTGCGGCTCACCCACCACCATCGAGTCGATCGACGACGCCACCCGGAACAGGTGACGAACCGCGTCGGTGTCGATGTGCTCGTACAAGAGCGCGTGCGGCGAGGCGTGGTGCGGCAGCTCGACGTCGCCCCCCAGCTCACGCTGGAAGAACGAGCGCACCCGATGGCGCGCACTCTCGAGCTCGCGGGTGGCGACGACCACCTCCACGCGGTTGCAGGTGGAGACCAGCACCGCCTCGTCGACCTCGTCGGCGGCGACCAGCTTGGCCAGCCACGGCGTCGGATCGTCCACCGCGAAGCGCTCGCGCACCTCCAGGGGGGCGGTGCGGTGGTTCATGCCGACCAGCAGCAGCCTCACGTGGTCGCCCCGACGCCGATCACGGCGAACAGCAGGAACGCCGCACCCGCGGCCGCACTGGCCGCCGCCTCGCGCCCGCGCCAGCCGATCCCGAAGCGCGCCACCGAGAGCGCGAGGTAGATCCCCCAGGCGATCAGCGTCCAGGTCGCGTGCGCGCCGCCCACCCAGAGCTCGCCGGTCACCGTCTGGGTCCAGAGCATGCCGGTCACCACGCCGACCGTGAGCAGCGGGAAGCCGAGCGCGAGCGACAGCACGTTGACCCGGTCGAGCGCCTCGAGCGAGGGCAGCCGGCGCCCCCACGCGACCGGCCGCTTCGCCTTGAGGCGGCGCTCCTCGGCGAGGAACAGCACCCCTGCCACGCCGGCGACGCCGAGCAGGGACAGCCCCGTGCTGGCGAGGATCACGTGGAGGTGCGGCCAGCGGCCCGCGGCCGCGGGGGCGGCCGAGCCGCCCGCCCCCAGCGACAGCGCCGCGAAGAAGGCGCCCAGGAACGCGAGCGGCGCGACCAGCGCCACCAGGCCCTCGAGCCGGCCGCGGCGCAGCAGCAGCAGGCAGAACAGCACCGCCGCCCAGGCCATCAGCGAGACGGCCGACGGCAGGTCGGTGAGCGGCGGCGGCGGGTCGAGCGTGTGCAGCCGCGAGAAGGCGATGCCGTGGGCCAGCGCCCCGAGTGCCAGCAGCCAGGTCGCGAGCCGGCTCAGACGCCCGCTGGGGAGCGCCAGACCGAGCAGGCCGGCGAGGCCTGCCGCCAGGTAGACGGCTGCACAGAGCTGGTGGAGTCCGACGGCCAAAGGCGCCTCTCCGTCGGCGGGGAATGGAAAAAACAGTATAGGGATCAGGACTTTGGCGTCGACCAGCGGGCCGCCTGGGCGGCGATCCGCGCTGCGTCCTGGACCGCTTCGAAGACCCGGTAGGCGGGCTCACCGAACAGCACGAAGCGCACCTCCTCGACGTGGGTCTCGCCGTCGAGATGGCGGCGGGCCTCCTCGAACAGGATCTCGGCGCAGCGCTGGAGCGGAAAGCCCGCGATGCCGGCCCCGATCGCGGGCACGGCGACGCTGCGGCAGCCGTGCTCGTTCGCCAGCTCGAGCGAGCGCCGCATCGAGCTGCGCACGCTCGCCTCGCTGGCACTGCCGCCGGGCGGCATGCTCGCCGCGTGGATCACGTGGCGCGCCGGCAGCTCGCCCGCGCCGGTGATGGCGGCGCCGCCTACCTCGACCGGACCGTGGGCGTCGCACTCGGCCTGGATGCCGGGGCCGCCCTTCTCGCGGATCGCGCCCGCGACGCCGGCTCCGAGCACGAGCTCGCTGTTGGCGGCGTTCACGATGGCGTCCACGTCCTGCTCGGTCAGGTCGCCCTCGCGAATCGTGATGCTTCCACTCATCGCGCTGCCTCCGCGGCCGCCTCGATCAGGCCGGCCGCGATCAGGGGCACCAGGATCTCGTGGTGCCCGATCAGGGAGATGCCGCGCCCGCCCAGCCGGGTGGGCCGCTCCACCACGTTCACCTGGGGCCGGTAGTGGCGCTGGAAGTCGAGGTTGACGGTGGTGAAACGGCGCACCTTGTGGCCCAGGTTGCGGGCCAGTGCGAGCGCCTTCAGGAACACCTCCGGCAGGATCACCGCGGAGCCGACGTTCCAGTAGACCCCGGCCTCGAGCGTCGCCACCAGGCCGGCCAGCGTCTCGAAGTCGCGATGGCTGGTCGCGCCCAGCGCGGCGCCGTCGGCGCTCGGGTGCATGTGGTGGATGTCGGTGCCGATCGCGCTGTGCACCGTGACCGGGACCTCGAGCCGCGCCGCCGTCGCGAGGATCGAGCGGTCGCGATGGCGGTAGCGCCCCTCGAGGATCTCGCGCCCCACCGCAGCACCCATCCCGAGGCCGGCGTCGGCGCCGGCCCGGATCGCCGCGTTCAAACGCTCGGCGGTCTCGCGCGCCATGCCGAAGCTGCCGTCGTCGAGGGCCGGGGCCACGTCCTCGCTGGTGCGACCCATCAGCGCGAGTTCGAGGTCGTGCACGCAGCCCGCACCGTTCATCAGGATTCCCGACACCAGGCCGCGCTCGAGGAGGTCGACCACGATCGGCGCCAGCCCGACCTTGATCACGTGCGCGCCCAGGCCCCAGAGCTGGGTGCGCTGGCGCGCGTGCGCGCGCGCGCCCGCCGCGATCGCGGCCCGCAGGTCGGCGGCCCCCAGCAGGTCGGGCAGCCCGGCGAGGAAGTCGCCGACGCCGGCGCCCGGCCGGTGCGGGCGCGCCTCGTCGCGCGTGCGCACCTTGCTCTTTCGACCGCGCGCCGGCACGGTCCGGACGCGAGTGCGATCGATCCGCGGCGGCGTTCGGGGGCTCACGAAGCGGGTGGGAAGAGCGTGTCGTCGACGAGCTGCACGAGGACGTGACCGATCGCGATGTGCGACTCCTGGATGCGCTGCGTGTCGTCCGAGGGAACGATCACGGCCACCTCCACGCGCCCCGCGAGCTTGCCGCCTCCCTTGCCGAGCAGGCCGATCGTGCGCAGCCCGCGCTCGCGCGCCTCGTCGACCGCTGCCAGCAAGTTCGGGGAGTTGCCCGAGGTCGAGATCGCGAGCGCCACGTCGCCGGACCGGCCATGCGCCTGCACCAGGCGGCGGAACACCTGGTCGAAGCCGGAGTCGTTGCCGATCGCCGTCAGGTCCGAGGGGTTCGCCGGCAGCGCGATGGCGGGCAGCGCCGGGCGCTCGCGCGAGAGCCGCCCGCACCACTCGGCGGCGATGTGCTGCGCGTCGGAGGCCGAGCCGCCGTTGCCGAACAGCAGCGCCTTGCCGCCCTCGGCGAAGGCATCGATCAGCAGGCCCGCAGCCCGCACCACGTCGTCCGCTGCGTGGCTCGCCAGCGCCTGCTTCACCCGGGCGCTCTCCTCGAGCTGGGCGCGCACGCGCGCAGCCGCCTCCGGCGCGTCGACTCGGGCTGCGGGAGAGCGGGGCATCGCGTCCGAGGCTCCGAGAAAACGTTTCAGATCCGGGGGGATGGCGCGATGCGCAAGATACCGGCAGGGCTTGGGAGCGTCAATGGGACGCGCCTCGGCGAGCCCCCGCGTGCTGCTATGCTGGCCTCTCGATGACGCTTCGCGCTGCGCTCTGGCTCGCCGTCCCGCTCGCCACCCTGCTGGGGTGCGAGCCTGGCGCCTGGTGGCGCGCCAGCGGCGTGCGCACCTTCGAAGAGGTCGAGGTGGGCGAGGCGCTGCGCGCCTGGGACGGGAGCGACGGCCTGCTGGTGCAGGTGCGCGACCCCGACGCCCGGCTGCTCCGGGTGGCGGGTGCCCGGCTGCTCGACCCCGGGGAGCCGCTTCCGGAGGCGCTCTCGGGCGGGGGCAAGCCCGTCACGATCGTGGCCGCCGACGTCCGCGACGCGCGCCGGCTCGCGGCGCGAATCGTGCGCTCGGGGAGCCGGCGTGTCTCCGTGGTGCGCGGCGGCATCGAAGCATGGCTGGCGGAGAGCCCCGGAGCCGCCGAGACTCCGAAGGCGGCCCACCACCGGGCCGGCACGGAGCGCGAAACCTAGGAGAGAGAACGATGGCAGACGTGGCGGAAGTCACCGACCAGAACTTCGAGACCGAGATCCTGCAGTCCGACACGCCCGCGATCATCGACTTCTGGGCCGAGTGGTGCGCCCCGTGCCGGGCGATCGCGCCGATCATCCAGGAGATCGCGGCGTCCTACGACGGCCAGATCAAGGTCGTGAAGATGAACGTGGACGAGAACCCCTCGACGCCCGCCAAGTACGGCGTGCGCGCCATCCCGACCGTCCTCGCCGTCAAGGACGGCCAGGTCGTCGAGCAGATGACGGGCGCCCGCCCGAAGTCCGCGTTCGAGGAGATGGCGAAGAAGCTGGTGTAGCCGGCCTCGTGGACTCCGCTCGCCTGCGGCTCGCTGCGCGCTTCGGCTTCGCCTCCGCTTGCGGCTTCCCCCTTCGATCCTGGCGGAGACGACGACGGGAGCTTCGGTCGCGAGGCCGTCTCGCCGGCCTGCCAGCTCGGCCCGAGGCTGACCAGGTCGCCCGCGCAAGCGCCGCCGGTTCCTCCGGCGGCGCGCGCAGCGAGGCGAAGCCGAGCGAAGTCCACCAGCTGGACTCCGCTCGCCTGCGGCTCGCTGCGCGCTTCGGCTTCGCCTCCGCTTGCGACTGCTAGCAGTCCGTTGAAGAACCCGGACCGAGCCTGGCGCGCGAATTCGGTCCGAGATCAAGGCGCGAAACCGCAGCCATAGCCGCAGCTACGGCGAGGTTTCGCAACGCAGAGCTCGGGCCGAAGGCGCGTGCCAGGCGACGGGAGGGTTCTTCAACGGGCTGCTAGCCGCCCTGCTGGCGCTGGAGGGTGAAGTAGCGGTTGATGTCCGCCTCGCTGAGCGTCAGGGGTCGGCCGTGCTTCCACTCGCCGACGATGCGCTGGGCGATCAGCGTCGTCAGCGGCGCGAGCACGTCGAAGTGGTTGGCCCCTCTCACGATGAAGGCCTGGAAGGGGACGCGTGCCCGTCGCGCGCGCGCCGCCATGGCGCGTGCGTGCGGCACGTAGAAGGAATCCTCGCCTTCGATGTAGTAGGTCGGAACGCGAATGCCCTCGGTGAACTCGATGGCCGAGCGCAGGCGCGACTCCTCGCGGTCGCCCGGATCGAAGGGCGTATTGCCGTAGCCCTCGCCGTCCGAGACCACGGCCCACAGGTCCGGCGCCCCGCCGAACGAGAAGATCGCCGCGAAGTCGGCACCCGACGCAGCGGCGAGCAGCGCCAGGGTTCCCCCGGTGCTGTGGCCGGCCAGGTAGATGCGCGACGGGTCCACGTAGGGAAGCGCGGCGAGGGATCGGCGCGCGGCGAGCAAATCGTCGACCTCGCCGTAGAAGAGCTCGAAGCGTCCCGGATTGCGGTTCTCGCCCCGCCACGAGGGAATCATCAGCACGAGCCCGGCGTCGCGGAACGCCCGGGCGGTCTGATCGTTGTCGGGCGGGGCCGGCTCCCACAGCCAGCGGCCGATGCCGCCGAACCCGCCGTGTGCCCACAGCACGGCCGGCCGGCGCACGCCGTCACCCGGGTCCGGCGTCACGTAGGCGACCAGCTCACCGGCCTCGGTCGGGTACCGGATCCTCCGAAACAGCTCCGGCGGCGGCTGCGGCGCAGCCCGTGGCGCCCAGGGATTGCCCCCGCGCAGCTGCGTCCGGAAGCCGGCCCGCGCCTCCCGGAGGGACTCCGCGCACGCAGGCCCGGACCCGAGCAGCGCCAGAATCGCGCAGCACGCGCCGACGAGACCCAGCAGCTCTCGCATCGCCCTGCCTCCGCGCTCGGCATCGGCCGTCCGCCCGGCAGCCTGAAGGAGGTCGGCTATTCCGCCGTCCCCGCGCCTAGCTGCTTCGGCGGTGGCGGCGGCTCGTAGATCTGCACCGGCCAGCAGCGGCGCCCCGCGGTGCGGTACAGGAAGGGATCCGGGTTGACGGCCACGGGGTGGCCGACCAGCTCGAGCAGCGGCAGGTCGGTGACCGAGTCGGTGTAGAACCAGCTCTTGGCCAGGTCGATGCCCTTCTCGTCGATGAACTGCTGGAGCCAGTAGATCTTCCCCTCCTCGAAGCAGATCGGGTCGATGACCCGGCCCGTGAAGCGGCCGTGCTCGACTTCGAGCCGGGTATAGAGGTAGTGCTTGACGCCGATCGCCTCGGCGAGCGGCTTCACCACGAACTTGGTCGCGCCCGACACGATCGCGACCACGTGACCCTGCTCCTGGTGCCAGCGGATCTTGTCAAGCGCCTCGGGATAGAGCGTCGGCACCACCAGCTGGGCGGTGAACTCCCGCCCTTCGCGCATCAGCTTGCGCTCGCTCTCGCCCTTGAACTCCTGGAGCGCCTCCTGCGTGAAGGCCCGGATGTCGAGCAGGCCCGCCTTGTACTGGACGTACGCGAACAGCCCCTTGGCCAGGTCCCAGCGGTCGACCTCGCCCTTCTCGTAGCGGTACTTCATCAGGAGCGACCCGGAGTTCTCCGCGATCAGGGTCTTGTCCATGTCGAAGAAGGCGCCGATTCGCGGTGCGGTGCGCTTGCGGGCTCGTGCACTCACTGCCGGGACTCCGTTCACGTCGGGCTGGCCGCCGTGCCTAGAACATGTAGCGCCGCATCGAGACGTTGAGCAGCAGGCCCAGACCGGCCAGAGCGGTGATCAGGGCGGAGCCGCCGTAGGAGAACAGGGGGAGCGTCACGCCGATCACCGGCGCGAGCCCGAGCACCATTGCGACGTTGACCGCAGCGGGCCAGAACAGGGTCCCCACGATGCCCACCGCGAGCAGGGCGCCGAAGCGGTCCTTGGAGCCGCGCGCGATCGCGAGACCCGTCCCGAGCAGCACCAGGTACAGCAGCAGCACGGTGCTGGCCCCGACCAGGCCCCACTCCTCGGCCAGCACCGAGAACACGAAATCGGTGTGCTGGGTGGGCAGGAAGCGGAGCTGGGTCTGGGTGCCCTGGAGGTAGCCCTTGCCCACCAGCCCGCCCGAGCCGATCGCGATACGCGACTGGTTGGTCTGGTAGCCGGAGGACAGCGGGTCGCGGCCCGGATCGATCACGTCGAGCACGCGGCTCTTCTGGTACGGCGCGAGCGCGAACACCCAGACGACGGCGAGCACCGCGAGCGCCGAGCCCCCGACGGCGACCCAGGCGCGGTTGGGAATCCGCACGAAGGGCAGGAAGGTCGCGGCCACCAGCAGGGTCAACAGCGCCACCCCGAGGTCTCGCTGGAGCACGATCAGCGCGACGGGTCCCGCGGCGATCAGCGCCGGGCGCACCAGGTCGCGCAGGCGCCGGATCTCGCCGGGCGGGTGGCGCAGGAAGTAGCGCGCCAGCGCCACGACCATCCCCAGCTTGGCCAGCTCCGCGGGCTGGAAGCGAAGCGGTCCGAACACGAGCCAGCTCTGGTTGCCGCGGATCACCGGCGCGAACACCAAGGTGGACGCCAGCAACAGCAGCGAGCCGATGTACAGCAGGGGGGCGAGGCGCTCCAGGTGTCGGTAGTCGATCGCCGTCGCCGCGATCAGCGCCGCCATCCCGATGCCGAACGAGACGAGCTGGCGCCGCACCGCCGGCGAGAGCCAGCCTTCCGCTTCGCTGTACGTCGCCGACACCAGGTTCGCCATGCCGAGCCCGGCGAGCAGCAGCACCAGGCCGAGCAGCCACCAGTCGAAGTTCTGCACCGCACGGCGGTCGAGGCGACTCACGGCGCGGCCTCTGCGGGTTCGAGCGCGGCCTGGCGCAGCGCGGCGTCGGCGGGCAGCGCGTTGCGCTTCTGCCACCAGCGCTCCAGCACCTGCTGGGCGATCGGCGCCGCGTTCGCGCCGCCCCCCCGCCCGTGCTCGAGCAGCACCACCACCACGATCTCCGGCTCCTCGGCGGGCGCGAAGGCCGCGAACCAGGCGTGGTCGCGGTAGCGGCGGGGGATCTCGTCGTCCTCGAGCCCCTCGACCCGCTCCAGACGCACGACCTGGGCGGTCCCGGTCTTCCCCCCCACCTGCAGGCCGGCGACCTGGGCGCGACGCCCGGTGCCGCCCGGCGCGTGGACCACCGCTTCGAGGCCGCCGCGCACCCGCTCGATGTGGGCCGGATCGATCTCGATGCGGCCGAGCACCTCGATCGGCTCGCGCGTCACGGAGCCGTCCAGGTGGTGGAGCTCCCGCACCAGGCGCGGCCGCAGCACCGCGCCGCCGTTCACCAGGGCGGCATACGCGACCGCCAGCTGGAGCGGCGTGACCAGGTTGTAGCCCTGCCCGATCGCGGCCGAGACGGTCTCGCCGCGCACCCACGGCTCGTCGAAGCGGCGCTCCTTCCAGGCGCGCGTCGGCACCAGGCCCGGCTGCTCGCCGCCGATCGCGAGCCGGGTCGGGCGGCCGAGCCCGAAGGCCTCGGCGTACGTGGCGAGGCGGTCGATGCCGAGCTGGAGGCCGGTGCGGTAGAAGAACACGTCGCAGGACTTCATCAGGGCGTCGTGCAGGTCGACCTCGCCGTGTCCCTCCTTGCGCCAGCAGCGGTAGGTGCGGCGGCCGAGCTTGAAGCTGCCGGGGCAGAACACGCGCGTGCCGGCCCCGATCACGCCCTCCTGGAGCGCGGCGGCCGCGACGATCGGCTTGTAGGTGGAACCCGGCGGGTACTGACCCGCGATCGCGCGATTCTGGAGCGGGCGCAGCGCATCCTGGGTCAGGCTGCGCCAGGTGGGCGCGTCGACGCCACCGGGAAAGTCGTTCGGATCGAAGGACGGTGCCGAGACCAGCACCAGCACGTCGCCGTCGCGGGGGTCGAGCGCGACCACCGAGCCGGTCCGCGGCTCGCCGTCCTCGCGCGGCTCGAACGCGGCCTCGGCCACCTGCTGCAGGTCGAGGTCGAGCGCCAGACGCACCCGCCCACCGGGACGCGGCTCGACCCGGTCGAGCACCTCGACCTCGCGCCCCTTCACGTCGACGACGACGTTGCGTCCCCCCATGCGCCCGCGCAGGTGCGACTCCAGCAGCGCCTCGATCCCCGACTGCCCGATCTGCTCGCCGGCGCGGTAGCCCGAGACGCGGCGCGCCTCGAGCTGCTCGGCGCGGATCTCGCCGATCGTCCCGAGCGAATGTGCCGCGATCGACCCCTGCGGATAGTGACGCCGCGGCAGCACCTCGGTGAAGAACCCGGGTAGCGCGTAGCGATGGGACTCGACGCGCGCGAGCTGCTCCCACGACAGATCCTCGAACAGGCGCACCGGCTGGAAGCGGGCCCGGCCGCGGCGCCCGGACACGCGCTCGGCGAGCTCGGCGTCGCGATCGCCCAGCAGCTGCACCAGCAGCGCACTGGAACGCTCCGCATGCTGCACCTCGCTCGGGATCGCCTCCAGGTGGAACGCGGGGCGGGTCGTGGCGAGCACGCGACCCTCGCGATCCTCGATCTCGCCGCGCGGCGCCGCCAGGCGTACGGTCCGGATCGAGTTGCGCTGGGAGCGTTCGAGGTGCTCGTCGCCCTGCACGAGCTGGAGCTGCACGAGCCGGAACAGGAACACGGCGAACGCGGCGGCGACGCCGAGCGCCAGCACGCCGAGCCGCTGCTCGAAGAACGGCTCGCTTCCGCCCGAGAGGCCGCCCGAGAGCTGACTCATCGCGTCGGCGCGTCCGGCTCGAAGCGCAGCGACGCCGGCAGCGCATCACTCGAGGCCAGCCGCCCCAGGGCGACCTCGAACAGGCGCGCGACCAGCGGCGCAGCCAGCGCGTTCACCGCGGCATGGAGCAGTCCGAGGCGCAGCAGGGTCGGACCGAGCGGCGGGGCACCGCCGGTCAGGCTCAGCAGCCCGAGCTGCACCCCCGTCAGCCCGAACACGAACGGCATCAGCACCAGCGCGCGGCGCAGGTCGACCTGCCACTGGCCGATCCGCGTGAGCGCCCAGGCCACCAGGTGCAACAGCGCGTACTGGCCCAGCGCCGCGCCCGAGAGCAGGTCGCAGGCCCAGCCGAGCCCCCAGGCCGCGACCAGCCCGCGCAGACCGCCCAGGCGCAGGCCGATCGCCACGGCCATGAGCAGACCGGGATCGGGTGCCACGCCGCGCGGCAGCCAGGGCGCCGCGGTGCCCGCGAGCCACAGGCCGAGGCCGGCCAGGCCCCAGGCGAGCGCGACGGCCCTCAAGAAGTGGGCACCTCGTCGGCGGCTTCGGCCTCGACGCCGGGGACGTCGCCCTCGCCCTCGTACAGCAGGTCGAGCGTGGGTCCGCGCCACAGCATCACGAACACCTGCTCGAGCCGGCCGAAGTCCACCGCCGGCCGCAACACGGCGCGGTGCAGCAGCCGCTCCGCGTCGGCGTACACCTCGATCACCTCGCCCAGCCGCAGTCCCTTGGGATACACGCCGCCGAAGCCCGAAGTGATCACCACGTCGCCGGGCGCGACGTCGTCGCCGCGCACGAAGAACTCGAAGTCGAGCCGGTCGGTGCCCCGGCCGCGCACGATGCCGCGCGCGCGGCTGCGCTGCACGATCCCGTCGATCGCGCTCTGCGCGTCGAGCACCAGCATCGTGCGCCCGGCGTTCGGCGTGGAGGCCGTCACCAGACCCACCACGCCGCGGTCGGTCACCACCGGCATGCCGGAGCGAACGCCGTCCGCGCGCCCGCGGTCGAGCAGCACCGATCGGAACCAGGGCGAGACGTCTTGACCGACGACCTGGGTGGGGCGCATCGGCGTGGCGAACTCGTCGCGCATCTCGGCGATGCGACGCAGGCGTCCGCTCGCCACGAGCGCCTCGCGGAACTGGAGGTTCTCCTCCTCGAGCCGGGCGATGCGGCTGCGCAGGGCGTCGTTCTCGTCGCGCACGCCGAGCAGCGCCGCGTAGCGGCTCCAGCCGTCGCGCACGAGCTCGACCGGGAACGCGAGTGCCTTCTGCACCGGCGCGGTCAGCTCGAGCAGCGCCCCCGACAGCCAGCCGTGATCGCGTCCGCCGGCCCCGAGCGCGCGCCGGTCCGACGCGATCGCCACGAGCGAGACGGCGGCGAGCAGGACGAACAGCAGCGGGACGCGCAATCGGGCCAACAGGTCGCGCATGGCGCCTCGTTTTCCTTCGGGGGGACGGGGAGTTGCGCGATCAGGAGCGGACCGCGACGTCCCTCAGCAGCTGCAGCTCGTCGAGGCACTGGCCGGTGCCCAGCACGACGGCGGTGAGCGGATCCTCGGCCAGCATCACCGGCAGGCCGGTGGCCTCGCGCAGCAGGATGTCGAGATTCGCGAGCAGCGCCCCCCCGCCCGTCATCACGATGCCCTTGTCGACGATGTCCGCCGCGAGCTCCGGCGGCGTCGACTCGAGTGCGATCCTCACGCTCTCGACGACCGCGTTCACCGGCTCCGCGAGCGCCTCGCAGACCTCGTCGGACTTGAGCTCGAGCGTCTTGGGAACGCCGGCCACCAGGTCGCGCCCCTTCACTTCCATGCTCTGCAGCGCGTCGTTCGGATACGCCGTGCCGATCGAGATCTTCACCAGCTCCGCGGTGCGCTCGCCGATCAGCAGGTTGTACTTGCGCTTGACGTAGTTGATGATCGCTTCGTCCATCTTGTCGCCGCCCACGCGCGTCGAGTTCGAGTAGACGATGCCCGACAGCGAGAGCACGGCGACCTCGACCGTACCGCCTCCGATGTCGACGATCATGTTGCCCGACGGCTCGGTCACCGGAAGACCGGAGCCGATCGCCGCCGCCATCGGCTCCTCGATCAGGTACACCTCGCGCGCGCCCGCCGACATCGCCGACTCGCGCACCGCGCGCTTCTCGACCTCGGTGATTCCCGACGGTACGGCGATCACGATGCGAGGGCGCACCAGCGTCGAGCGGTTGTGCACGCGCGTGATGAAGTAGCGGAGCATCGCCTCGGTGATCTCGAAGTCGGCGATGACGCCTTCCTTCATCGGACGGATCGCGACGATGTTGCCCGGCGTGCGACCGAGCATCTCCTTCGCCTCGCGCCCGACGGCGCGCACCTTGTCGGGACCGTGTCCGCCCTGGGTGACCGCGACCACACTGGGCTCGGACACGACGATGCCCTTGCCTTTCGCGTAGACGAGGGTGTTGGCGGTTCCCAGGTCGATGGCGAGATCGTTCGAGAACCAGCCTAGGATATGATTGAGCAAGGGTCGCTTTCTCCCTGCGGTATGCCGTTTGTGGAGCCGGAAGCCAGCCTCCGTAAGTGCTGGATTTCCGGCATCCTTTCAACCGAGGGGGCACACGTTCGGATCGTACCAGTCCGCCCCCTGCCCCATCAAGCGGCACCCGGCGCTTGCCCCCCGGGTCGGGCCCCCGTAGCCTTCGCGCGCCCCGGCCACCGGGGCCGCCGGGACACCACCCCGCGGCCGACTCGGAGCGAGCCGGGCGATCCTGGGAGAAGCCATGCTCGACGTCCTGCGGCGCAGCCAGCGCTGGCTGATGGGCGCCCTGATCCTGCTGATCGGCGGCGTGTTCGTTTTCTATCTGGGGGTCGGAGCACCCGTCCGCGGCACCTCGGGCGCGGCAGTCGTGGAGATCGGCAGCCGCCGCTACACGCTGATGGATCTGCAGCGGGTCCGGGAGCGCCAGGAGCAGAACCTCCGGGAGACCCTGGGCGACGCGTTCGATCGCAGCGTGGCGGGGGCCTACCTCGACCAGGCGGCCGCCGACCAGCTGATCCAACGCGCGGTGCTCTCGACCGAGGCGGAACGCCTCGGTCTGCGGGCCGGCGACGAGGAGGTGCGGCGCTACGTCCGCAGCCTGCCGGGCTTCGAGTCTGCCAGGGCGGACGACATCCGCAGCTACGCCGAGAGCCAGTTCGGGAGCGAGCGCCGCTTCGTGGAGGAGGCCCGGGACGACCTCCTGTTCACCAAGCTGCGCCGCCTGATCGACGCCACCGTCGCGGTGTCGGACGCCGAGGCGCGCGAGGCGATCCGCCACGCCCGCGAGGAGGTCCAGTTCGCCTTCGTGAGCCTGGATACGGGTCTGGCCCCGGACGGCTACGCGGTGGACCCGGCGGAGGTCGAGCGGCTGCTGGCCGAGCAGCCCGAGCGTGCGCGGAGCTTCTTCGACGAGAACCCCGACCGCTTCCGCCAGCCGGAGCGGGTCCGCGCCCGCCATGTCCTGGTGCGTCTGGCGCCGGACGCCACGGAGGCGGACGTCGAGGCAGCCCGCGAGAAGGCCCAGGGAGCCCTCGACCGGATCCGGGCCGGCGAGGACTTCGCCGCCGTGGCCGAGGAGCTGAGCGACGATCCGGGCTCGAAGACGCGAGGCGGCGATCTCGGGCTCTTCCCGCGCGGCCAGATGACGCCGCCGTTCGAGGAGGCCGCCTTCGCGCTCCAGCCCGGCGAGCTCAGCGACCTGGTCCGGACCGACTTCGGATTCCACGTGATCCGCGTCGAGGAGCGAGCCGAGGCCGAGGAGCGCACCTTCGACGACGCCGCTCGCGAGATCGCCGAGGAGCTGGTGACGAAGGACGCCGCCTCCGCCGCCGCGCGCGAGACCGTCGACCGTCTGGCGCAGGCAGTCCGGGACGGCCGGACGCTGACCGACGCGGCGCGCGAGGAGGGGCTCACGCTCGAGCGCACCGACTGGGTGCGGCGCCGCGCCGGCGGCTTCGTGGCCGGTCTCGGCACGGCCCCCGACGTGCTGCTCGCGGTGTTCGCGATGACCGAGAACGGCAGCCTCGACCGCCCCTTCGAGGTCGGCGACAAGCTCGTGCTGGTGGAGCGGCTCGACTGGCGCGGCCCCAGCCCCGAGGAGATCGCCAGCGCGCTGGAGGGCGAGCGCGAGCGCCTGCTCTCGGGCCGGCGCAACCAGGCCCTGAGCGCCTGGTACCGCAACGCCCGCCAGCGCTTCACCGACGACGGAAGCCTGCTGGTGGATCTGTCGGCCCTCAGCAGCTAGCTGGTGGACTTCGCTCGCCTGCGGCGCTTGCAGGGTCCGCGGAGGCGGCCTTGTGGACTTCGCTCGCCTGCGGCTCGCTGCGCGCGCCTGCGGCGCTTGCAGGGTGCCCGCGTAGGGGCTCCTTGCTCCGCGGAGGCGGCCTTATGGACTTCGCTCGCCTGCGGCTCGCTGCGCGCGCCTGCGGCGCTTGCAGGGTGCCCGCGTAAGGGCTCCTTGCTCCGCGGAGGCGGCCTTATGGACTTCGCTCGCCTGCGGCTCGCTGCGCGCGCCTGCGGCGCTTGCAGGG
>JASJBO010000084.1 GCA_030066475.1 Myxococcota bacterium
GGGGGCCCGATGGACTTCGCTCGCCTGCGGCTCGCTGCGCGCTCCGGCTTCGCCTCCGCTTGCGGGGGGGGCCCGCGTAGCGAGTCGTTGCCGGTGCCGGGGGTCGAGTCAGAGGCGGGCCAGCGCCGCGGCGGTGCGCTCGACCAGCCAGTACGCGGAGAGACACCCGACCCCGTAGGCCGCGGCCCAGCGCAGCGCGTGCGGCGCGCGGGGCACGAGGCGCCACCCGAGCGACGCCAGGGCCAGCGCGACGGCGACGATGCCGAGCTGGCCGATCTCGATGCCCAGGTTGAACGACAGCAGCGCCAGCGGGATCTCGCCGTGCGGCAGGCCGATCTCGGAGAGCGCGCCGGCGAAGCCGAGCCCGTGCAGCAGACCGAACGCGCCCGCCATGCGCCACGGCCTCGCACCGAACAAGGAGGCCACACCCGGCCGCGGCACGAGCTCGAGCGCCAGACACACCAGGGTGGCGGCGATCGCGACCTCGACCCAGGTGGACGGCGGCGCCGCCCAGCCCAGCGCCACGATCGAGAGCGTGACGCTGTGGCCCAGGGTGAAGGCCGTGACCGTGAGCAGGAGCGCCCGGCGGCCCCGCACCAGCAGCAGCAGGCCCAGCACGAACAGCACGTGGTCGAGCCCGAAGACCAGGTGCTCGACGCCCAGTCCCGCGTAGTCCGCGAGCACGGCAACGGACGACGCGCGCACCGGCACCAGGACGTGCGGGCGGGCGGCGTCCACGAGCGCCTGCACGCGCTGCCCGTCGGCGAGCTCGACGCGCACCACGGCGCCGGCGCCGCGCGCCACCAGGCCGCGCACGCCGACGCGGGCGCCCGCCAGGCCGCCGGGGCCGCAGTCCACGGTCCAGCGCGTGGTGACGCCGGTGCCCTCGCGCGCCCGCCGGGGGGGCGAGACCAGGTGGCAGCGTTCGGGCAGCTCGGGCTCGACGCGGGCCGCCTGCGGCAGGCGCGCGGGCGTCTTCCAGGTCGCGTCGAACTGGCCGTCGCCGCGGGCCGTCAGGGACAGCAGGCTCGGCGCCAGCGGATGCGCTGCGGCCGAGGCGGCGAGCAGGCTCCCGAGCACGAGGCCCGCGATCGCGCCGTTGCGAGTCGCGCAGGCGGCAACACCGTGTTGACGGCGGCAACGAGAGCGTGCCGGCAACGCGCCGGGTCGCCCCCTGACACCTGATGTAACTCCCCGAAACATCTCGACTTCCGTGGCGGGCACGGGGCTTGCTCCCCGGCTCTGGGCAACGCATCGACCAAGGAGAGCCCCAATGACCCGCTCGTATCGTCGCAGCTCCACGCACCGACCGGAAGCCCTGCGCCGAACGGCGCTCGGCTGCGCCTGCGCCGCCCTGGTCGCTCTCGTCGGCCCTGGCTGCCTGCCGGAGGGCGGCGCGGCGGCGCCCGCGGGCCCCGCGGGACCGACCTTCGTGCCCTTCGCTCCGTGCGCCGAGACCGCCGACTACGCCGACGAGCTGGTGCCCTCGAGCTTCCAGATCGTGCGCCAGACGGCCCTCGGAGGCGGCATCGACGAGGTCGAGATCGCCTTCGACGTGGCCAACCTCGACGTCGGCGACTTCGCCTCGGGGCTCGCCACGCCCGACTTCTCGGGGCTCGAGCTCGACCTGGCCGCCGACTTCGCACCGGTGCCGGCGGACCTGCCGGCGATCGCGCCGGGCGCCGCCGTCGGCTCCGCCAGCAACCTGGTGGTGCGGCTGCCGAGCGCGAACGTGGCCACGCTGCTCGGCGAGCTGAACGCCGACCGGGTCCCGTTCCGGATCCAGGCGAACGAGGTGACCCACCTCGCGCCCGACGTCCGCATCCTGACCTGGACCAGCAGCGAAGACGTGTACTGGTTCAACGCGGTGGAGCAGCTCGGCATCCGCCAGGAGCCGCCGCCGCCGCCCTACGACCCGGGCCAGGAGCTCACCTTCCAGCTGGTGGCGCTGTCGGACGAGGCCGAGTCGGTGCTCGACGACTGGAACGCGAGCGACCAGTTCTACACGCGCGAGAGCGAGCTCACCCCGCTCAGCGAGATCCCGGGTCTCTACCGCGCCGTGCGCGTGGTGGACGTCGAGAAGAGCCTGGAAGGCGGCGGCCATCCCGCCGACGGCTCGACGACCTGGAGCGTAACCGTCGCGCTCACCGACCAGGACCCGCTGCCCGACCTGGTCGAGACCGGCAGCTTCTGCACGGGCACCGAGGCGTACGTGGAGTGGCCGGTGCAGGCCTCGCGCCTCTACGAGCTCGACGGCGACCCGGTCGAGGACGAGGCGCGCGACGCCTTCGTGCAGCCGATCCGCTTCAACGAGATCCCGTTCGCGGGCGGCGACGTCACCGTGAGCGGCCAGGTCCAGGGCCACGTGCTCAAGCCGAGCCTCGAGCTGCGCCTGCGCGACGGCGTCGTGCGCGCGACGGCCGACTTCGACACCGACCTGAGCATGACGGCCGAGCTGCGGGCCGAGCGGACGGTCGACGTCGCGCCCGACCCGTTCTTCCTGTACGACCTGTGCTTCCCGCTCCCCGACCTGCCGGCCGGCCCGATCTCGATTCCGATGAACCTGCAGCTCGCGCACTCGATCGGCTTCGACGGCAGCGTCACGGCGGGTGCGGTGGTGGGCTTCCAGAAGCGCTTCCAGAGCGGCTTCACGGTGGGCTACGACGGCAGCCGGGCGCCCGGCGACCGCTACCTCTACGACCCCCGCAGCCCGGAGCCTGCGCCCGTGGAGTTCACGCCGCCGCAGCTCACGGACGACACGTCGGCGTCCGCGCGCGTGTCGACCGACATCCGCACCACGCTGCGCGTCGGCGCGCGCTACCCGTTCTGCGACACGGGCCTGGGCGCCTACGTCGAGGCGTCGGCCTACGGCACGCTCGACGTCGATCCGGGCCGCGACCCGTGGTGGTCGCTCGGCCACGGCGCCGAGGCGCTCGCGGGCATCGAGCTCACGATCTTCGGGCTCGGGATCGCCAGCGACGAGGCCCCGCTCGCCACGTTCCCGGGCCGCGACACGCGCGCGGCCGAGACGGGCGGGGGCGGCGGCTCGGGACCCGCGCCGCCGCGCAGCGAGGGCCACGACCAGCGCTGGGCGGTCGCGATCGACGACCTCGACGTGCCGACCGGCTTCGAAGAGACGGCGCTCGCCGAGCTCTCCGACGGCAGCGTGGTGGTCGCGGCGCGCGAGTCGATCGCCCGCAACCGCGTGGTGCTGCTCGACCGCCACGGCGCCTTCCAGTGGAGCGTGCGCTACGAGGGGCCCTGGCGGCCGCAGGAGGTGCTGGCGCTGCCCGACGACACGATCGTGGTCGCCGGCTCCACCGCCTGGCTCGCGAAGCACGACCGGCAGGGCAACCTGCTGTGGAGCCGCAGCTACGAGGTCGGCGAGCCCGAGGACGTCTTCGCGCGCTGCAGCCTGCGCGACGTCGCTGCGCTCGAGGAGCCCGACGGGCGCTTCGGCTTCGTCGTGGTGGGCCGGCTGGGCCGCGGCCTGATCACCCAGCGCGACGCCTGCGCGTTCCGGGTCGATCCCGACGGCGAGCTGGTCTGGGCCCGGACGATCATCGACGAGGGCGTGCAGGAGCTGCGCGGCGTCGTCGTGAAGCAGGACGGCAGCCTGGCCATGGTCGGCAAGACCAAGACCGGACCCGATCCGTTCACGTTCGACAACCCGCTGGTGCTCGCGATGAGCGAGGCGGGCGACCTCGAGTGGGCGAAGAGCCTGCCGATGGTCCAGCGGGGCGGAGTGTTCAACCGGGTCGTGGAGGGGCCGGACGGCGTCCTGCTGATGGCGGGGGCGGCCCCTCGCATCGTCGGAAGGACCGGCGCCGCGCTGCTGGGGCGCATCGCGGCCGACGGCAGCGATCCGCGGCACGCCCTGATGATCCAGGACGAGGCCTGGGAGACGCTGCTCGACTACGAGCCCTTCGAGGACACGCAGGGTGGCGACACCGCCTACGACGAGTGGTTCGACATCGCGCCGGCGCCGGGTGGCTTCGTGGTGGTCGGGCGCTCCGGGCTCGGCAACGACTCCGCGGCCTGGGCCGCGAAGGTCAACGCCAATCTCGGCACCGAGTGGTTCACCACCTTCGACGGCGCCGCGGCCGACCGGCTCGACGGCGTGGCGCGCAGCGGCGACGGCCTGCTGGTCTCGGGCGCCAGCGACTCGTTCCCGACCCCGACGGAGCCCGACGGCACGAACACGCTGTGGGTCATGAAGCTCCCGTTCGCGGGGTCGACCGCGTTCCGGCCCGAGGTGGGAGCCGTCTCCCGCTACCTCGCGGCCGGCATCCGCTGGTCGAGCGTGGACGCAGGGGTGGTGCGCACCGACACGGTGTCGATGGACGCGCCCCTGCTCGTGGCCGCCGCGCCGCTGGCCGAGAGCCACCCGATCGACGACCTGCTGGACGAGCCGTCGCGGCTCTGCGTGCACCTGCTCACCGAGACTGGTCGCGCGAGTGCGCTCGACGTCTGCGACTACGACGACGACGGCGTGGACGACGAGCGCGACAACTGCACCCTGGTCGCCAACGCGGACCAGCGCGACACGGACCAGGACGGCTACGGCAACCAGTGCGACCCCGACTACAACAACGACGGGCTGGTGGGCGTGCCGGACTTCAACGTGCTGAACGCCCAGTTCGGGCTGGTCGACGGCGATCCGGGCTACGATGGGAACGTCGAGCTCACGGGCGACGGCGGCATCGGGGTGCCGGACTTCAACGTGCTGAACGAGTACTTCGGCGAGCCGCCCGGGCCCTCGGGTCTGGACTGCGCCGGGAGCATCCCCTGCACGGCGGCGCCCTGAGCCGGAGCGGAGGCGAACGAGCGGCGTGGGAGCCAGAGCGGCGGCCGAGCGAGCAGCGGGGCGGGTGCGCCGCATCCTGCTGGCGCCGGTCCTCCACTTCCTGGTCGTGGGCGCAGCCGCCTACGCGCTCGCTCCCGCGCCGCGCCCGCTCGTGGTGATCACCCCGGCGGAGGTCGCGGCGCTCGCGGACGCCTGGACGGCGTCGGCGCGGCGCCCGCCGTCGCCGGCGCAGCGCGCGGCGCTGATCGAGCAGGCGATCGACGAGGCGATCCTGCTGCGCGAGGCGTGGGCGTCGGGGCTCTGGGACGGCGACCCGGTGGTGGAGCGGCGCCTGGCCCGCGTCGGCGCGTTCGTGAGCCCCGATGCGCCCGGGACCGAGGCCGGCGCGACGGCGGCGGCCCGCGCGCTGGGGCTCGACCGCGAGGACGTCGTGGTGCGCCGCTACCTGGTGGAGAGGATGCGCCTCGCGATCGAAGGCGAGGCCGACGGACGCCCGCCGAGCGAGTCCGAGCTGGCGCGGCACCTCGAGGCGCACCCGGAGCGCTTCCGCCTGCCCGAGCGCTGGCGGCTGCACCACGTCTTCGCGAGCTCGCGCCACGGCGACGCGCTCGCCGCCCGCACCCGCGAGCTGGGCACGAAGCTCGCCGCGCTCGATCCCGACGCCGCCGGCGGGCTGGGCGACCCCTTCCCGCACGGACGCGAGCTGGTGGGCTCGGCCGAGGCGCTGGGCCGCCGCCTCGGCCCGGCGTTTCCCGACGCGCTCGACGCGTCAGCCACTGGTCGCTGGCAGGGCCCGATCCCATCGGCCTACGGCCTGCACTGGGTCTGGGTCCGCGAGCGCGTCCCGGCGCGCACGCCGGCTCTCGCAGAGGTACGCGGGCAGCTCCGGCAGAACCTGCTGCGCGAGCGGCGCGCCGAGCATCTGCGCCGTCGTCTGGCGGCGCTGCGCGAGCGCTACGAGATCCGGATCGAGGATCGCCAGCCAGGCGGGCTCCGCGAAGACTCCGCTGCAGTCGAGGCAGCAGGCGACCGATGAGAGCGGCGGGAGGACCGCGCATGAGCCGTCGAATCCGCTGCCTCGCTGCAACCTGCCTGGTGATCGCTGTCACCGCCAGCAGCCTCGGCTGCCTCACCGTCGGGCGCAGCTTTCCGACCGCGCCGGTGACGGAGATCACCGTCGGCGAGACCGCCAAGGTGGACGTGAGGGCCCGCTTCGGCGAGCCGTGGCGCACCGGCGTGGAGGACGGCCAGGAGACCTGGACGTACGGCCACTACCGCTACCGCGCGCTCGGCGAGACCGAGACGACGGATCTGGTGGTGCGCTTCGACCGCACGGGAACGGTGGCCTCCTACAGCTTCAACACCACCCAGCCCTGAGTCCGGGATCGCCGCCAGGCCGAGGCCAGGGGGCCCGCGCGGCAGAAGCCCCTTGCAAGCGCCCGCAGGGCGCGCGCAGTGAGGCGAAGCCGAACGAAGTCCACCAGCTAGAGGCGAAGCCGAACGAAGTCCACCGGCTAGCCGGGTCCGAGCAGCAGGCGCACCACCGCGTCGGCATGCGCCTCGACGAACTGCTCGTCACGCGGATCGACACCGGTGAGCAGCAGGCACTCGGGCGCCTGGCTGAACGCGAGGCCGCAGGCGCCGACCACCACGTAGTGGATGCTCGCGGTCGGCACCGCGGGAATCGTGCCGTGCTCGATGGCTCGCTCCACCAGCTGGTGGAGCGCCCGATACATCGGCTGCACGTGCCGCTCGACGAGCCAGCGCATGCGCGCTCCGTCGCGCTTGCCCTCGTCGTTCATCAGCCGCATGAACTCGGGGCGCCGGGCGGCGAAGCGGACGAAGCGCCGCACGATCTGCTCGAGACGGGTGCGCTCGTCGCGGGACTCGCCGTCGGGCAGCAGCTCGGCGAATTCGCGACCCAGCTCCTCGAAGGCGCGGTCGACCGCCGCCTTCCAGAGCGCCTCCTTGGTGTCGAAGTAGTACTTGATCAGCCCCAGGTTGGCGCCGGCCCGCTCGGCGATCTCGCGGGTCCGGGCGCCATCGAAGCCCCGCTCGGCAAAGGTCGCGAGCGCCGCCGTGAGGATCCGCTCGCGGGTCTCCTGGCTCTCGTCGTGGGCGGCCTCGCTCACGCTGCCCTCCATCTGGTCCCCGGGGACCCCCGGGGATGGTCCAGGGGGTTTCGATCGCCCGGCCGGCTCGACCGTGGCTTATTCAGTTGACTAACGCGCCGAGCTGGATTATACGGGCGAGTAATCACCGCGCAACCCGCGCCCAGCGCGCGATGGAGGCCCACCCCCGATGAGACTCGTGACCTTCAGCCACGCCGACGCCACCCGGATCGGCGTGCTCGCCGGCGACGAGGTCGTCGACCTCGCCGCCGCCCGCTCCGACCTCCCCACCGAGATGTGCGCCTTCCTGGCCGCCGGCCCCGACGCGCTCGCCGCGGCGCGCGCCGCCGACGGCCCGCGCCTGGCCCTCTCCGAGGTCTGCCTCCAGGCGCCCGTGCTGCGCCCGCCCAAGATCCTGGCCGTCGGCCTGAACTACGCCGACCACGTCGCCGAGTCCGGGATGGAGACCCCGAAGACGCCGAAGATCTTCAACAAGCAGTCCACCTCGGTGGTCGGCCCGGGCGCCGGCGTGCACCTGCCCCGCGCCTCGCAGCTGCTCGACTACGAGGGCGAGCTGGCCGTGGTGATCGGCAAGCGCTGCCGCCACGTGCCGAAGCAGTGCGCGCCCGACGTGATCGCCGGCTACACGATCGCCAACGACGTGAGCGTGCGCGACTGGCAGCTGCGCGACCCGACCTTCACGATGGGGAAGTCGTTCGACACGCACTGCCCGCTGGGACCGGCGATCGTGACTGGCGACGAGCTGGGCAGCCCGGCGGGCCATGCGCTCAAGACCTTCGTGAACGGCGAGCTGCGCCAGGACTCGGACACCAAGAACCTGATCTTCGACTGCTTCGACCTGATCGAGTTCCTCAGCACCGCCTTCACGCTCGAGCCGGGCGACGTGATCAGCACCGGCACGCCCGGCGGCGTGGGCGTCGCCATGAAGCCGCCGGTCTGGCTGGTCGAGGGCGACGTGATGCGGGTCGAGATCGAGGGCCTCGGCGAGCTCGAGAACCCGGTGGTCGCCGAGCCCGAGGACACCGCCGTCTTCTAGGAGACGCGCCGTGCAGCTCCACGACGAGCAGGTCGCGACGCGCGAGGCGGGCGCGCAGCCAGGCGGATCCCAGCGCGCCTCTCGGTTAGCTTGGGGCGATGGACGCCACCTCCCCGCAAGCGATCCGGCTCACGGCCGGCGAGCGGCGCTTCTCGGCGCTCACGCTGGGCGAGGGAACGCCGGTGCTCTGCCTGCACGGCTTTCCCGACCACCACCACAGCTTCCGCCACCAGCTCCCCGCTCTCGCCGCGGGCGGCTACCGTGCGGTCGCGCCGCTGCTGCGGGGCTACGAGCCGTCGTCGCAGGGCGGCCGCCGGGTGGCGGACTTCCACCCGATCCGGATCGCGTCGGACGTCGTGGCCTGGGCCCGCGCGCTGGGCGGCGGCGAGCCGGTCCACCTGGTGGGCCACGACTGGGGCGCGGTCGTCGCCTACGCGGCCTGCGCCCTGGAGCCCGAGCGCTTCCGCAGCGCCACGGCAATCGCCGTGGCGCCGATGCATGCCGTCGAGGCGGGCGTGCGCCGCTACCCGGTCCAGCTCCGCAACTCCTGGTACATGTTCTTCTTCCAGCTGCGCGGGATCGCCGACCGGGTCGTGGCCCGGCGCGACTTCGCCTTCCTCGAGCGGCTCTGGCGCGACTGGTCGCCGGGCTGGCGCTGGGACCCCGAGGACATGGCGGCGCTCAAGCGCACCTTCGCGCAGCCCGGCGTGCTGTGGAGCGCCCTCGCCTACTACCGCGCCACGCTGAACCCGCTGCTGTCCGACTCGCGCGAGATGCGCCGCCTGGCGGCCGAGCCGGTCGCGGTCCCGACGCTGGCGATCACCGGGGCGACCGACGGCTGCATGGATACGCGCCTCTTCGACTGCGTGGATCCGGCGCGCTTCCCCAAGGGCTACCGCCTCGAGCGCGTCGCGAACGCGGGCCACTTCGTGCACCAGGAGCGACCCGACCGGGTGAACCGCCTGCTGCTGGAGTGGCTCGCTAGCTGAAGGACTTCGCTCGCCTGCAGCTCGCTGCGCGCGCCCTCCGGGCGCTTGCAGGGTGCTTCTGCCGCGCATGCTCCTGGCAGCAAACGCCGGTCGGCCTCCGTACCACGAGCCGCGCGCGAAGGTCGTCGGCTTGCGCTGAATCGGAGGCGGCCCGCGCGGTTTCCAAGAGGCGTGATGGCAGCGAGACGCTTGATCCAGCTCGCGCTCCCTCTCGGCCTCGTTGCCGCGGCGCTCCCCGCGTGCGGAGGGATGGACGAAGAGCCGGTGGAGCCCCCGGCTGCGTCGAGCGCAGAGCTCCGGCGCGGGCTCCCCGAAGCCCTCTGGCAACACCGTTCCGTGTTGTTTCCGCCCGACGCTCCGCTCCCGATCGCCGAGACGCGGGACTACCGCCCGCCACCGGCCTGGCAGGACGCCACGCGCGACCACGCAGGGAGCGTCACCCTCGGGCCCGAGGGCCGCCTGGACGGCCACGTCGCGGGGACCCCGTTCCCCGCGAGCGGGATCGACTGCCTGGGGGATCCCAACGCCGGAACCAAGCTCGCCTGGAACTTCGCCCATCGCTGGCGCGGCGACGGGGGACGCGGCGCCCTGCGCGTGACCTGGTGGGACCGCGGGGAGCGCCTCGGGGACCCGCTCGAGGCGGACTGGGCGTTGTTCCGGCTGTTGCACCGCGTCGAGCCTCGCTTCCTCGGCCCCCGCGGAGGCGCGCTGTTCCACAGCGAGACGCGCAGCGAGGTGCTGGTCATCGAGGTGAGCGCGCCCTTCGAGGACCGTGGGACGCGCGTCGTGCGCTACCGCTACGCGGTGCCGGCGTCCAAGCACGACAACCTGTGGGTGTACGTGCCGGAGTGGCGGCGCGTGCGTCGCCTGGTCGCGAGCCAGTGGAGCACGGCCGTGCCGGGCACCGACCTCGTCCTGGAGGACATCGGCGGGCTGGGCAGTCGCGTCGCTGCGCACCGCTGGACCTGCCTGGGCGAGCGGACGCTCCTCGCGGCGATGCGGGATCGGGCGCGGCCGGCTCCGGCGCAAGACGAGGCGCACCCGGACGCCGCGGGGCTCGCGCTGACGAAGGCCGTCTTCGAGCGTCGCGCCGCGCTCCGCGTGCGCGCCGCACCGCGCGACCCGGACCATCCGTACGCCCACAAGGACCTCTGGCTCGACCGGGAGACCTTCGAGCCGCTCTACTTCCTGGCCTACGACCGCCGGGGCACGCTGCTGCGCGTGGGGGTCCGGGTGAGCGCCTGGAGCGGCGACGACCGCGCGGCCTATCCCGGCTGGGAGGAGGTCCCCGAGCCGCGGGACCTGTTCGGCGTCTCCTGGTCGGTGGCCAACGTCCAGCTCGAGACCGGAGTGCGCTGGGAGTGGGCGGCGTATACGGGCACGCCGCTTCCCAGCCTGGGCCGGGTCCGTCGGTGGACGAGCATCACGGGGCGCTGCGTCGCGGCGGGCACGGCGATCGCCACCGAGCGGGGCGCGCGCGCCGTCGAGACGCTGCGTGTCGGCGACCGGCTGTGGAGCTGGGACCCGGAGACGGGCCGGCGGGTCCTCGCGACGGTCGCAGCCGTGTCCCGCGCCACCGCGTCCGAGACGCTGCGTCTCGAGGGCGGGCTGCGCGTCACGCCCGACCATCCCGTCTTCGCGGACGGGGGCTTTCACCCGGCCGCTGCGCTCGGCGCCGGGAGTGCACTGCTCGCCGACGACGGCAGCCCGCAGCCCGCGGGTCGGATCGAGCGCCTCCTCGGCGAGATCGACGTCTACGACCTCTCGGTCGGCTGGCCCCACACCTACTTCGCCGGCGGGGTCCTGGTCCACAACAAGAAGAGCCGTTAGCGGAGGTCGCTTCGACGACGACGAGACCCGGCTCGTTCTCAGTCGACCCAGGCGTTCACCCGGTCGAGGCCGCGGGTCCAGCCGAAGAACAGCAGGTCGACCGAGCGGGGAACCCGGAGCACGACGTCGGCGTCGGTGAGGATCGGCGCGCGCGCGCGGCGCTGGAACTCGCGCAGGTAGGCCGCCACGTCGGCGGCCGGACGGAAGTTGTGGTTCCAGAAGTAGAGGCCGCCGCGCTGGAACCAGAGCTCCTGCGCGGGGCGCGCCTCGGTCGAGATCACGCCGCTGGGCCGCTCGAGCGCCAGGTAGGTGAGTTGCGGCGCGGGCCGCGCGCAGCCGATCGCGCAGCCGAGCACCAGCACTGCGAGCGGGGCGACCCGGAGGCTCACTGCGAGGTCTCCCGTCCGCCGAGCGCATCGCTGCGCAGCGCGGTCCCCCGCACCTCGATGCAGTGCGAGAAGCCGAGCAGCCCGGTCGTGTTGGTCACCTGCGCGTCGACGATCGTGTCGAAGACGGTGCCTTCGAGCGCATCCTGGGCTGCCTCGGCCAGCGAGTAAGGTCCGCCGAGACCGCCGCAGCGCCGGCCTTCGACCGGAGTCCCGTCGACCTGCCGGGGGATCCGCTTCCCCTCGAGGTCTCCGAACGACAGCAGGCCGACGCGGCCGGTCGCCGTGTGGCCGCAGCCAAGCAGCGCCGACAGGATGCACGCGGTGACGATCGGAGCGTGTCTCACGCGACGGACGCCCCCTCGGTGGGCCGGAACGCAGGGAGTGCAGCACGCGGCCGAGCAGCCTGTCAAGAGCGCGGCTACCATCGGCTCCCCAACCAGGACGACGGAGAGCCCCCTTGCACTTCGAATACGACGACAAGACCCAGTTCGTGCTCAAGCAGGTCCAGAGCTTCATGGACGAGCACATCTACCCCAACGAAGAGGCCTACTACCGCGCCCACGACGCGCAGGAAGACCGCTGGCAGACCCCGCCCCTGATGGAGGAGCTGAAGGCCAAGGCGAAGGAGGCGGGCCTGTGGAACCTGTTCCTGCCCGACAGCGACGTGGCCGGCAGCATGACCAACCTCCAGTACGCCCCGGTCTGCGAGCTGATGGGGCGGGTGGGCTTCGCGCCCGAGGTGTTCAACTGCGCGGCGCCCGACACCGGCAACATGGAGGTGCTCGAGCGCTACGGCAGCGCGGCGCAGAAGAAGGAGTGGCTCGAGCCGCTGCTCGACGGCCGCATCCGCTCGGCCTTCGCGATGACCGAGCCGGCCGTGGCGTCGTCGGACGCCACCAACATCCAGACCGAGATCCGCCGCGACGGCGACGAGTACGTCCTGAACGGCCGCAAGTGGTGGACCTCGGGCATCCTCGACCCGCGCTGCAAGATCATGATCGTCATGGGTCGCTCGAACCCCGACGCGGCGACCCACGCCCAGCAGAGCCAGATCCTGGTGCCGACCGACACGCCCGGCGTCACGATCGAGCGCTTCCTGCCGGTGTTCGGCTACGACGACGCGCCGCACGGGCACGGCGAGGTGCTGTTCGAGAACGTGCGGGTGCCGGCGAGCAACATGATCCTCGGCGAAGGCCGCGGCTTCGAGATCGCGCAGGGGCGCCTGGGCCCGGGCCGCATCCACCACTGCATGCGCGTGATCGGCGTGGCGGAGCGCGCGCTCGAGAAGATGTGCAGGCGCCTGATGACGCGCGAGGCGTTCGGCAAGAAGATCTACGAGCACTCGGTCTGGGAGGAGCGCATCGCCAACGCGCGCATCGACATCGAGTGCGCGCGGCTGCTGACGCTCAAGGCCGCCTACATGATGGACACGGTGGGCAACAAGGTGGCGCGCGCCGAGATCGCGATGATCAAGGTGAAGGCCCCGATCATGGCGCTCTCGATCATCGACGACGCGATCCAGGCGCACGGCGGCGGCGGCGTGACCAGCGACTTCGGCCTGGCGCGCACCTACGCGAGCATGCGCACCCTGCGCCTGGCCGACGGACCCGACGAGGTGCACCGCCGCACGATCGCGCGGCTCGAGCTGAAGAAGCAGCGCGAGCTGCAGGGGATCGCGCGCTGACGTCCCTGGAGCCAGGAGCGTGCGCGGCAGAAGCCCCATGCAAGCGCCCGCAGGGCGCGCGCAGTGAGGCGCAGCCGAACGAAGTCCATCGGGCTAGCGGCGCCAGAAGCGGGGCATCAGCAGGGCGAGCAGGGCGAAGAACTCGAGCCGGCCGAGCCACATCAGGATCACCATCACGAGCTTCTGCCAGCCGGCGAAGAAGGCGAAGCTCTCGGTGGGTCCGACGGCCGAGAGCCCGGGCCCGATGTTCGAGAGCGTGGCCAGCGAGGCGGTGGCGGCGGTGACGATGTCGGTGTCGCCCACCGACAGCAGCAGGGCGCCGCTGCCCCAGCCGACGACCCAGAGCAGGAGCAGCGCGGCGACGCTGTGGACCGAATCCTCGGGCACCACCTGGTCGCCGACCGCGACGGCGATCACCGAGTTGGGGCTGAAGGTGAGGCGCACCTCGCGCATGGCGAGCTGCGCGCCGATCAGCAGGCGGATCACCTTCGGCCCGCCCGCCGTGGAGCCCGCGCAGCCGCCCACGAACATCAGGCCCAGGAGCAGGGCGTGGGCCATGCCGGGCCACTCCGCGAAGTCGGCGGTGGCGAAGCCGGTCGTCGTCAGCAGCGAGACGACCTGGAAGGTGCCGTCGAGCAGGGCGTGGTCGGGCTCCGGGGCGATGCCGGCCGCCACGACGTCGGCCGTGACGAGGCCGCTCGCCAGCACGACGATCGCCAGGTAGACGCGCAACTCGACGTCGCGCAGCGCGCTCCAGTCGCGGCGGTCGAGGAACGCGTAGTAGAGCGAGAAGTTGACCCCGGCGGCGAGCATGAAGACCAGGATGACCACCTGGATCGACACGGACATGTGCGCCACCGAGTCCGCATAGGGGGAGAAGCCGCCGGTGGAGACCGTCGAGAAGGTGTGGGTCAGGGCGTCGAACACGCTCGCACCCAGGGCCAGCATCAGGAGCGCCTGGGCGGCGGAGAGGGCGAGATAGATGCGGAAGAGAGCCACCGCCGTCTCCCGGACGCGCGCGTGGAGGATCTCCGCCTTGGGACCGGGGACCTCGAGCCGGAACAGGAAGCGCGCGCCGGGCCCCAGCTCGGACAGCAGCGCCACGAACAGGACGACGATGCCGATGCCGCCGAGCCACTGCGTCATGCTGCGCCAGAGCAGCAGCGCCCGGGGCACGGCCTCGATGTCGGCGAGGATCGAGGCCCCGGTGGTCGTGAACCCGGACGCCGACTCGAAGAGCGCGTCGACGAAGCCCGGGATCGCGCCGCTCACGAGATAGGGGACGGCGCCGCCGAGCGAGGCGAACAGCCACGCGCCGACCACGATCAGCACGCCCTCGCGGCGGTAGATCTCGCCCGCCTCCTGCCCGATGCCGCGCAGCACCACGCCGAGCAGCGCGGCCCCCCCGGCCCCGGCGAGCAGCCCGTAGGCCGCCGCCGCGTCGAACGGAGCCAGGCACCAGAGCAGAGGCAGCAGCTGCGCGGTCGCCAGCACGAACAGGACGAAGCCGAGGATGTGGGCGACGCGGCGCAGCTTCACGGCGGAGCCCCCGGGTCGGCCTCGTGCCCCGGGAACAGCAGCTGGATCATGGCCGCCTCCGAGCGCTGGACGAACAGGATCACGTCGTCGCCCACCCGGAGCGCGTCGCGGCCGCGCGGGACCGTCACCTTCCCGTCGCGGACGACGGCCGCGACGATCAGGCCCTGCGGGATCTCGATCTGGTCGAGGGTGCCCCGAGCCACGGGACTCTGCTCGAAGACGCGCCGCTGCACGAGCGCCGCGGCTCCGCTCTCGAACGAGACGATGCGGGGCTCGTAGTCGTTGTCGATGTAGCTGCGAATGCGCTCCGCGGCGATCGTGCGCGGGGAGAGCACCTCGAGCACCGCCACCTTGCGCCAGAGCGTCGACGTCTCGCTCTTCTGGACCAGAGCGAGCAGCTGCTGGGCGCCGAGCTCCTGCGCCAGCAGGCAGGCCATCAGGTTGGTCTCGTCGTTGCCGGTGAGGGCGATGAAGGCCCGGGCCTCCTGGACGCCCTCGGAGGCGAGCACCGACATGTCCGTCACGTCGCCGTGCAGGATCCCGTGGCGCGGAAAGCGCGCCGCGAGATCCTCGGCCCGCTGCCGGTCCGACTCGATCACCTTGATGCGCGTGGCGTGACCCTCGAGACCCAGGACGACCGACTCCGTCGTGGCACCGCCGCCCGCGATCACCACCAGACCGACGTCGCGCGAGCGGCGGCTGAAGCGCTGCTCGACCGCGTCGATCGACTGCGGCGTGCCGATCACCAGTGCCTCGTCGCCGACGCTGGCGCGGTCGCGACCGGTGGGGACCGTCACGCGCCCTTCGCGGATGAAGGCCAGCACCAGGCAGTCCGGGGGCAGGTCCACCTCCGCCAGCGGGCGCTCGGCGACGGCGGAGCCGGCGTCGATGGCGGTGCGGCGCACCTGGAGCGCGCCGCCCGCGAGGTACTCGACCTCGAGCGTGTTGTAGCCGAGCACGTGGTTCAGGATCTGGGTCGTCGTGAGGAGCTGGGTCGAGAGCAGCAGGTCGGCCCCGAAGCTCTTCTCGTAGATGCGCCCGAAGCGCGTGACGTCCTCCGAGGTGCGCACCCGCACCACGGTCCGGGGTGCCCCGAGGTGCCTGGCCAGGAGCGACGCGGCCAGGTTGGCTTCGTCCGAGGAGCTCGCGGCCACGAAGAGCTCGCACTGGTCGATCTCGGCGGCCTGCAGGGTCGGGATGTGGCTGCCGTTGCCCTGGACGAAGGCCACGTCGAGCTCGTCCTCGACGACGCGACGCATGGCGGGGTCGTTGTCGATCAGCGCGACCGTGTGACCGTCGGCGGAGAGGCTCTGGGCCAGGTAGCGCCCGACCTCGCCGGCTCCCATCACGACGTATCGGCGTGCAGCCATGCCGCGAGCTCCAGCTAGCGAGAGATCCCGCTCGGCGCGGGGACTCGTGGCGGGATGCTAGCGCTCGGGCGCCCGAGGCAGGCCCGCGCCGCGCACGAGGGCGAAGACGACCGGGACGACCACCAGGGTGAGCAGGGTCGCGGAGAGCAGACCGCCCACCATCGGCGCCGCGATGCGGCGCATCGTCTCGGCGCCGGTGCCGGCGCCCCACATGATCGGCAGCAGCCCGGCGATCGTGGAGGTGACGGTCATCGCGATCGGTCGCACGCGCAGCCCGGCGCCTTCCCGGACGGCCAGCAGCAGGTCGCCTCGGGTGCGCATGCGCCCCTCGCGCTCGAAGCGCGCCACGGCCTCCTCGAGGAACACGAGCAGGATCACGCCCAGCTCGGCCGCGACGCCGGCCAGCGCGATGAAGCCGACCCCCACCGCCACGCTCAGGTCGTAGTCGAGCCACCAGAGCAGCCAGACGCCGCCCACCAGCGCGAAGGGAAGCGTCAGCATCACGATCAGCGCATCCGACACGCGGCGGAAGTTCAGGTAGAGCAGCAGGAAGATCACCCCGATCGTGATCGGCACCACGATCCGCAGCCGCTTCGCCGCGCGCTCCAGGTACTCGTACTGCCCGCTCCAGGCGATCGTGTAGCCGGCGGGGAGCTCGAGCTCGCGGGCGAGCGTCTCGCGGGCGCGGCTCACCCAGGTGCCGACGTCCACGCCGTCGAGGTCGACGTAGATCCAGGCGTTGAGCCGGGCGTTCTCGCTCTTGATCGAGGGCGGCCCGCTGCGGATCTCGAGGCGCGCGAGCTGCGCCAGCGGAACCTGTGCGCCGCTCGGGGTCGGCACCAGCACGCGCTCGAGCGCGGCGAGGTCGTCCCGCAGCTCGCGCGCGTAGCGCAGGTTCACGGGGTACCGCTCCCGTCCTTCGACGGTGGTCGTGACGTTGATGCCGCCGATCGCGGACTGGATCACGTCCTGCACGTCGCCGACGGTGAGTCCGTAGCGCGAGATCTCGCCGCGGTCGATCTCGAAGTCGAGGTAGTTGCCGCCGGCGACCCGCTCCGCGTACACCGACTGCGCTCCCGGCTCGCCGCGCAGCACGGCCTCCACCCGCTCCCCGAGCTCCTGGAGCACGCCGAGGTCCGGACCGGCGATCTTGATGCCCACCGGGGTCTTGATCCCGGTGGAGAGCATGTCGATCCGGGTCTTGATCGGCATGGTCCAGGCGTTGGTGACGCCCGGCACCCGGACCGCCCGGTCCAGCTCGGCGATCAGCGTCTCGGTCGTCATCCCGGCTCGCCACTCCGAGCGCGGCTTCAGCATGATGGTGGTCTCGATCATCGAGAGCGGAGCGGGATCGGTGGCGGTCTCGGCGCGCCCGACCTTGCCGAACACGCGCTCGACCTCGGGGAACGCCAGGATCATGCGGTCGGTCTGCTGCAGCAGCTCGCGCGCCTTGGTGATCGAGATGCCGGGCAGCGTGGTCGGCATGTAGAGCAGATCGCCCTCGTCGAGCGGCGGCATGAACTCGGAGCCCAGCTGGCTCAGCGGCAGCCAGGTGGCGAGGAGGACCGCCACGGCGCCCGCCAGCACCCAGCCCTTGCGCCGCAGCGCGAACCGGATCACCGGCGCGTAGGCGCGCAGCAGCAGCCGGTTCAGCGGGTTGTTCGCCTCGGACACGATGCGCCCGCGGATCAGCCACATCATCAGCAGCGGGACGACGGTGATCGCGAGCATCGCGGCGCCGGCCATCGCGTAGGTCTTGGTGAAGGCCAGGGGACTGAACAGCCGGCCCTCCTGGGCCTGGAGGCTGAAGACGGGGAGGAACGAGACGGTGATGATCAGCAGGGAGAAGAACAGCGACGGCCCCACCTCGGTGGCGGCGTCGATCAGGATCCGCGCGCGCGGCTTGCTGCCCGCGTCGCGCTCCAGGTGCCGGTGGGCGTTCTCGATCATCACCACGGCGGCGTCGACCATCGCCCCGATCGCGATCGCGATGCCTCCGAGCGACATGATGTTCGCGTTGATGCCCTGCTGGTGCATGATCGCGAACGAAACGAGCACGCCCAGCGGCAGCGTGAGAACCGCGACCAGCGCACTCCGGACGTGGAACAGGAACACCATGCAGACCAGCGCGACGATCAGGATCTCCTCGACCAGCTTCTCGCGCAGGTTGTCCACCGCCCGCTCGATCAGCCCCGACCGGTCGTACACCTCGACCAGCTCGACGCCGGATGGCAGGCCGGACTCGAGCTCGGCGAGCTTCGCCTTCACGGCCTGGATCACGTCGCGGGCGTTCTCGCCGGAGCGCATCACGACGATGCCGGCCGCGACCTCGCCCTCGCCGTCCAGGTCGGTGAGACCGCGCCGCAGCTCGGGCCCGAGGTGGACCGAGGCCACGTCGCGCAGTCGCACCGGCGTGCCGCGGTCGTCCGCGCCGATCGCCACCTGCTCGAGGTCGGCGACCGAGCGGATGTAGCCCCTGCCCCGGACCATGAACTCGGCCTCGGCGATCTCGATCAGGCGGCCGCCGACGTCGCTGTTGCTGCGCTGGATCGCGCGGCGCACCTGCGACAGGGGGATCCCGTAGGAGGCGAGCGCGTTCGGATCGACCTCGACCTGGTACTGCCGGACGAATCCGCCGATGCTGGCGACCTCGGCGACGCCCGGCACGGTCTGCAGCTCGTAGCGGAGGTACCAGTCCTGGAGCGAACGGAGCTCGGCGAGGTCGAGCGCTCCGCTCCGGTCGACCAGCGCGTACTCGTAGACCCAGCCGACGCCCGTCGCGTCGGGCCCGAGCGTCGGGGTGACGCCCCCCGGCAGGCGGCCGGACACGAAGTTCAGCGACTCGAGGACGCGGGAGCGGGCCCAGTAGAGGTCGGTGCCGTCCTCGAAGATCACGTAGACGAACGAGAAGCCGAAGAACGAGTAGCCGCGCACCACCTGGGCATGGGGAACGGACAGCATGGCCGTGGTGAGCGGGTAGGTGACCTGGTCCTCGACCACCTGGGGCGCCTGGCCCGGGTACTCCGTGAACACGATCACCTGGACGTCCGACAGGTCGGGGATCGCGTCGAGCGGCGTGTTCCAGGTCGCGAACCCGCCCCACGCCAGCAGACCGACGGTCGCCAGCCCGACCAGGAACGGGTTGAGCGCGGAGGCCTCGATGATGCGGCGCAGCACGCCGTCAGTCCCCGTGCCCGTGGGCGGCGTGGTCGTGGCCCGCGGCCGGCGCATCCGGCATGTCGTGGCCCTCGTGGCCGCTCGCGCCGGACATGTCGTGGCCCTCGTGGCCGCTCGCGCCGGACATGTCGTGGCCCTCGTGACCCGTCGATGGGGAGGGCGGCGCGTGGTCCTCGTGGCGCTCGCCTGGCGGCGCCAGCAGCTTCTCGACCGCCTCCTGGAGGCGGCTCTCGCTGTCGATCAGGAACTGCCCGGAGGTCACGACGGCCTCGCGCTCCTCCACGCCAGCGCGGACCTCGACCCAGCCGTCGCCCGAGTCGATGCCCAGCTCCACGTCGCGCGGCTCGAAGCGACCGTCGCCCAGCGACACGATGGCGACGCTGCGCCGCCCGGAACGGATCACCGCCTGCGCGGGCATCGCCAGGACGTCCGGGCGCGGCTGCGCCTCGATCGTCACGTTGGCGAACATGTCCGGCTTCAGCCGCTGGTCCGGATTGGGAAGCTCGAGTCGCACGCGGGCCGTGCGCGTGGCGGGGTCGAGGAACGGGTAGACGTAGGTGACCTCGGCCTCGAACGAGGCTCCGGGCAGGTAGCTCAGCTCGACGCGCGCCTGCTGGCCGGGCGCGATCCAGGGCAGCTCGTGCTCGTACACCTCGGCGAGGACCCACACGCGCGAGAGGTCGGCGATCGTGTAGAGGTTGTCGTTGGGCCCGACCTCCATCCCGTCGCGGACCATCAGGTGGGTCACGACCCCGCTGCTCGGCGCGCGCAGGCCCAGCGTCTTGCGGACCCGTCCCGTCTCCAGGAGCCGGTCGATGTCCCGCTCGGGGACGTCCCACAGCTCGAGCCGCCGGCGCGTGGCGCGCAGCAGCGCGTCGCCGCCGGCGCTCACGTCGTCGAAGTCGCTGCGCGCCGTGGTGTCGCGATAGCGCTGGGCGACCAGCAGCTCCTCCTGGGTCGTCACCAGCTCGGGGGAGTAGATCTCGAGCAGCGTCTGGCCGCGCTCGACCATCTGGCCCTCGTAGTCGACATGGAGCTTCTCGACCCAGCCCTGGATCTTGGTATGGACGTGGGTCACGAGGCGCTCGTCCCACGTGACGCGACCCACGGCGCGCACACTCCGGCTCAGGTCGCGGCGCTCGACCGACGCGGTGCGGACGCCGATGCGCTGGACCACCGCGGGGTCCACCCGCACGCCCTCGCCGTCCGCCGCTGACGTCTCGCCGGCCGGGCAGACCGGAACGAGGTCCATCCCCATCGGCGACTTGCCGGGCTGCTGGCGGATGTAGGTGGGATCCATCGGCGCCTTCCAGTGGAGCGGCGCCGCGCCGCCCGGACAGACGGCGGCCTCGGACGCGGCGTCCGGCGCGTGCGCGCCGTGCGGACCGAAACGCAGCGCGGCGAGCCAGCCGAGCCCACCGGCGAGCAGCGCGACCGTTCCCAGCGCGATCCAGCGCCTCATCGCAGCGCCCCCCCGCTGGCCGCCTCGAGCGCGGCGAACGCGACGCGCCGGTCGGCGACGGCGCGAACCAGACGCAGCTCCGACTCGAAGACGCGCACCTGGCTGTCCACGAGTCGCAGGAAGTCCACCTTGTCCACCTCGTAGCCCGAGCGATTCGACTCGAGCGACTGGCGCGCCTGCGGCACGAGGCCGTCGCGCACGAGCCCCAGCTCGGCGTCGGCGCGGCGCAGGTCGGCGTAGCGGGCGCGCACCGCGTCGCGCAGGCGTGCCCGCTCGGCGCGGTGCGCCGCGCGCGCGCGGCGCCAGAGCGCCTTGCGCTCGGCGACCTGCGCGCGCCACTTGTCGCGGTCGACGGGCAGCCGGATCGTCACGCGCGCCGACACGAAGTCGTCGCCGTGCACCGGGTCGCCGCGCACGCTCTGCCGCGCTCGATAGCCGAGCCCGAAGTCGAAGTCGGGATAGCCCTCGAGCTCGGCCGCCCGCCAGAGACGCTCGGCCTCGGCCCGCTTCGACTCGAGCGCCAGCAGCCGCGGGCTGCTCCGCTCCAGGTCGAGCAGCACGGCGTCGATCGACGGCAGCGGCGACGGCTCGTCCAGCTCGGCGGTGCGCGCCAGCGGCACGTCGGGCGGGAGGTCGAGGAGCGCGGCCAACGCCGCCTCGGCGCGCTCGACGTGCGCCCGGCGCCGCAGCCGCTCGTCCAGCAGCCGGGTCAGCTCGACCTGGGCGCGCAGCACGTCCTGCTGGAGGCCGGTGCCGACCGCGTACTTGGTCTCGGCGACGCGGGTGAGCTGGCGCAGCAGCTCGAGGTTGCGATCGGTGATGTCGAGGGCGCGCTGGGCGAAGCCCAGCTCCGACCACGCGACCTCGACGGCGGCCGAGACGCCGACCCGCCGATCCGTGAGATCCAGCTCCGCCGCGTGCGCGCCGGCGCGGGCGGCGCCCTCGCGGCTGCCGAGCAGGCCGGGAAACGGCAGCTTCTGCGACAGCCAGAGCTGGTGCCCCGAGAGCGGGGTCGAGCTGAAGTTCCATTGGCCGGTGGGCATGTTGCTGGCCTCGTAGCGGAAGCGCGGGTCGTCGAGCGCGCCGGCGGGTCCGATGCGCGCCTGGGCGGCCTCGGCGAAGGCGGCGTCGGCGGCGATCTCGGGGCTCCGCGCGGCCGCCTGCTCCAGGCACCAGGCGAGCGGCAGCGGACTCGGCGGCTGCGGCACGGCGGGCTCACCCGCCAGCGCGAGCGCGGGCAGCAGCCCCGCGAGCAGGGCGATGGATCGGGTCACGGTGCAGGACAAGGCGCACCAGCCTCCTCACGTCGGGTCGACCAGGGGCGACGCGGAGCCGTCGTGCGACGGCTCCCGGACGGAGAAGCGCTGGGATCAGATCAGGAACGAGCAGTTCAGGATGGGGAGTGGGGGTCGCGCTGGTGGGGCCGCCTCGGAACGCGACGGCGGCAGGACGCAGCGGACGCCGGCCTGCGTGGCGAGCCCGGGCGCGAGCGCGAGGACGGGACGAGCCAGGGCGAGATCGGGGGCCGCGGCGGGACAGACCTCGCCGAAGAGCCGACAGTGGTCCTGGCACTGGGAGTCGCCGGCGGGCGCCAGCGGGGCTGTGGGACCCGCCGCAGCGCCGCCGTGGCAGGGCGGCGGCGCGCCGCCGGCCGCCTCGGAGAAGAGCGCACCCGGACGGGCGGGCTCGGGACCGAGCCCGAAGCCGACCAGGCTGCAGACGCCGCCCTGCACGAGCAGGAGCAGCGCGGCGACGACGGTGAAGCGTCTCATGGCGACTCGACCACCGTTTTCGTCCGGCCCTCCGAGGCTCTTGAGCCTATACCCCTCCGGGGTATCAGTCAAGGAACGCCGCCCGCCGCCCACCTCACGCGCCCGCAGACCGCAGCGGAGCGCGGCGCAGCCGCAGCGCGTTGCCGATCACGGACACCGAGCTCAGGCTCATCGCGGCGGCCGCCAGCATCGGGCTCAGCAGGACGCCCAGCAGGGGATAGAGGGCCCCGGCCGCGATGGGAACGCCGAGCGCGTTGTAGAAGAACGCGAAGAACAGGTTCTGGCGGATGTTCCGCATCGTGGCGCGACTCAGCTCACGCGCCCGCGCGATGCCGCGCAGGTCGCCCTGGACCAGCGTCACGCCGGCGCTCTGCATCGCGACGTCGGTGCCCGACCCCATCGCGATCCCGACGTCCGCGGCGGCAAGGGCGGGGGCGTCGTTCACCCCGTCGCCCGCCATCGCCACCGTGCACCCCTCGGCCTGGAGCTCCCGCACCGCAGCGACCTTCTGCTCGGGCAACACCTCCGCGACCACCTCCTCGAGCCCGAGCTGCCGGGCGACGGCCTCCGCCGTGGGGCGGCTGTCGCCCGTCAGCACGACGAGGCGCAGCCCCTCGCCCTGCAGCTGCCGCACCGCCTCCGCGGCGGACTCCACGATCGGATCCGCGACGCCGATCAGTCCCGCCAGGCGCCCGTCCGCCACCGCGAACATCACGGTCTGCCCGGCCGCCCGCAGCGCGTCGGCCCGCGCGGTGCTGGCGCTCGCGTCGACTCCCAGCTCCGCGAGCAGATGGAGATTGCCGAGCGCCACGAGCCGCCCGCCCACGCGGCCGCTCACGCCCCGCCCGGCGTGCGACCGGAAGTCCTCGGGCTCTCCGAGCAGGACGCCCCGCTCGCTCGCGCCTCGCACCACGGCGGCCGCGACGGGGTGCTCGCTGGCGCGCTCGAGCGTGCCCGCCAGGCGCAGCAGCACGGTCTCGTCGAAGCCCGGCTCGGGCTCCACCGCCGCGAGCCGCGGGCGCCCCTCGGTGAGCGTGCCCGTCTTGTCGAGCACGAGGGTGTCGACCTGGCGCAGCGCCTCGATCGACTCGGCGTTCCGGAACAGCACGCCAGCGCCGGCTCCGCGTCCCATCGCGACCGTGATCGACATCGGGGTCGCCAGCCCGAGCGCGCACGGACAGGCGATGATCAGCACCGCCACCGCGTTGACCAGCGCGTGCGCCATGCGCGGGTCGGGGCCGAGCCAGGCCCAGAGGGCGAAGGCGAGCGCCGCGGTCGCGAGCACCGCGGGCACGAAGACGGCGGCGACCCGGTCGGCGAGCTGCTGCACCGGTGCGCGGCTGCGCTGCGCCTCGGCCACCAGGCGGACGATCTGGGCGAGCAGCGTCTCGCTGCCGACGCGCTCCGCCTCGATCACGAGGGCGCCGGCCTCGTTCACGGTGGCACCCACCACGGGATCGCCCGGCCCCTTCTCGACCGGGATCGGCTCGCCGCTGATCATCGACTCGTCGACGTGGCTGCGCCCGTCGAGCACGCGGCCGTCGACGGGCACCTTCTCGCCCGGCCGCACGCGCAGGCGGTCGCCCGGCCGGACCGCCTCGAGCGCGACGTCCTCCTCGCCGCCGTCGGGACGCAGCCGGCGCGCCAGCTTCGGCGCCAGCCCTACCAGAGCCCGGATCGCCGCCCCGGTGCGGCTGCGCGCGCGCAGCTCGAGCACCTGCCCCAGCAGCACCAGGGTCACGATCACGGCGGCCGCCTCGAAGTACACCGCGACGCGGCCGTCGGCACCGCGAAACGAATCGGGGAACCAGTCGGGGGCCAGGGTGGCCAGCACGCTGTAGCCCCAGGCCGCTCCGGTGCCGACCGCGATCAGGGTGAACATGTTGAGGTGCCGGGACGCCACGGAGGCCCAGCCGCGCGCGAAGAAGGGCCAGCCGCCCCACAGCACCACCGGCGTGGCGAGCAGGAGCTGCCCGCCCTCGAGCAGGGCGCGCGGCACGCGGTCGGCGAGCGCGAGCCCGGGCGCCATCTCGGCCATGGCGACCGCGAAGACCGGGAGCGTGAGCGCCAGCGAGACCCGGAAGCGCCGCTGCATGTCGGCCAGCTCGGGGCTCTCCGCCTCCTCGGCCGTGATCTCGACCGGCTCGAGCGCCATGCCGCAGGCGGGACACGTTCCCGGACCGCTCTGGACGACCTCGGGGTGCATCGGGCAGGTGTGCTCGACGGTGGACGCGGCGACCGGCGGCGGCGGCCGCGGCGCGAGGTAGCGCTCCGGATCGGCACCGAAGCGCTCGGCGCAGCGGGCGCTGCAGAAGTGGAAGGCGCCGTCGCCGTGCTCGACCCGGTGGGGGCCGTCCTCGGCGACGTGCATGCCGCAGACCGGATCGACGGCCGAGCCCTCGACCGCGCGGGCGCTCACGGCTTCCTCACGTACCCGAAGCGCCCGAACACTTCCATCAGCTCGTCCATCTTCTTGCGGCGCTCGCGTGCGCCGCCACTCGCGAAGGCATCGGCGACGCACGTCTCGACGTGGTTGGCGAGCACGACCTTGCCGACCTGGTCGAGCGCGGCGCGGACGGCCGCGATCTGGAGCAGCACGTCCACGCAGTAGCGGTCCTCCTCCACCATCCGCTGGATGCCGCCGACCTGGCCCGCGATCCGCTTGAGCCGCATGTCCACGCGCCGCCTGGTCTCGCCCTTCACGTCGATGCCTCCGCCTCGCTCGCCGACCCGAGGAGCCTAATACCCATGGGGGGTATCTGTAAACAGGGACCGAAGGCGGCCCCGCGGGTGCGCTCAGGGGACGGGTGGCAGGCGCTTCTCGGCACCGCTGCGCGCGGCCTGCACCGCGTCCCGGTAGCGAGCCAGCGCGAGCTGGCGGCGCTCGGCGTGGTCGACGATCGGCGGCGGGTAGTCCGGCGCCACCAGCGGCGCCTCCCACGGCCGGTGGACCGCGCGCCCGGTCGCGGCGGCCAGCTCCGGGACCCAGCGGCGCACGTAGGCGCCGTCGGGGTCGAAGCGCTCGCCCTGCGCCACCGGGTTGAAGATGCGGAACCACGGCTGTGCGTCGGTGCCGGTGGAGGCGGCCCACTGCCAGCCGCCGTTGTTGCTGGCCGGGTCGCCGTCGACGAGCCGCTCCATGAAGAAGCGCTCGCCCCGGCGCCAGTCGATCAGCAGGTCCTTGGTGAGGAAGCTCGCCACCACCATGCGCGCGCGGTTGTGCACGAAGCCGGTGGCCGCGAGCTGCCGCATCGCGGCGTCGACGAACGGGAAGCCGGTGCGGCCCTCGCACCAGGCGCGGAGCTCCTCGGGGTCGTCCTCCCAGGCGACGGCGTCGTACTCCGGGCGGAAGGCGCGGCGCACCACGTGCGGGTGCTCGGCCAGGATCGCGTGGTAGAACTCGCGCCAGATCAGCTCGTCGAGCCACTTCACGGCGCCGGGACGCGCGTCCGGGCGCGCCTCGACCAGCGCGCGCGCCTCGCGGATGCAGCGGCGCACCGAGATCGCTCCGAGCCGCAGGTAGGGAGACAGGCGCGAGGTGCTGTCGAGGTCGGGGCGATCGCGGCTCTCGGCGTACCCCGCGGCGTCGCGATCGAGGAAGGCGCGCAGGCGGCGCGCCGCGGCGTCCTCGCCGCCGGTCGGGAGGTCGGTGGCGTCGTCCGCCACGCCGAGGGCGGCCGCGGCGGGCAGGCGGCCCTTGGCGAGGCCCGGGATCGGCGCCGGCAGCCGCAGCGGGCGCGGATCGGGCGGCGGGGCCTCGCGGAAGCGGGCCCACCAGGCACGGCGATAGGGCGAGTACACCGAGAAGGGCCGCCCCTGCTTGGTGAGCACCGCGTCCGACTCGAACACGACGCGGTCGCCGAAGTGCTCGACCCGCACGCCGTCGCGCGACAGCGCGCGCTCGACCGCCGCGTCGCGCGCGCGCGCGTAGGGGCTGTAGTCGCGGTTCCAGACCACCAGCTCCGCGCGCGCCTCGCGGGCCAGCCGCGGCAGCTCGCGGCGCGGGTCGCCGCGCCGCACCAGCAGCGCGCTGCCGCGCCGCTCGAGATCCCGGGCCAGCCGGGCCAGGCAGTCGCGCAGGAAGCGCACGCGCGGCGCCCCCTGGCGCCCGCTCGCCAGCAGCCCGTCGTCGAACACGAACACGCACGCCAGCCGGTCGGCTCGGGCCGCCGCCGTCGCCAGCGCCGTGTTGTCCGAGACACGGAGGTCGCTGCGGAACCAGTGGAGCGCGCGGATGGACATCGTGCCAGCGTAGCCCGCACTACGCCGCGCGCTTGAGCAGCTCCTCCATGCCTTCCTCGATCCCGTGGCAGAGCACGGAGATGTCGGCGGCGGTGTCGTAGTCGCCGGTGACGCCGAAGTTGAGCTCGCCGGCGTAGCTGAAGATCGCCACACCGATCCGCACCGAGCCGGCCAGCGGCACGTAGGGCATCGCGTGCAGCATGCGGCGCCCGGCCGCGTACATGGGCTTCGGGGGACCCGGCACGTTGGTGGTGACGGTCTGGATGTTGCTCTGGTTGACCCGGGCGAACACGCGGCCGCCCAGGGCGAGCAGCAGCGGGGGCGCGAAGCCGGAGAGCGAGGTGAGCGCCTCGGCCGCCACCGCCTGCTTCTTGTCCTTCAGCTCGTCCATCTGCTCGCGGATCGCGGCGAGCCGCTTGACGGGGTCGTCGATGCCCACCGGAAGCTCGGCGAACATCGCCGAGACGCGGTTGTCGTAGACGCCGCGCTCCTCCTCGCGGCGCACCGAGACGGGCACGAGCGTGCGGACCACCTGGCCCTCGACCTCCTGCTTGCGCGACAGCAGCAGCTCGCGGAAGCCCTTGGTGATCGCGGTGAGCACCACGTCGTTCACGGTGCCGCCGAACGCGCCGCGCACCTGCTTGACCTGGTCGAGCGTGGTGCGCGCCCAGTCCCAGCGCCGGTGCGGACCGATCGGCCCGTTGAGCCCCACGTCGACGGCCGAGGCCAGGTTGCGCAGGCTGCCGGCGCTGGTGGCGAGCTCGCGGGCGCGGGCGTAGAGCCGACCCGGCCCGCGCAGGGCCGAGCGCACCGAGCGGACCACCTCCGCGGGACTGGTCAGCCGCTCGCGCAGCGCCTCGGTCACCAGCTCGAGGTCGGTCGGCAGCGCCTCGGGCTCCCAGTCGGGCGGCGGCTCGCGCACCGGGTCGGGCCCCTCGTCCATCATCACGGTGAGCAGGTCGGTGGCCGAGACGCCGTCCACCATGCAGTGGTGCGTCTTCGAGAGCAGCGCCCAGCGTCCATCCTCGAGACCTTCGGCGATCCACATCTCCCAGAGCGGCTTGGCGCGGTCGAGCTGCTGCGCCATGACGCGGCCGACGAGGTTGCGCAGCTCCTGCTCGCTGCCCGGACCCGGGAGCGCGGTGTGGCGCAGGTGGTAGCCGAGGTTGAAGTGGGGGTCGTCGACCCAGACCGGGCGCTCGAGCTCGAGCGGCACGAAGCGCACCACCTGCCGGTAGCGCGGCACCAGGTGCAGCTTCGCCGACACCATGTCGGCGAGCTCCGAGAGCGAGGGCGCCGGCCCCTCGAAGATCGCCACCGAGGCGATGTGCATGTGGTTGACGTCGTTCTCGACGTGCAGGAACGACGCGTCGAGGGGACTCATGCGATCCATCGCGAGCCTCCGGCCCAACCCCCGCGAGGCAGGGTATCACGGCGCAGCGCTGACGGCGGACGCGCGGGGCTGGTACCCTGCGGCACGGGACTGGAGGACGGCGATGGCGGTTCCGATGGCGTACCGACTGGACGGCTCGGCGCTCCCGATCCCGGAGGCGCTCACCGCCGCCCTCGACGGCGAGTGGTCGCGCTTCGGCCGGGCGGGCACCTGGTGGAGCGCCGCCGAGCGGATCGCGATCGTCAGCGAGGCGCGGGCGGCGCGCGCGTGCGCGCTCTGCGCCGAGCGCAAGACCGCGCTGTCGCCCTATGCGGTGCCGGGGGCGCACCCGGCGAACCCGGCGCTCGCGCCCGAGGTCGTCGATGCGGTCCACCGCATCGTGACCGACCCGGGCCGGCTCTCCTCGAAGTGGTACCAGGAGCTGCTCGCCAGCGGTCTCGAGCCCGAGCAGGTGGTCGAGATCGCCGGCCTGATCGGCATCCTCCGCATCGGCGACACGCTGGCGCACGCGTGCGGCTCCGAGCCCTCGCCGCTGCCGACGCCCGCGCCCGGCGAGCCGAGCCGCGAGCGCAGCGACGGCCTGCTGCTGCGAGGCGCCTGGGTCCCGATGGTGGACCCCGAGCAGGCGCAGGGCGCCGTGCGCATGATGTACGACATGGTGCAGCAGGCCGCCGGCTTCGTGTTCCACGTGGCCCGCGCGCTGACCGCGGTGCCGGCCGAGCTGATGGGGTTCTTCGGGGTCTTCCTGCCCAACTACAGCACGCACGGGGATCCGGAGCCGGGCGGACTGAGTCGCCCGCAGATGGAGCTGCTGGCCTCCTCGACGTCCTACGCCAACGATTGCTTCTACTGAATGAGCGCCCACACGGGTCTGCTCCGGGAGAGCAGCAGGAGCCAGGCGACCGGGCTCGACGTGCGCGTGGTGATCGGCGAGTCGGACGACGCCGACGGCGGGCTGCCCGACGGCGCCGCCCTGCGCCGCTTCGCGATGGCGGTGCTGGGCGACTCGGCGGACGAGCTGGCGGCGGCGCGGGCGGCGCTGGTCGACGCAGTGGGGCCCGAGCGCGCGGGCCAGGCGGCGCGAATCGTCGCGAGCTTCGACGGCATCAACCGCGTGGCCGACGCGACCGGCATCCGCCTGGACGCCGAGGTGGAGGCGAGCGCCGGTGACCTGATCGAGGAGCTGCGCTTCGCAGAGGTGCGGACCGACTGATCTCGCGCTCTACAGGCGCCGCTTCAGCGCCTTGCAGAGCGTCTTGAGCACCTCGACCCGGGCGAAGCGCTTCTGGTTGGCCGCGATCAGATGCCAGGGCGCCGCGTCGGTGCTGGTCCGCGCGACCATGTCGTCGACGGCGGCGGTGTACGCGCCCCACTGCTGGCGGTTGCGGTAGTCCTCGTCGGTGATCTTGTGCTTCTTGTAGGCGGTCTGCTCGCGCGCCTGGAAGCGGGCGAGCTGCTCCTCGGGATCGATGTGGAGCCAGAACTTGAGCACCAGGCAGCCCGCGTCGGTCAGCTGCTCCTCGAAGTCGCGGATCTCGGTGTAGGCGCGCGACCACTCCGCCGGGCTGGCGAAGCCCTCGACCCGCTCGACCAGCACGCGGCCGTACCAGCTCCGATCGAAGATCCCGATGCACCCCGCCTCGGGGATCCGCCGCCAGAAGCGCCACAGGTAGTGATGGTTCCGCTCCTCGGGAGTCGGCGCCGCGATCGCGTGCACCACGTAGTGCCGCACGTTGAGGGCCGAGGTGACGCGCCGGATCACGCCGCCCTTGCCCGCCGCGTCCCAGCCCTCGAACACGAGCAGCGTCGGAACCTGGCGGGTGCGGGCCTCCAGCGACAGGCGGCCCAGCTCGCCCTGCCAGCGCGCCAGCTTCTGCTGGTAGTCCTTCTTCTCCAGGGCCTGGGACCCATCCACGCTGTCGAGCACACTGCGACGGCTGGCGTCGGGCACCGCGATCACCGCCGCCGCGTCGCTGGTCGCGGGCTCGGCCGCCGTCGCCGGCAGGGCGAGCCGCGCCCGGAGCGCCGAGCGCAGCGACTCGGCCACGGTGCGGTTGCGGTAGGACGTGTCGGTGCTCTCGACCACGTGCCAGGGGGCGGCGCGGCCGGTGTGCTCGATCGCGTGCTCGGCGATCGGCAGCGCCGCGTCCACCTGCTTGGCGAGCTCCCAGTCCCCCGCCGTCAGCCAGGTCATCTGCTCGCGGTACTTCGCCGCGCGCGCGAGCTCCTTCTCGCGCGCGGCGGCGGGCAGGTGCAGCAGAACTTGAGGAGCAGGGTGCCGTCCTCGACGAGCAGCCGTTCGAAGCGCTGGATCGCGCCGATCCGGCGCTCGAAGGCCGCCGCGTCGAGCGCGCCGAGCATCCGCTCCGCGATCGCTTCGGAGGTCCAGCCGTCGAGGAACAGGCCCGTGATCCCGCGTCCCGGCATGGCGTCCCAGTAGCGGGCGAACGGGGGGCGGCCCGACGCGCGCGCGCCCCCCACGTCGAACGCGGCCGCGCGGAGGTAGCGGCCGTCCATCCACTCGAACATGTCGTGGACCAGGCGCTGGCAGCCGATCCGGTGGTCGCCCTCGACCAGGACCAGCACCTCGAAGGGAGCGCTGCGCAGGTCGTACTGCGCGTTGACCAGGTCGACCCGCAGCTCCGGCTGGGCCTCCTCCCAGTCGCGCTTGGACAGCTCGTGCCCCAGCTCCGCGGCCGCAAACAGACCCATGCGCGCGAGCATACTCGAAGCCCGGCGCTCCCGGACGACATTTCGACTATGCTCGAAGCATGAAGACCGCGGAGGTGGTGGAGGCGCTCGGCGCGCTGGCCTCGGAGACGCGCCTCGAGGTGCTGCGGCTGCTGGTGCGCGCGGGCCCGGGCGGGCTCCCGGCCGGCGAGATCGCCCGCCGGCTGAAGGTCCCCGCCCCCACCCTCTCCTTCCACCTGCGCGCGCTCCACGCCACCCGGCTGGTGGGCTCGCGGCGCGAGGGACGCTCGGTGCTCTACTTCGTCGACTTCGAGGTGATGGGGGGCGTGGTGCGCTTCCTCACGGAGAACTGCTGCAGCGAGGGCCGCAGCCCGGCCCGGCGCCGGACCGGCCGGGCGGGGGCTTGATGATTTCGATATTTCCAATATATTGGAAATACTGAACCCCCCTCGGAGGACCCGCCATGCGACTCCAGCTCGCCCTCAACGTCCGCGACCTCGACGCCGCCGTCGCCTTCTACTCGAAGATGTTCGGAGTCGGCGTCCACAAGCGGAAGCCGGGCTACGCCAACTTCGCGATCGAGGAGCCCCCGCTCAAGCTCGTGCTGTTCGAGCTGCCCGACGCCCCCGAGCGCCTGAACCACCTGGGCGTCGAGGTCTTCGAGGACGAGGACGTGGAGGCCGCCACCGAGCGACTCAAGGCCGCCGGCATGGCCGACCTGGTCGAGGACGAGACCACCTGCTGCTACGCCAAGGCCAGCAAGGTGTGGGCCGTCGAGCCCGACGGCATGCGCTGGGAGTGGTACCGGGTGCTCGAGGACTCCGAGACCTTCTTCGCCGAGGGCAGGTCTTAGGGGACTCCGCTCGCCTGCGGCTCGCTGCGCGCTTCGGCTTCGCCTCCGCTTGCGGCTTCCCCCTGCGAGCCAGCTCGATGCCGGCGCGAACGCGTCTTGG
>JASJBO010000085.1 GCA_030066475.1 Myxococcota bacterium
CTCTACCCGATCCAGTGGCACTACCCGCAGATCTTCCTGCCCCAGGCCTGGGACGTGACGACCGGCAGCAGCGACACCGTGGTGGCGGTGATCGACACCGGCGTGCTCCGGGATCACCCCGATCTGCAGGGGTCGCTGCTCCGGGGCCCCGGCTCCGGCTACGACTTCATTCGGTCCCCCTCGCGGGCCGCGGACGGCGACGGCATCGACCCCGACTGGAACGATTCCGGCGACGACGACGCCGAGTCCCGGCAGAGCAGCTTCCACGGGACCCACGTGTCGGGCACGATCGCGGCCGCCACCGACAACGGGATCGGCGTGGCCGGCGTCAACTGGAACGCGCGCATCATGCCCCTGCGCGTGCTCGGGATCGGCGGCGGCCTCAGCTACGACATCCAGCAGGCGGTGCGCTACGCCGCGGGCCTGCCGAACGACTCGGGCACCTTCCCCCAGCAGAGGGCCGACGTCATGAACCTCAGTCTGGGGGGCTTCGGGTCCTCGCAGACCGAGCAGGACACCTACCTCGAGGCCCGCGCGGAGGGCGTGATCATCGTCGCCTCCGCCGGCAACAACGACAACGCGATCCCCTCGTACCCGGCTTCCTACGACGGCGTGGTGTCGGTCAGTGCCACCAGCGTCCTGAACGAGCGGGCCAACTACTCGAGCTTCGGCCCCACGGTCGACGTCGCGGCGCCCGGCGGCACGTGCTGTGGCGACCTCAACAACGACACCTACTTCGACATGGTGCTCAGCACGCTCGCGAACGACGCCGGGCCCGAGCTCGACTTCGGCTACCGGTACTACCAGGGAACCTCCATGGCGGCGCCCCACGTGTCCGGGGTCGTCTCGCTGATGAAGGGCCTCGACCCGGACCTGAGTCCCGAGGACTTCGACGCGTTGCTGGTCGCGGGCGCCCTCACCGACGAGCTCGGTCCGCCCGGCCGCGACGACGAGTTCGGCTACGGGCTGATCAACGCCCAGAAGGCGGTGACGGCGGCCGGCGGACCGCCGACGGACACGGGGCTCCTGGTCGTGACGCCCAGCTCGCTCAACTTCGGGCTGGCCGCGAACACCCTCGACCTCTCCGTCCGCAACGGCGGGGACGGGCCGCTCTCGATCACGGGCACCCCGGACGACGCCGACTGGCTCGAGGTGAGCGCCGTCGACGTCGACGGCTCGGGCCTCGGAACCTACGAGGCCAGCGTCGATCGCACGGGTCTCTCGGCGGGCGCCTACCAGGCCACCATCACCGTCACCTCGACCGAGAACTCGCAGGACATCGCGGTGGTGATGGCCGTGGGCGATCCTCTCGCGGCGAACGCCGGGTTCCACTACGTGAGGCTGCGCGACCACGAGACCCTGGCGATCGTCGCGGAGCAGGGTCTGGCGGCCACCGCCGGCACCTACGACTTCAGCTTCACGGACGTGCCCCCGGGCGTGTACTTCCTGAGCGCCGGGAGCAACGCCGACAACGACGTGCGGCTGTGCGAGACGGGCGAGGCGTGCGGGGCCTATCCGGTGCTGAACGAGCCGACCCCGATCACGGTCGACCAGGACCTGGCCGACCTCGACTTCACCACCCGGTACCTGATCCCGCTTCCGGCCCCGGAGCCTTCGGCCGGCTTGCTCGACGCGGCGGCGGTGGCGGCCCTGGCGTGCCTGGTACGGAGGCGACGACGCCGAAGCAGAACGGGCCTGACCGCCGACGACCAGACTCGCTGATGCCCTGCTCGCGTACCGGGACGAGGCCGCCGCGTGGGCGCCGATGTCGAAGTCCATCAGCCGCTCACGTGCGTCGATTTGATATCAACGATTGACATCAAAACGACGATATCATAAATTGATATCTCGATGAACAAGAGGCAGCGGCGCACGCTGGCCCGGGTCTTCGAGCGCCCGACCCGCTCGGACGTTCGCTGGGACGAGCTGGCGTCGCTTTTGCGGGCGCTCGGCGCGGAAGAGCGCGAAGGCGCGGGCTCGCGAGTCCGGTTCGTCCTCGCTGGATCGATCCTGAGCCTGCACCGCCCGCACCCGAAGCCCGAGCTGCGGAAGTACGCCGTCGAGGACGTGCGGCAGTTCCTGGCGGCGCGCGGCATCGAGCCGGAGGAGGAATGAGATGGACACCATGGAATACAAGGGATACCGGGGAGCCGTCCGCTACTCGGCGGATGACCACGTCCTGCATGGCCGAATCCTGGGGATCGCGGACGTGGTGAACTTCGAGGGCGGCGACGTCGACGAGCTCGAGCAGGCCTTCCACGAGGCCGTCGACGACTACCTGGCGCTCTGCGAGAGGCTGGAGCGGGCACCCGATCGGGAATACTCGGGCCGGATCCCGCTTCGCATCGACGCCGCCCTGCACCGGCGCGTGGCCGTCGCAGCCGACTCGGAGGCGAAGAGCGTCAACGCCTGGATCGCCGAGACGCTGGAGGTCGCGACGCAGCCCCGCCGCCCCGACGCCGCGCGCAGCCCGAGGAAGCGGCGTGCTGCCGCTCGCAAGTCAACCGGTTGACTCCGAGGATCCAGGGCCTCGGGAACGACGAGAGCCCTCGAGCTGGGAGGGCTACCCCAGCGCGGGCCCGATCTTCGGGTCGGTGAGGACGTTGACGCAGGCGGGGAGGCCCGAGTCGAGGGCGCGCTGGATGGCGGGGCCGAGGTCCTCGGGCTGCTCCACGAACTCGCCGTGGCCGCCCATGCCCTCGACGATCTTGTCGTAGCGGGCGGGCCCGAGGTCGCAGGCCGGCAGGGCCGCGCGGTCGTGCTTCTCGACGTCGCGCTTGATCATGCCCCAGCCCTGGTCGTTGCCGACGATGGCGACGATCGGGACGCCGTGGCGCGCGGCGGTCTCCATCTCCATGCAGGTGAACCCGAAGCTGCCGTCTCCGGTGGTCGCGATGACGCGCTTCTCGGGGTGCGCGAGCTGGGCGGCGATGGCGTAGGGCACGGCGACGCCGAGGCAGCCGAAGATGGACGAGGTGATCGAGAGGAACTGGCCCGGTCCGGGAGCGGGCAGCACGAGGTTGCCCCAGGCGCACATGTCGCCGCCGCCCACCGAGAGCACGGTGTCGGCGTCGACGAACTTCGAGATCTCGTGGAAGAGCCGCAGCGGGTGGATCGGAGTCTGCTCCGAGTGGAGCGCCGGCTCCATGACCCGCGCGAGCCCCGCGGCGCTCGCGCGCAGCTGCTCGATCCACTCCTTGTGGGAGGCCTTCGCGACGCCCGCCGTGAGCTGGCGGAGCACCACGCCGGCGTCGCCCACGATGCCCACCTCCGCCTCCCGACCGTTGGAGAAGGCCGAGGGCTCGACGTCCACGCGCACGATCTTCGTCGTCGGCGGCGCGTACTGGGCCTCGAAGGTGAAGCCGAAGCGGGAGCCGAACAGGATGATCAGGTCCGCCTGGGCCAGGGCGTTGCCCGTGACCGGGTTGGCGGGGATGCCGGCGGCGATGACGAGCGGATGGTCGTCCGGCACGCAGCCCCGCCCCGCCGCGCGGGTGAACAGCGGCAGGTCGGCCCGCTCGACGAAGGCCTTGAGATCGTCCTGGGCCTGGGCCCACCAGACGCCCGCGCCGGCGACCACGACCGGCTTCTGCGCCCGATCGATCAGCGCGATGGCCCGCTCGACGTCGTCCGGGTTGCCGGCGGGCAGCGAGCTCGCACCGGTCGAGGTGGGCATCTCCAGACCGGCCTCGTCGACCTCGGCGAAGAGCCGGTCCATGGGCGTCTCGAGGTAGACGGGTCCCGGGCGCCCGTGGGTGGCGTGGTGGATGGCCGTGTCGAAGTACTCGGGAATGCGCTCGGTCTCGAAGATCGAGCGGGCGTACTTGGTCATCGGCTTGACGATGTCGATCTGGTTGAAGTCCTGCAGCGCCCGCGTGTCGAACTGCTGGAGCGTCGCGCGTCCGCCGATGGCGAGCAGCGGCGAGGAGCCGGCGTAGGCATTGGCCACGCCCGTGAGCATGTTGGTGAAGCCGGGCCCCGCGGTGCCGACGCAGGCGGCGGGGCGGCCCGTCGTGAGGGCCCAGCCCTCGGCCATGTGGGCGCCGGACTCCTCGTGGCGCACGTCGATCACGCGGATGCCCTCGGCCTCGCAGCCCTCGAAGACGGGGTAGACGTGCCCGCCGATGATGCCGAAGAGGTGGTCGATTCCGTGGGTCTTCATGACCCGCGCGGCGAGCCTGCCGCCCGATACCCTGGCCATCTTCGCGCTCCCTTCGGTTCGCCTCGGACTCACCCTGGTTCCCTGCCCCTCCGACCGCTCGGCCAGACCGGGCTCACACACTGTACTATCGGACCCGGGGTACGGGGAGCCAGCCGAGATGGAGCAGGACGGCGCGAGAGGCGGCAAGCCCGGCGGGGGCCAGCAGGGGCTCGACCCGCGCGGCGTGGCGGTGCAGCGCTTCTTCGTCGGGCTGGGCGAGGCCTTCGCGCGTTGGACGCGCCTGGAGGTCGAGGGACCCGACCGGCTGCCCGATCCGCCCGCCCTGCTGGTGGCCAACCACGGGTTCGGCGGGATCTTCGACCTGAACGGGTTCGCCCTCGCCACGATCATCGAGCGTCTCCGGCCCGCGAACGCGCAGTTCACGGTCCTCGTCCACCAGCTCGCGTGGACCCTGGGCATCGGGCCGTACCTCGAGCCGGCCGGGTGCCGGCCCGCCGGCCGCAACGCCGCCCGAGAGGCCCTCGAGGCCGGCCACTACGTGCTGGTCCTGCCGGGCGGCGACCTCGATGGCTTCAAGAGCTTCTGGCATCGCAACGAGGTGGTCTTCGGACACCGCACCGGCTTCGCCCGGACCGCGCTGGAGGCCGGGGTCCCGATCCAGCCGCTGGTGGTCTCCGGCGCCGGCGAGACCCTGTTCGTCCTCTCCGACGGGCAGCGCCTGGCGAAGTGGATCGGGCTCGACCGGGTCGCGCGCCAGAAGACGATCCCGATCAGCGTCGCCCTTCCCTACGGGCTCAACGTGGGCCTGGCCGGGATGCTCCCGTACCTCCCGCTGCCGGCCAAGATGCGCGCCGCCGTCCTCGAGCCGATCCACGCGCGGGACGGCGAGACCGCGGACGAGCTGGCGACCCGCGTCCATCGGGCGATGAGCGACAAGCTCACCGAGCTGACCGAGGGACGCATCCCGTTCCTGGGGCTGCCCTGGCCGCAGCCGTGGGGGCGCAAGCGATCCGTCCCGCGGCAAGAGCCCTGACTGCGCACGCTCGCCACCTGCGACTTGCCCCTGGTGATCGATAGCCGATTGGCTATCGTAATCCCATGTCGATCGCGAGCATCGTGCGGGAGGCTCGACGCCGGGCCGGACTCACCCAGGCGGCTCTGGCGGAGCGGGCGGGCGTCCCCCAGTCCACGGTCGGCAGGATCGAGTCGGGCGCGCGCACGCCGTCGACCGAGATGATCGAGCGTCTGGTGCGGGCGGCAGGTCTGGAGGTCACCGTCTCGCTCGGCGAGCCCGACCCCGCCACGGACTCGATGTTCGAGCGCACGCTGCGCCGAACGCCCGCGCAACGGCTCGCCGATGCGACGCGGGCAGCGCGCTTCGTCCTGCGCGGCCGGCGTCAGGTCGCGGCCGCTGCCGATGGCTAGCCACGACTTCGACCCGGAGCGCATGCTGGCGGCACTGGTGGAGGAAGAGGTCCGGTTCGTTCTGGTCGGCGGCATGGCGGCGGTGCTGCACGGGGACGTCGGAGTCACGGTCGACCTCGACGTCGTGCCGGCGCGCGAGGCGCAGAACCTCGAGCACCTCGCGCGAGCCCTCCGCCGGCTCGGAGCCAGGGTTCGAACCGAGGGCGAGCCGGACGGCCTGCCCTTCGACTGCTCGGCCGCGTTCTTCCGACACCTCGCTCCGGACGCGATCGTGCACCTCACCACCGAGGCGGGAGACCTGGACGTCACCTTCTGCCCGAGCGGAACGCAGGGCTTCGATGATCTCCGCCGCGACGCGCTCGAGATCGAGGCGGCCGATCGCATCCGCATCCTGGTGGCCTCGCTCGCCGACGTCATTCGCTCGAAGGAGGCTGCCGGCCGCGAGAAGGACCGGCTGGCCCTGCCTCGGCTCCGTCGGCTGCTCGATCGTCTCGAGGAGGGCGAGTGATCGGACGCAACGAGCGGCGCCGAGCGGAAGCGGCGCGCTGCGAGCGTCTGGTCGCTCGCGCTTCGCCGCGATCGGCGGGACGACGCGCCGCAGGTCGGCGCCCTCGAGCGCGCGCTGGCTGGGGCGGACCTGGTCGTGACGACGGGGCTGGTCTACCAGGAGCTGCTCCAGGGCTTCCGCGGCCCCCGCGACCAGGAGGCGATCGTGACCCGTTTCGCCGCCCTGCCCTTCCTGGCGCCGGACCGCCACGACCACTTCGAGGCGGCGCAGCTCCGCAACCGAGCGCGTCGCCGCGGCGTCCAGGTGGGCACCATCGACGCCATCCTGGCCCGGCTCTGCATCCGCTACGAGCTTCGACTGCTCACGACCGACGCAGACTTCGCCCGGATCGCCGAGCACGAGCCGCTGGAGCGCTGGACCCCGTAGCGGACCGCGCCTACGGAGCGATGAGTTCGAGCGAGGGGAAGTACGTCCGGTACCGGGTAGGATCGCGGGTGAGCAGCACCAGTCAGGAATCGCCCCGCGTGAGCGCCAGGACCTCGTCCGTGGTCATCCGGACGGATCCGTGGCCCTGCAGTCGCTCGACGATCGACTTCCCGCGGCGCCCCGCCTCCCTGGGGCGCCGGGCCTTGCGCATCCGGACGGTCTTCCCGGCGACCTCGAACTCCACCTCCGTGTTCGGCAGCAGCCCCAGCTTCTCACGGATCTCGACCGGGATCGTCACTTGGCCCTTCGTCGTGATCTTCATGGTATTGCCGCCACCTGCAATACTATCGAAAGACGCCCGGGAACGATCAGGAACTGGCGGGTACCCGGTCAGATGAGTAGAGGCGCGAGCTGGCGAGGAACGGATTCGTCAAGAAGGACGCGCAACGCCTACCAGGAGGTCGCCGGCTGCTTCGAGCACGGCGGCCGTCTGCTCCCGGGACACCGAGGGGTAGGCGTCGAGGAACTTGTCGAGGCTGTCGCCCGCTGCGAGGAACTCGAAGAGGATGCGCACCGGCACCCGAGTGCCTCGGAAGACAGCGGTCCCCTCGAGGATGTCCGGATCACACTGAATCGCCGAACACGCCACAGCCATCGCACCGAGGACGGTAGCGCATGCATTTCGCAGGCTGTCGCGTCCGGAGGTGCGCGCCTCGAGAGAAGCGCCGGCTACTCGGCCAGGAACCCCGCGAGCTCGCCCGCCGCGCGCCCCTCGCGGATCTTTGCCAGCGCGCGCGCCTCGAGCTGGCGCACCCGCTCGCGCGAGAGGCCGAGCTGGCGGCCGATCTGCTCGAGCGTGCGCGGCTCGCCGTCGAGGCCGAAGTGGCCGCGCACGATCAGGCGCTCGCGCTGGTCGAGCCCGGCCAGCACCCGCTCGGTGGCGGCCTGCAGGCGTGCGTCGTCCATGTCCTCGACGGGCGACGGGAGGTCGGGGTCGGCGAGCGTGTCGCCCAGCGTGCGCGTGCGGTTGCCGTCGCCCGGCCGCTGCTCGGCGTCGAACGAGACGGGATCGAGGCCGATGCGCTCGAGCTCGCGCGCCCGCTCCACCTCGATGCCCATCTCGGTGGCGATCTCCTCGGGCTCGGGCCGACGCTGCAGGCGGCTCTCGAGCCGGTCGCGGGTCTGGCGGTACCAGCGCAGCGCGTCGAAGCTGTGGCTCGGGATGCGCACGGTGCGCGAGTGGTTCTGGATGGCGCGGATCAGCGCCTGCCGGATCCACCAGACGCCGTAGGTCGAGAACTTGAAGCCACGCCGCCAGTCGAACTTCTCGACGCCGCGGATCAGGCCCGTGTTGCCCTCCTGGATCAGGTCCTCGAAGGAGAGGCCCAGGTTCCGGAAGTCCTTCGACACCTTCACCACGAGCTTCAGGTTGTGCCAGACGAAGCGGTTCTGGTGCTCGAGCTGGCGGGCGCGCGCCAGCTCCGCGGCCTCCACGCGGGCCAGGAAGTCGCGCGCGGGCAGCCCCAGCTCCGAGCTCGGGCCGGCGCGGCCGCTCTCGCGGCGCAGGCGGTCGGCACGCGCGCGCAGCTCGGTCTGGAGCCGCTCGAGCAGGTGGCCCGCGAGGTCGGCGTCGAGCAGCAGCCGCAGCACCTGGGCGTCGAGCCGCGCCAGCGCCTGCCGGTCGGGGCGCCCCGCCGCGACCAGGCGCGCGCGCTTCCGCACCAGCCGCTCGACCCGCGCCAGGCAGGCGTCGATCTGCTCGCCGCTGGCGCGCGGCGCGTTGCCGTAGGACTCGCAGAGCTTCCCGGTGGCGCGCCCCGAGTCCTTGCGCTCGCGCCACAGCCGCACCAGCTCGCGCGCGCACCACGGCACGCCGAGCAGCGCCTCGGTGCGCTCGCGGCGGGCCTCCTCCATCTCCTTGGACAGCAGCACCTCCTCCTCGGCGCTGAGCGTCGGGATCGGCGCGATGTCGGCCAGGTAGGCGGTGAGCGTCTCGCGCTCGGAGCCGGCAGCCGGCCCGCCCGGGGTCGTGACGTCTGGAATGCGGTCGCGGAGCATGGGCCTCCCGGTCTCGAGGGTTCAGGGTCGCTCTGACTCGGGCCGGCTGTCGTGCAGCCGACCGGGGCCGCGGCCGGCACCAGCGGGAAGCCCTCTCACCTGCTCCCCGCGGGCAGAAAGCACAGGCCGCGATGGGTCTTGGATGTCGGAACCTCGAAAAGGATTCACTCTGGCTGCCGCCTCCCCCCAAGAGACACGGCTGCGGTCCAGCTACTCCAACACCCTGCGGGTCCGGTCGTTGCGGCCGGGGAGGCAGCTCAGTCCGGCTGCCGGCTCGTCAGCCCTACGCCGTCGAGCACCTCGCCGCAGCGGGAGCAGGCCCCGTCGTCGACCAGGTGGTTGCGCAGCATCACCGAGCCGACCCGCTCGATCACGACCTGCTCGCAGCGGGGGCAGCGGGTGTTGCCGCCGCCGCGGCTCGAGACGTTGCCCTCGTAGACGTAGCGCAGACCCGCCTCGAGCCCGATCTCCCGCGCGCGCCACAGCCGGATCGGCGAGGTGGGCTCGCGGTCGGCCATCTGCCAGGCCGGGAAGAAGCGCGACACGTGCCAGGGCACCTCGGGCCCCACCGAGTGGACGAACTCGGCGATCTCGCGCAGCTCGGCCTCGGAGTCGTTCATGCCCGGGATCACCAGGGTCGTCACCTCCACCCACACGCCCAGCTCGCGATAGAGCCGGATGGCGTTCAGGACGGGCTCGAGCCCGGCGCGCGCCACGTGCCGGTAGGTGCGCTCGCGGAAGGACTTGAGGTCGACGTTCACCGCGTCGAGCAGGGGCGCGATCTCCCGCAGCGGCGCCTCGCAGATGAAGCCGTTGGTCACCCAGACGTTGGCGAGCCCGGCCTCCCGGGCGCGCACCGCGGTGTCGTGGGCGAGCTCGTAGAAGACGGTCGGCTCGGTGAACGTGTAGGCGATCGAGTCGGCCCCCGAGACCCGCGCGGCCGCCACGATCTCGTCGGGCGTCACGCGCTCCCCGGCGACGAGGCCCTCCTCGGCGCTGAGCTGCGGGCACAGCGGCTCCTGGGCGTCGTCGGTGGCCCACTCGAAGCGGCGCGGCAGCCTGAGCTTGGGCCACTGCGAGATCTGCCAGTTCTGGCAGAAGGCGCAGCGCAGGTTGCAGCCGACCGTCGCGATCGAGTAGGCCGTCGAGCCCGGGTGGAAGTGGAAGAAGGGCTTCTTCTCGATCGGCTCGACGCTGCGCGAGATCACGCGGTCGTACACCAGCGTGACCAGCGTCCCGTCGCGGTTGACCCGCACCCCGCACGCCCCCTTCACCCCGGGCGCCATCCGGCACTCGTGCGGACAGAGCGTGCAGCGGACCGCTCCCCCGGCGGCGGGCTCGGCCCAGGCGGCCTCGTGCAGACCCTCCAACGGCTACGCCACCGGGCCGGCCGCCTTGGCGCAGCCTCCGCACACCCGGGTGTCGGGGACGCGACGCAGCCGCTCCAGCTCGACCCAGCCTCCGCAGGCCGCGCACAGGCCGTAGTCGCGGCCCGGGATGGCGTGCAGGGCGCGATCGAGCAGATCGAGCCGCTCCGTGTCGAGCTCCCGCAAGGTGGCGTCCAGGTGCGGCGTCACCCCGGCGTCGGCCAGCTCGGCCTCGCCCTCGGCCTGGCCGCCCGCGTCGTCGAGGAAGGCCCCCTCCGCCTCGAGCCGGCGGTTGCGCGCGACGATCTCGTCGCGCTCGGCCTCCAGCCCCTCCCGGAGCGTCTCGAGCGCGTCGCGGCGCTCGTCGTCGGGCCCCGCCAGCGGCGCGGGCCGCGGCTCCTCCTCGCGCAGCCGCGTGGCGCGCGAGACCAGCAGCCGCCGCTTCTCGGGCAGCGAGAGCACGCCGCACTCGACCAGACCCACGCAGCGCGCCAGGTGGCGCGCCTCGCACAGCTCTTCGAGCACCGCGCGGCCGCCGTGGCGCTCCCCGCTCAGCTCCTCGGCCGCGACCGCGAACACGCGCAGGTAGGGACAGTGATGGAAGTGATGGCGCATCGACGCCCCTCCTCATCGACTTCATGCTGTCTCCCGGAGCACGTGGCGTGCCAAGCGTCGGGCGCCCCTGTGTCCCCGAGGTGGGTGCTTGAGGCATCCCGCCACGCAACTGTGGCGCCGCGAGCGGACAGGCCCCCGCGCGCGGGGCGCAGTTCCTGCAAGAGGCACCGGGGGTGAGGCGGCTCGCGCTCTCCGACGACGAGGTAGCCGACGCGCTGGAGCGCGTGGCCGAGCTGCTCGAGGCCCAGGACGGTGACATCCACCGGCTCCGGGCCTACCGGCGCGCTGCGCTGACCGCGCGCGAGAGCGCGGTGTCGCTGGCCGAGGTGGAGCACGGCCCGGGCGGGCTCGAGAGCCTGCCCGGCATCGGCAAGAGCCTGGCCGCCGTGATCCATGAGCTGCTGCACACCGGGCGCTCCTCCCTGCTCGAGCGGCTCGAGGGCCAGATCTCCCCCGAGGATCTGTTCACGACGCTTCCCGGTGTCGGAGAGGAGCTCGCGCACCGCATCCACGCCGAGCTCGGCACCGAGACGCTGGAGGAGCTCGAGCTGGCCGCCCACGACGGCCGGCTGGAGCGCGTCGCCGGAATCGGGCCGCGCCGCGTCCGGGGCATCCGCGACTCGCTGGCGGCGACCCTGTCGCGCTCGACGCGGCGCCGGGCGCGCCGCCTGCGTGTCGGCGAGCTCGGTGCCTCCGAGCCGGGGGCTCCGCGCCCTTCCGTCGCAACGCTGCTCGCCGTCGACGCCGAGTATCGCCGCCGCGCCGCCGCCGGGGAGCTGCGCCGGATTGCCCCGCGGCGCTTCAACCCGACGCGCGAGGCCTGGCTCCCGATCCTGCACGTCGAGCGCGACGAGTTGTCGTTCACCGCGCTCTACTCGAACACCGCGCGCGCGCACGAGCTCGGGACCGTGCGCGACTGGGTCGTCCTCTACTGGGAACGCGACGGCGACGAGGACCAGGCCACGGTGGTCACCGAGCGCCGGGGACCGCTTGCCGGGCGGCGCGTGGTGCGCGGTCGGGAGGGCGAGTGCGCCCGCCACTTCGCCGCACGGGCCGCAGGACCCGCCGCCTGCGCACGCTGAGTCAGAGCCCGCAGAGCGGCCGGTCGCACACGTACACGCAGAGCCGCGCGTCGTTGATGCTGATCAGGCCGTCGAGGTTCGCATCGCGCGGATCGTCGGGGAGCGCCGTCGTGCCCCGCGCCGCCACGATGGCGAGCACGTCGTCCCGGTCCACCTCGAAGTCGCCATCCACATCGCAGCGCTCGGGCACCCCGTCGACCCGGAGATCGGAGAGCACGGGACTCACGCCGCCCGGGCCCGTGGGGCGCAAGGTCGCCTGGATCTCGATGAAGCGACCGACGAGGCCGAGCGTGGCCCCGTTGGCGACCGGGACGAACGGCTCGCTCGGGAGCCCCGCCTCGGAGTCCGCGGCACGCGCCTCCACCGTGATCGACGAGCCGGGCGGCTCGCTCGCCTCCGGCTCCGTGTTCCAGACGATGCGCGCCCACACCTGCCCGGGCCGCTCCCCGTCGTGCACGACGGACCAGGTGCCCTGCGGAGCCGTGGCGCCGATCGCGACCGCCCCGGTCATGTCGCTGTAGTTGTAGGGCCCCGCGCCCGACCCGAGCGAGACGGTGAGATCGACCGCTCCCAGGCCGTCCGCGCCCGCGTCCGGATCGATCCGCATGATGTTGTCCGAGCCGAGGTTCGTCACCCAGACCTTGCCCTCGGCGTCGACGGCGACGCCCGTGGGCGTGGCTCCGACCGGAACCACCTTGAGCAGGTTGCCCGCGTTGTCGAGGCGCGAGACGTCGGATCCCCCGCTGTTCGCGACCCAGACGTGGTTGTCCGCCGGGGTCACGGTCACGCCGCGATCCGAGCCGGCGCCGCCCGTGGGCCTGGGGAAGCCGACCTGGACCACCCCGACGGGCGAGACCTTCACGATCGAGTTGCTCGTCCACATGCTGTTCCAGAGGAAGCCGAGCGTGTCGATCCACAGGCCGTACGAGTTGGCGACCGGGATGCAGGAGCCCGCGCGCGTGACCGGGTCGTAACGCAGCAGCCGCGACTGGCTGATGCTGGCGGACCACAGCACGCCGTTGCCGTCGACCAGTCCCCCGTAGCCGCCGCAGCCGAGCTGGCGCGCATCGAAGTCGTCCAGGATGGCTCCCGTGCTGCCGTCCAGCTTCAGGAACGAGCGCTGCGCGAACGGGTAGCCCCCCACCCAGACGTCGTTGTTGGCGTCGATCGAGACGTGTCGCACGTTCGGAGCGTCGGGCAGACGCTGGTAGATCAGGATGCACTCGTCGTCCGCGTCCTCGACCACGCCGTCGGCGCCGCCCGCGCCGTCGGTCACGTCCGGCCACGGCCGGATGTCGCCCAGCCCTGCGGAGGTCTTGACCAGCCCGTCGGCGTCGCGGTCGACGCAGGTGTTGTAGGCGAACGGCGGCGCGCGGTAGGCGCCCAGCGGGTTCGGACTGCCATCCGCGTTGGCGCGCGTCCCGCCGACGATCAGTCCGATCTTCACCACCGACCCGTGCGCGATCGCGCCGATCGATCCTTCCTCGTCGCGGTTGCCGGTCCAGACGTTGCCGAACAGGTCCACGGTCGTACGCGACGGATTGAGCCCACGACCCTCGGGCGCCGCCCGGTACTCGCCCAGCACCTCGCCGCTGTCGGTGTTGACGCGCACCATGGTGCCGCGCGCCGAGGCGGCCACGTTGATGAACGGAAACGGCGCCGCCTCCGCGTTGAGCTGGAGCTGGTCGTTGTTGGGGGCGTCGTGGTTCACGTTGAGCAGCACGCCTTCGTCGAAGTCGGCGTCCAGCGTATAGACGCGATCCGCGCACGAGGCGCCCAAAGACAGAGCCGCGACGAGCGCCAGTGCCGCCGCTGCGATCCTGCGGGTTCCCATCTCAGCAACCTCCTCGCGAGCGGCGCGCCAGGACCACCAGTCCCAGCGCCAGCACGAGGGCCGTGCCGGGCTCGGGAACCACCCGCACGAGACCCGACGCGGGATCGAGCGGCAGCACCTTGCCCTCCAGGCCCTTGACGTCGTTGAACGGGTCGAAGCGGAAGGTCAGGGAGGATTCGCCGAGCGCGATCGCCGTGAACTCGACGGTGGCCAGTGTGAAGGCGTCGGGCTGGCGCGCCGCCAGGTCCGCATCGGCGAGCAGCGACACCTGGGCGAGATCGACCAGGCCGGGGGACCCGAGGTCGAACACGTCGATGCTCTCGAGCGCCGCCGCGTCGCCCAGCAGCACACCGAAGCTCACGCCGACCGCCGACAGCACAGTCGCGTCGTAGACGACGTCGAGGTCGTAGGCGCTCACGATCTCGCCGTCCAGGTCCGCGACCCGGATCTCCACCGAGACCGGGGCTCCCAGTCCGACGGTCTGCTCGGACGGGTCGAACCCCAGCGTCACGGCGCCCGCCGAGTGCAGTGCGACGAGGCTGAGCGCCAGGGTCGTCGCGACGAGTCGGCCCTCGTTCATGTCGCTTCCTCCGTGTCCACCTCTGAGGTGGCGCGGAGATCGCCCGCGTGGCAGCCCAAGCACTCGTCCCGCAACGAGAATTCGAGCAGGCCCCGCACTCGGAGTGAGCCTCTCCGACCCATTGCCGAGCGGCCGGTGTGTCGCCCGGACGCAATCGCCGCGGGCGCGGCACGTCCGCGCGTTCGGCGGCGCGCAGCTGGGCCATTCGTTCCCAGCCGACCCCGAGGCGAGCTGCCTCAGCCGACGCGCGCCACGGAGACGGGCACGCCGTTGAAGATGGCGTTGCCGACCACGGGCTCGAGCGCCGCGTCGTCGACGAGGTCGTTGCACGACACACCCGGCCGCTCGGCCGCGACCCGCATGCGCAGTCCCTCGCCCCGGTGGCCCCAGCCGTGCGGCAGGCTGACGACGCCGGGCATCAGGTCCGCCGAGACCTGTAGCGGCGCCTCCACGGACCCGACGCGGCTGGTGATGCGCACCCGCTCGCCCTGCTCCAGTCCGAGCCTGGCCGCATCGTCCGGGTGCATCTGCAGCGTGCAGCGCTCCGGTCCCTTGGTGGCCATGCGCGTGTTGTGCAGCCACGAGTTGTTGGTGCGGACCTCGCGGCGGCCGATCAGCACCAGCGCGTCGGGCGAGCCGGCTCGCAGCTCGCCTCGCAGGCGGCGCAGCTCGTCCAGCATCTCGACCGGGGCCAGCTCGATGCGCCCGCCCTCGGTCATCAGGAGCTGCTCCAGGCGCGGCTCGAGCGGGCCCAGGTCGATGCCGCTGGGATGCGCCTCCAGGTCCGCCAGCCGCAGCCCGGAGCGCCAGGGACGGAACCCGTCGCCGTGCGGTCCGGCGCGCAGCATCCAGTCGAGCAGACGGCGCGGGCTCGGTACCAGGTGGCGGCGCGCGACGGCGAGCGCCGCGCGCTTCCAGGCCGTCTGCTCCGCCCGCTCGGCCACGCGCAGGGTGAGCTGGGTGAGGATCTCCCAGTCGTCCCGCTGGTCGGGCTCGGGCTCGACGGCGGCCGGAGAGAAGCGGGCCGTGTTGTGGACCGCGAGGCCGTGGAACAGCAGCTCGTAGTTGTCGTGCTCGAGCGACCAGCTCGGCGGCAGGATCAGGTGCGCGTGGCGCGTGGTCTCGTTCACGTAGAAATCGACCGCGGCGTAGAACTCGAGCTGGGCGAACGCGGCGTCGAGCGCCCGCCCGTTGGGGGCCGAGAGCACCGGGTTGCCGGCGATCGAGAGGAAGCCGCGCACCCGGCCGGGACCCTCGGTGGTGATCTCCTCGGCCAGGCAGGCCGTGGGCGCCTCGCCGTTGAAGCACGGCGCGCCGCGCACGCGCGTCGCCCAGCGCGCCAGGTGGCCCGCGTCGCCGCGCCAGCGCAGCAGGCCCGGCAGGTCGGCCGCGGGCGTCGGGAACATCGCGCCGCCGGGCCGGTCGAGGTTGCCCGTCACGAGGTTCAGCACGTCGATCAGCCAGCTGTTGAGCGTGCCGAAGGGATGCTGGCAGGTGCCGACGCGGCCGTAGCAGACCGCGGAGGGCGCCGCGGCAAAGGCGCGCGCGAGCGCCCGCACGGCGCCGGCCTCGAGACCCAGCGCGGACGCCACGGCCTCGGGCGCGAAGGGCGCGAGCGCCTCACCGAGCGCTGCGCGTCCGTGGCAGCGCGCGTCGAGGGGGCTCGCGCGCCCGAGCTTCTCGTCGAGCACGGTGTGCACCAGTGCGGCCAGCAGCAGGGCGTCGCTGCCCGGGCGCACGAACCAGTGCTCGTCGGCCAGGCGCGCGGTCTCGGTGCGGCGCGGGTCGATCACCACCAGCCGCCCGCCGCGCTCGCGCAGCGCGCGCAGGCGGCGACGGATGCCCGGCGCCGACATCAGGCTGCCGTTCGAGACGACGGGGTTCGCGCCGATCACCAGCAGGAAGTCGGTGCGATCCACGTCCGGGATCGGGATGGTGAGCATGTTGCCGAACAGCAGGATCGAGGCGGCGTGCTTCGGGTTCTGGTCGAGTGAGCTGGCCGAGTAGCGGTTGCGGGTGGCGAGGATCCGGTAGAGCGGCGAGACCGCCAGCAGCACCCCCAGGCTGTGCGCGCCGGGATTGCCCAGGTAGACGCCCACCGCGTCGTGGCCGTCGCGCCGCCGGATCGCGGCCAGCCGCTCGGCGGCCTCGTCGAGCGCCTCCTCCCAGCCGACCTCCTCCCAGTCGTTCCCGCGGCGGCGCACTGGGCGACGCAGGCGGTCCGGGTCGTCCTGGATCTCGCGCAGGGCAATCGCCTTCGGACAGATCGCGCCGCGGCTCAGCGGATCGTCGGGGTCGGGCTCGATGCGCCCCACCCTCCCGCCCTCGACCGCGATGCGCAGACCGCACATCGCCTCGCACAGGTTGCAGGTCTTGTGGACGATGCGCCCCGTCACGTCGCCTCCCGCGTGGCCGCTCCTATGCTACCAACCTGGCCAGCGGGAGATCCTCCTTGCGCCTCAACCGGTTCGAGTTCGCGATGATGAACAACCCGGTGCGGGCCGCGATCCAGCGCCACTTCGAGGCCGCGCGGCTGCTGCGCCTGGGCGGCGCCGTGCGCGGCGGGACCGCGCTCGAAATGGGCTGCGGGCGGGGCGTCGGCGCCGAGCTGGTGCTCGACGTGTTCGGCGCCGCGCGCGTCGACGCCTTCGACCTCGATCCGCGCATGGTGGAGCGCGCCCGGACGCGGCTGGCGCCGCGGGGCGAGCGGGCGCGGTTCTGGGTGGGCGACGCCACCTCGATCCCGGTGCCCGATGCGAGCTACGACGCCGTCTTCGACTTCGGCATCATCCACCACATCCCGCGCTGGCGGCTCGCGCTGGCGGAGGTGCGGCGCGTGCTCAAGCCGGAGGGGCGCTTCTACGCCGAAGAGGTGCTGGCTCCCTTCCTCGAGAACCGCGTGGTGCGCCGGCTGCTCGAGCACCCCGAGGCCGACCGGTTCGACCGCGACACCTTCCAGGCGGCGCTGTCGGAGGCCGGCCTCGAGCCGCGCGACAGCAGGGCGCTGTGGGGCGCGTTCGCCTGGTTCGTCGCCGACCGGCCGGCCGCCTGAGGCTCGCGTTCGGTTGTCAGACCCCGATCGGCAGCGACACCGCCAGGATCCACCCCACCCAGAGGCTCTCGAAGGCAGCCGCGACCCGTACGTTGCGGCTCGTGGCATAGAAGGCGGCGAACACCAGCTCGAGCATGATCCAGGTCGGCAGCAGCGACACCACCCAGACCCGCGTCGAGAACCACACCCAGTCGGCGCTGACGGCGCCCAGCAGCAGGACGGCCAGCAGGAGGCGCGCTCCGACCGACAGCGCGACGCCGCGCCCGGTGCCGCCGCCGCGCGTCAGGAAGTGCAGCGCGTAGGCGAACGGAAAGCACGCGACGGCGCCCGCGAGCAGCACCGCGAAGCGCTCGGGCGAGAGCGAGAAGCCGCGCAGCACGACGCCGTTCGGCGCGCCCAGGCTGTAGACGGCGACGAAGCCGAGCGCGGCCACGCCGAGGTCGCGCGCCAGGTCGCCGGCGCTCAGCGCGAGCTCGAGCCGGCCGCGGAGCACCAGCGTCGCGACCAGCAGCAGGCCGGTGACGGCGAGGAGCGTGGCCCCTTGATCGCCGTCGCTGATGCCGAGCAGCAGACCCGGCCCGCCCAGCCGCGCCAGCGCGAGCGCGAGCGCCAGGGCGGCGGCCGGGAGCGCGAGTGCCGCGAGCACACGGCCCGGGGTCGGCGCATCCGGGCGGCGCGCGAGCCGCGCCATGATCTCCGCGATCCCCGGCAGCACCAGCAGGAACGCCAGGAAGGCGAGCGAGCTGGGCCCCTCGTACGGGTCGTGGAAGGCGACGGGCTGCGCGCGCGTCGTGCCCGTCGCGGCGTCGATCCAGTCGAGGATCGCCGCGAACGCGGCCGCGTCGCGGATGATGCGCGCGTGGTCGGTGTCGGGAACGCGCGTCCAGCGCACGGCGTCGCCACGCTCGATGCGCCCGTAGGTCGTGCCTTCGGTCACGGCGGGCACGCCGGCCAGCCGCGCGGCGACCTGCTGCGTGACGGAGGCGATGCCCGGCAGCTCGTTCTCGGCCACCAGGAACAGCGCGTTCGCCGGCCGGCCGGGGCCCAGCAGCTCCCAGCCGCCCGCGATCAGCACGGTCGCGCTCGGCCCCGCGTGGCGCTCGGCCCAGCCGAGCACGGCGCCCGCTCCCATCGAGTGTCCCATCACGACCAGCCGCGCGGCGTCGACGTAGGGGCTGTCGCGCAGCGCCGCGACGGCCGCGTCGATCTCCTCGCGGAAGGCGATCGGCCCCGCGTTGCCGCGGTGGGGATTGCGGTTGCGCCCGTGGCCGCGCAGGTCGATCGTCATCACCGCATAGCCGGCGCGCGCCAGCGAGCGCGCCAGCGCGCCCATCCCGATCTGGTCGCCGCTGTAGCCGTGCAGCAGCAGGACCGGCGCGGGCCGCTCGCCCGCAGGCGGCGGAGGCGGAGGCGGCCATGCCGGTCCGGGCCCGGGGAGGTAGGTCACGGACGGCACCCCGCCCGGCAGCTCCTGCCAGAGCTGCGGCGGCTCCTCGGACCAGAGCCACTGGATCTGGAGCAGCAGGATCAGGTAGGCGACGAGGGCGAGGCCCGGAAGCCAGGTGCGCAGGCGGTGCATGGGGCATTCAACCGCTTGCGCCGCGCCGGCGTCAAGCGCCGCGCGCCGGTCCGCGGCCGGTCGCGAGGTGCGACGCGATCGCCTCGTTGACCGCGTCCGCGCACTCGAGCGCCACCGCGTGGCCCGCCCCCTCGACGACCCGCAGCTTCGCGCCCGGGATCGCCTCGGCGAGCGCCTCCGCACCGGGCGTGAGCAGGTCGTCGCCCGCGGCCACGACCAGGGTGGGGACGGAGACCTCCGCCAGCGCCCCGGTCCGCGTGCCCGACCAGCGCTCGAGCCCCGCGGTCATGCGCACGATGGTCGCGGCCGGCACGCGCGCCACCGTCTGGGCGAGCCCCCGCAGCGTGCGAGCGCGCGCCGCCGCGTCGGCCAGGAAGCCCGGCGAGAAGAACCAGGGCAGCAGCGCCACGGCCAGCGTCTCGGGGCTCGTCTCGGCCGCCAGCCGGCCCCACGCCTCGCCGACCGCGCGCAGGCGCGGCGTGGCCTCCACGAACGGCGTGATCAGCGTGAGCGAACGCACCCGATCGGGCCGGGCGAGCGCGAGCTCGAGCGCAGCGGCGGCGCCGAGGCTCGCGCCGACCACGTGGCCCGCACCCTCGAAGGCGGCCGCGGCGTCGGCGGCCGTCTGCGCCACCTCGTAGGCCTCCGCGTCGGGCCCGTCGGAGAGCCCGACACCGCGCGGATTCACGCCGTGCACGCGGAAGCGCTCGGCCAGCGCCGGCGTCTGGCGCGCGAACGAGGAGACGTCGGTGCCGAGCCCGGGCAGCAGCACCACCGGCTCGCCGTCGCCCTCGGTCAGCACCTCGAGCGCCACGCCGTCCGCCACCGGCACCAGCGCCTCGCGCGCCGCCGCATACGCCTCGACGTCCTGCTTCGTCACGCGCCCGTTCGGGCCCGTCCCCGGCACGGCCTGGGGATCGATGCCGAGCTTCCTCGCCGCCGCCCGGGCCGCGGGCGCAACCGGCCGCTCGCTGCGCGCGGCGGCAGCCGCGGGGGCGGTCCCGGCCGCGGGGGCGCGCTTCACCTGGAGCCCGCCGCCCGCCGTGGGCTCGGGATGGTCCTCGGCCGCCCGGAACGCCTCGACGTCGAACGCCTCGTCCGCCGTCTCGGTGATCGCGCCCAGCAGCGCGCCGCACGGCACCGTCTCGCCCGCCTCGACGTAGACGTGGCGGAACACGCCCGACGCCGGCGCCTCGATGTCGACCTCGGACTTCTCCGACTCGATCACCAGCACCACGTCGCCCTTCTCGACGCGCCCGCCCACCGCGACCGGCCAGTCGATCACGGTGCCCTCTTCCATCGTCATGCCGAGCCGCGGCATCGAGATCGCCGTGGCCATCGTCTCAGCCCATCTCCCCGACCGCGTCGAGCACGTCCTGCGCGGACGGCAGGAAGGCCTGCTCGAGGGAGCGGCTGAACGGCACCGGCGTGTGCGGCGCCGTGACGCACTTGACCGGAGCGTTCAGGAAGTCGAAGCCCCGGTCGACGCACAGCGCCGCCACGTCGCGCGCCACCGAACAGCGCGGCGTGGACTCGTCGATCACCACCATGCGGCCGGTCTTCTCGAGCGAGGCCAGGATCGCCGCCTCGTCGAGCGGCGAGAGCGTGCGCAGGTCGAGCACCTCCGCGCTGGTGCCGGCGCCGGCGAGCGCCTCGGCGGCCTCGAGCGCCACGCGCACGGTGGCTCCGAAGCCCACCAGCGAGACGTCGCCGCCCGCGCGCACCACGTTCGCCTCGCCGAGCGGGATCTCGTAGTCGCCCTCGGGCACGTCGGCGACCTGGTTCAGGATGCCCTTCGCCTCGCAGAAGATCACCGGGTCGTCGTCGCGGATCGAGGCGAGCAGCAGGCCCTTGGCCTCGGCCGGCGACGAGGGGATCACCGTCTTGAGGCCCGGGATGCCCGTCGTCATCCAGTAGAGCGACTGCGAGTGCTGGGCCGCGGCCTGCATGCCCGCCCCGCTCACCGTGCGCACGGTGAGCGGCACCTTCACCTTGCCGCCGAACATGTAGCGGAGCTTGGCGGCCTGGTTGAGCAGCGGATCGAGACAGGTGCCGAGGAAGTCCATGAACATCAGCTCGGCGATCGGCCGCAGGCCCGTGGCGGCGGCACCCACCGCGGTGCCGATCAGGCCCATCTCGGCGATCGGCGTGTCGCGCACGCGGTTCATGCCGAACTCGCCGACCAGACCGCGCGTGGTGCCAAGCACGCCGCCCATCTCCTCGGTGCCGTCCTTGGAGCGGTCGCCGCCGCCGGCGACGTCCTCGCCCATCAGGATCACGTCGGGGTCGCTGCGCATCGCGATGGCGATCGCCTCGTTGATCGCCCCGCCGGTGTGGAGCTGGCGCGCCATGGCTAGTACCTCACGTAGACGTCGCTGAGGACGTCGTCGGGATCGGGCACGGGACCCTGCTCGGCGGCCTCGACCGCCTCGCGCAGCAGCGCGTCGACCTCGCCGTCGACGCTGCGGAGCTCGCCGGCCTCGAGCAGGCCCGCCTCGGTGACCCGGGTCTCGAAGAGATCGAGCGGATCGCGGTTCTGGATCCAGTCCTCGGCCTCCTCCTTGCTCCGGTAGGGCGTGGGATCGCCGACGTAGTGTCCGGCGAAGCGGTAGGTCTTGCACTCGAGCAGCGTCGGCCCCTCGCCCTGGCGCGCCAGCGCGATCGCCTGGCCGGCCTTCTCGTAGACGTCGAAGAAGTCCATGCCGTCGGCGATCACCGCGCGCATGCCGTAAGCGGCGGCGCGCTCGACGATGTCCTTCACCGGCACCGCGAACTCCGTGGGCGTGAACTCGCCGAAGCCGTTGTTCTCGCACACGTAGACCGCGGGCAGCTTCCAGTTCGCCGCCATCGTGAGCGCCTCGTGGAACTGCCCCTGGTTGGTGGCGCCGTCGCCGAAGAAGCCCACCGCCACGGTCGGCTTCCCCTTCACCTGGGCCGTGAGCGCGGCGCCCGTGACGAGCGGGATGCCGCCGCCCACGATGCCGTTGGCGCCGAGCATGCCGCGGTCGACGTCGGCAATGTGCATCGAGCCGCCCTTGCCGCGGTTGGTCCCGGTCGTGCGACCGAACAGCTCGGCCATCATCGCCCGCACGTCGACGCCCTTGGCGATGCAGTGGCCGTGACCCCGGTGCGTGGAGCCCACGTGGTCGTCGTCGCCGAGGTGCGCACAGACCCCGACCGCCACCGCCTCCTCGCCGAGGTACAGGTGCATGAAGCCGGCGATCTTGCCGGCCGCCACCTGCTCCTGGAGCTTCTCCTCGAAGGCGCGGATCGTGCGCATCCGGCGGTAGGCGTCGAGCAGGTCGTCGCGCGTGAGATCCATCGGCGGTCCCCCTGGCTGTCGTCCCCGAGAGCATCGGGGATTGGACTCCGAGAGCCATTCTGGTACACACAGGCCGCCTTCCCCACCCTCAGCGCCCGGGAGAGCACTCGCGATGGGAAATGCGACCACCGACAAGGTCAAGGGCCGCCTCAAGGAGGCCGCGGGCGCCCTCACGGGCGACGAGAAGCTCAAGAAGGAGGGCCAGCTCGACCAGGCCGCCGCCGAGGTGAAGGAAGCCGTCGGCGACGTGGTCGACAGGGCCAAGGAGCTGCTCGGCGGGGGGAAGAAGGACAAGAACGACTAGCGCACCGGCCGCTCGAGGAGCGCTTCGGCGCTCCAGCCAGGTGCTACGCGGGGTTGGCGGGGGCCTGTGTCGGAGCGCCCCACGCGCCGAAGCGCTCGATCGCAAGCCGCTCGACCAGGTAGGCGACGAGGTCCTCCGGAACTCCTTCGCCGCCAGAGAGCCCTTTCCTGATCTCTTCCCAGTGGGGCAGCATCCCCCCCCGCTCGACGTGCTTCCCCCGTGATTTCAACTTCGCCTTGCAGCACTCGTACGGCCGCAGGAAGAGCGCCTGGTACGCGGTCGGCGACTCGTTCGACCGGAAGTCCGCCAGGCGCGGCAGCGCCTCGATCCGCTGCCACACCATCGTCAGCGCAGGCGGGATCGTCGGCTCGGCCGCGGACAGCTGGTCGGGCACGCCTCGAAGCGCGTCTCGGCGGGAGCTGGCGTTCCCTCCTTCCGGGAACGATTCGGCAAACAAGCGCCGAGATCGTGCCGCCACTGCCTCCTGGTAGGCCTGCTGGTTGGCGATCTCCCGGTACTCGCTCGCGTACTCGTCCACGAGCTGGTGGAGATAGGCGATCATGAAGTGCATCCATGCGCGCAGGTCCGTCGCGGTCTCGCCCTCGATGCTGTCCGACGCGTCTGCGAGCGTCCGCTTGATGTCGTACAGGGAGATCTTGGCGGGAATGATCTTGTCCCGAATGCACTCTCCGTACGTCTTCGCGGACCGGTGGGACTCGATGAGTACCCGCGCGAGCTCGACCTGATCGAAGATCGACCTGAGCGCCTGGAGCAGCTCCTGGCGGAAGGCACGCTCCTCTTCGCGGTGCTCGGCCCCCTTGCGATACTCGTCCAGCAGCAGCTTCAGCAGGCTGCCGAGAATCACGACGACGCCCAGGTTCATCAGCGCCTTGGCGAGCTCTTGCGGGGCCGGATCGCTCGGGCTGCTCTTCTCGAGGAGGACGAAGCCGGCCGCCCCCAGCGCCACGCCGAGCACGATCAGGCCGACGACGAAGAGTGCGGACTTCCATTTCTCGGATCGCGCCATGGTGTGGCTCTCGGCAGGTGCGCTCCAGAGTACCCCAGACCGGTCCGCTCCAGGGTCGCCGCGGGGCCCGGACCTGGGACCGGCAGGACCGCTCGGTGCCGACCCAGGGCTCAGATCTCGATCGGCAGGGCGTGGACGTCCGCGGCTCGGCTCATGCCGCGGATCCGGGTTTCGGCGCGCAGCTCGAAGCCGCGCCGGGCGGGGCCCGCGCGCCTCCACGTGTCGTGGTCGATCACGACGGACGCCTCGAGCTCGCGGCTCAGACCCTGGAGCCGGGCAGCGAGGTTCACGGTGCTGCCGATCGCGGTCCAGATCATCCGATCGACCGAGCGGATGTTGCCGACGAAGGCCAGCCCGGTCGCGACGCCCACGCCGACGGACAGCGGCTCGCGGTCGTCGGACTGCCGCTCCGCTGCCATCGACTCCACGATCACACACGCGGCCTGCACCGCCGCCCGCTCCTTCTCGGGCAACGCCGCCGGCGCGCCGAAGACGGCCATCAGCCCGTCGCCGTGGAACTCCAGCACCGATCCGCCGTGCTCGCGGACGAGCGAAGAGACGCGCTCGGTGTAGCGGTTGATCACCGAGAACACCTCGCCCGCGTCGCGCTGCTCCGAGTAGCTGGTGTAGCCGCGGATGTCGACGAACAGCACCGAGACCTCGCGCTCCCCCGCCTCGACGTCGCCGCCGCTCTCGATCCGCTCGGCCACCGCCTCGGGCACGTACTGCCGCAGCTCGCTCTGGAGCGCGCGCTCGTGGCGGATCGTGGCGGCGTCCGCGAAGCGCAGCAGCTCGCTCGAGGCCTTCTCGCCCACGGCCGCGAACAGCACCAGGTCGGTGGGCGTGTAGATGTCGCCCGAGCCCTTGATGCCGAGGCACAGGAACCCGACCAGCTCGGCGCCGGAGCGCAGCGGCACGACCACGGCGACGCCCAGCGTCTCGAGAGCGGCGCGCTCGAAGGGGCCGAGCTCGGCGCCGCGGCCCCCGCGCTGCCCCCGATCCGCCACGACGACGTCCTCGGCCGGTGCCAGCGCAGCGACCAGCGGGCTCCCGGCGGGAAACGCGGGCGGCATCGACTGGCCGCGCACGAAGATGGGCACGTACTCGGCGTCCACGCGCCAGAAGAGCGAGCAGGTCTCCGGCCGCAGGATGCCGGCGAGCCGCTCGCCGACGCGCTGCAGCAGCTCCTCGGGTCCGGCACACGACGACAGCTCGCCCAGCAGCTCGCGCACGCCGGTCTCGAGCGCGTGGCGCTCGGCGAAGATCACGCGGTCCACCTGCGGACGCAGCCAGCGGTAGCCGGGCACCGCCACCGCGGCGAGCACGGCCGAGACGGCGGTCTGGCCGGTCTGGGGGTCCAGCGAGAGCGCCGCGCTCAGCGCCTGCGCCAGCCGCGGCACCACGGTCGCGACCGCCCCGATGAAGAGGGCGGCGAGCGCGCTGTAGGCGACCGTGGTGCTGAGGATGCGGTCGATGTCGAAGAGCCGGCAGCGCAGGATGCCGACCAGGACCCCGAGCGGGAACAGCACGCCGAGCAGCAGGCTCGCGTTCAGGAGCTGCTCGTAGCGCCCCGGATCGCCGAGGACGATCGGGGCCGCCAGGTTCAGGACGACGGGCAGCATCGAGAGGTAGCCGCCGAGCGCGACCCACTTGATGCGCCGCCGGCCGATCGGGTCGGCCTTGACCGCGTTCCAGGTCAGGATGCCGAGGCAGGTCGCGAACAGCACGAGGTCGGTCACCACCACGACCTGGGGCACCAGCTCCGTCTGCACCGGTCCCCCGAGCACGTAGTTGAGGCGCACCAGGGGAAACAGCAGGGCCACCCAGGCCCAGGCCGTCGTCGGCCGGTCGCGACGCGCGACCTCGTCGGGGAACAGGATCAGCCAGCGGATCAGGCAGTAGAGCGCGGCGGGACCCACCAGGTGGAAGGCGGCGTAGGCGGCGTAGGTCTGCAGGCGCGGGCCGCCCTCGAAGGGCGTCTCCGTGATCGCCATGCCGAGGGCGGCCACGAAGAAGAAGCGCGAAGCGCGCGTGCCCGGCGCGCGCAGCAGCACCAGTACCGCGATGCCCGCCAGCGCGAGCGAGAGCGGGACCCGCGCCCAGGGCGCCGCGGAGACCCGCAGCCGCAGCCGCGTCTCGCGGCGCTCGCCGGCGCGCTCGAAGACGAGCGGCGCCTCCAGCGCTTCGCCGGCCTCGTCGAACGTGATGGCATCGAAGCGGAAGTACCCGGCGCCCCGCAGGTCCGCGTCTCCGACGCGCAGCAGCCGGTCGCCTACCTCGAGGCCCGTCCCGGCACTCTGCCGCTCGAGTCGGAAGCCACCCACCCGGGGGTACGGGTCGTCGCCGCGCGGCGGCGCGGCGAAGACGGGGACCTGCACCGCGCCCGTGCGCCGGATCTCCCCGACGTGCAGCACGAAGGCCGCGCCCCAGAGCGGGAGCAGGACGAGCAGCAGCAGACGGTCGGCGGGCGCGAGCCGCCTCACCGGGTCCTCACCGGGCCCTCGAGCAGGTCGCGCACGCGGCGCGAGAGCGTCTCGCACAGCGTGATGGCGATGGCGGGGAGCTCCTCCATCAGCCGCAGCAGGTTGGTCCGCTCGAGCCGCAGCACGCGCACCGCCTCGCAGGCGACCACCGTCGCGGTGCGGTGCCGTGCGTCGAAGAGCGCGACCTCGCCGAAGAAATCGCCGGGGCCGAGCTGATTGACCAGCCTGCCGCCCTTCACCACCTCGACCCGGCCCTCGAGGATCGCGTACAGGCAGTCCGACACGTCGCCCTCGGTCACGATGTTCTCGTCGCGGGCGAAGCCCTGCTCCTTCACGACGGAGGCCAGGTCCATCAGCTGGCGCGTGGTGAGGCGTTCGAACAGCGGAATGCCCTTGAGCAGCAGCGCGCAATCGACCGGATTCGGCACAACCTTCCGATCCTGCACCGGCGGAGAGCCGGATGCAACGCCGGAGCGCGGGGAGGCCTCGGCGCGCGTCGCCGCGACCAGGGTGCGCGTCAGCTCGTCGGCCTCGGCGAGCAGGGTGCGGGTGACCGTCTCGGCGTCCGGGATCCGGACGTCGAGCGCGCCGGCTGCCGCTCGGGCCCGCACCGCCACCGTCTGGTCCTCGAGCAGCGGAACCAGCTCGGCCTTCTCCTGCGGGCTCAGCAGGGCCTCGAGGGCCTCCAGCAGGATCGCGTGCTGACGCCCGCCCCGCGCCCGCCGGAGCGGATCCGCCAGCTCGGCGATGCGGTCCTCGTCGTGGATCGCGGCGAGCAGTAGCAGCACCGTGTGCAGCGCCTCGTCGAGACACTCGCCCAGGCGCTGGATCACGATCGGCGAGGCGCCCCCGCGCACCAGAGCGTGCAGGTGCACGAGCCGCCGTCGCGCGGTGTCGAGCTCGCGCTCGAGCGAGGCGCGCAGGCTGGCGGGATCGACCTCGAGCGCGCCGAGCAGCGGCACGATCTCGTCGCGCGTGCTGCGCTTGCCGAAGGCGAGCTCGACCAGCAGCGCCTCGGTCGCGGCGGCGCCCAGCGCGCGCAGTCCGTCGCGCGCGGCCGCCCGCACGGTGTCGCCCCCGGACCGCTCCTGGGCGAGGTGCCCCACCAGCCACGCGGCCTCGTCCGCCAGGCCCGCGTGTCCGCTGAAGCGGAGCCACGCCGCCTGCACGCGCGGATCCGCGTCCGCCCGCAGCACGCGAAGCGCGTCGCTCACGACGGCGGTCGGCGCGCCGTGGCGAGCGGCGACGTCCGCGAGCGCCGCCGCGGCGGCCGCCCGCTCGGCCGGACGCTCGAGCAGCCGCGTCAGGGCGCGCAGGCGCTGCTCCCAGTCGGCTCCCGGAGACGCACGGCTCAGCAGCGCGCGCAGCTCCTGGCAGGCCGCCTGCCGCACCGCGGCGTCTTCCCCCTCGATCGCGTCGGACAGGGCCGCGTCGAGCGCGGGCGCAGCTTCGGCCGGTCGCCAGCGGTGGAGGGCGGCGGCGGCGGCGAGGCGCACGGTCGGCGCGCGATCCGCGAGCGCCCGCTCGGCCACGCCGTCCGCATCGGCGCGCGCCAGCCGCCCCCAGGCCCGCACCAGCGCCACCCGCTCGCCGGCGCCGAGCGGGTGCGTCCCGTCCAGCAGGGCCGCGACATCGGCCGCCGCTCCCGCGTCCGTGACGTCGGCGTCCACGTGGAGCGCGAGCGCGCGATCGATGGCGGCCACCAGCAGCGGGCGGGTCGCCGGAGGCGCAGCGCGCGCGGCTCCGGCCAGGGCCGCGAGCGCGAGGCGGGGCTTCGCCTCGGACACGAGGTCGATCGCCGCGCGGCAGCGGCCCGGATCGGGATCGGCGAGCTGCGGTGCCAGCGAGCGCAGCGTCGCGGCGTCCAGCAGCTCGGCCAGGTCCGCCTCCTCGCCGGTGCGCGCCAGCCGCGCGGACATCTGGAGCAGCAGCTCGGGATAGGCGCGCCGCAGCAGCAGGCTGCCGACCAGCCAGACGGCGCTGATCGGGATGGCGAGCGCCCCGATCCAGGCCACGCTGCCGAGCTGGAGCGCGAGCCAGGTCGCCAGATTGCCGACCAACCCCCCGACCCGCTTCACCGGTCCCTCGAGCAGCGCCGCGCTCCAGGAGCGCAGGTCCCCGGGGAACAGGTTGTAGAGCGCGCGCAGCGCGGGATCGTAGACGGCGTTGTCCTGCAGCTTGGCGCCGCTCATCGCGGCGACGCCGGCCGGCAGGCTCAGGCGCAGGCTCAGCCCGAGGAAGCCCAGCAGGTAGACCGCGGGCGAGACGGCCGAGGCCAGCGGAATGCCGATCACCCGGAACAGGCTCGAGGTCGCCAGCACCTGCGTCAGCAGGATGCCGCCGCTGAGCCAGCCGCGGAACTGCGCGTAGAAGGCCAGCAGGCGCTCCTCGCCGCCGGCGCCCGTCGTCGCCACGTCGGCGACGTGCTGGAACTGCACGTACAGCATGGGGCCCAGCAGCCCGTTGCAGAGCACGCTGATCGCGAGGAGCCGGAACAGCCCGCTCTCGCGCCACAGCGTGGCGAAGCGCGGCGTCGCCTGGCGGCTCGTCGGGGGCTCCGGCACGCGACGCGACGCGACGCGGCGCTCGAAGCGCGGCGCGCGCCGGCGGCGCAGCGGCGCGGCCAGCCCGCCGGCCAGCACCAGCGCGGCGGCGGAGAACGGCAGCAGGCCGGCGATACCGATGCGGTCGCTGATCGGGTCCGAGGCGAAGCTCCCGAGCATCGTGCCGAGCGTCACGCCCGCCATGAGCGGCGCGAACAGTCGCTTCGACTGCCGCGCGTCGAGCAGGTCGGTGAGTGAGACGAAGAAGACGAGCAGCGCGAGCGACTGGAGCTGCTTCGAGACGACGAGCAGCAGCGCCGTGGCGCCCGCGGTGCGCTCGTCGACCAGCAGCCAGAGCGGGACCAGCGTCAGCCCGAGCGCTCCCAGCGCGAGCGGCAGCAGGCGCTGCCGGTCCACGCGGGCTGCGAGGCGCCCCACCGCGTAGGTGGTCGGCACCAGCAGCGCCGTGCTGACCAGGAACGCCAGCGGCAGCTGCTCGACCCCGATGCGCTTCAGGAACAGCGTCTCGGCGACGTTCTTGACCGAGACGTCGGCCCAGCCGAGCACGAGCAGCGAGCCGCCCGCCCAGGCGAACACCCGTCCTTCGCCCGGCTCGACGCCGAGCCTGCGCAGGAGCTGGCCGCCCACTCGTGCACCATATCACTGTGCGGCCACCGGAGTGGAGCGCCGGGGGCGAGCCCGGCGGACCGCCGGCGCTCAGGGGCCGTCCAGCACCGCGCAATCGAGGGCGCTGGGGCCGGCGCCGCACACGTCGGCCCGGCCGTCGCCGTCGATGTCGCCCAGGCGGATCGTGGCGCCCCGCTCCGTCGGCGACCAGCCGGCCGCGTTCGAGTAGGCGCGCGCCACGTGGTGCACGAGCTGCGAGAAGCGGCCGTCCACGGAGAAGAGACAGAGCAGGCCGTTGCCACCGCGGCCGCACAGGTCGGCGCGACCGTCGCCCGTGAGGTCGCCGAGCCGGAGCGAGCGCCAGTACGACTCGAGGCCCGACCAGCCGGTGGCGTCGGAGAAGTCGCCCTGCGAGCGCATCGCCGGGTCGCGGAAGGCGCCGGCGGCCGGATCGGAGAGCGCGCAGTGCACGCCGTCGGTGCCGCGCTCGCACAGGTCGTCGTTGCCGTCGCCGTCCACGTCGCCGAGCATCAGCGTGCGCCCCACCTGGGCGGCGGGCAGCCCGAGGGCGGTGCCCCACTCGCTGCCGATCCAGGTGTTCCCGGCGCCGAAGGCGCTGCCCGTGCTCGCCCGACAGACGACGGTGTCGCCCTCGCGCGCACACAGGTCGTCGCGGCCGTCCCCGTCGACGTCGCCGAGGCGCAGCGAGCCGTAGACGGCCGGGTCGTTGCCGCCGGCGGCGTCCGAGTACGCCGCGGTCCAGAGCGCCCTGGCGGTGAACCCGGATCCCGTCGACTGCACGCACCAGACGCCCGCCGCGCCGCGCCCGCACAGATCGGCGCGCCCGTCGCCGGTCACGTCGCCCAGCACCAGCGTCGAGCCGTACTGCACGGCGCCCCAGCCCAGCGAGTCGGTGAAATCGGTGTGCCACTGCGTCGCGGCCGCGAAGGACCCGCCCGCCGCAGCCAGCGCGCACCAGGGGCCGTCGCCGCGCCGCGCGCAGGCGTCGTCGCGGCCGTCGCCGTTCACGTCGCCGAGCTGCAGGCTCCGGTAGCGCGAGGCATCGGTGCCGAGCTCCGCGGTCGAGAAGTCGCCGCCGGTCGCCGCGAAGACCGGCGAGGCCGCCAGCTCCCAGTTGCGCGCCAGCACGCCGCAGACGACCAGTCCGGGTCCGTTCGCGAGCCCGCCCACGCACAGGTTCTCGCGCGCGCGCAGCAGGCCGTCCGTCATGAGCGTCAGCTGCTGGGTCGCGACGTCGGCGCAGGCGGCCAGCTCGAGCGGCGCGCCCGCGGCCAGCGAGGTGGCCGCGACGCACAGGCCCGCGACGTGCTCGAGGCGGCGGTCGTCCGCCAGGCGGAAGCGCTGGGCCGAGACATCGGCACACGGCGCCAGGCCCACCGTCGCTCCCGCCGCGGGGGCGCTGGCCGCCAGGCACTCGCTGCCCCAGGCGAGGTGCCCGGTCGCGGGCGACATGCCGCCGAGCGCCATCTCGCGGTCGTTCCAGCTGTTCGGGCCGGCGCCCGCGTCGAACGCCTGGTAGACGGCCTGGATCGCGCGGCTGTCGGCCTGCTCGGCGGGTGACAGATTCACCGGCAGCGCGCTGGTGTTGTAGGTCCGGTACGAACGCACCTCGCGCGAGCCCGGCGCCTGGAGGTGCGCCTCGAACGAGAACAGCGCCGTGTGGATGTGGTCGGAGTGGTCGCTGCCGTGGTAGTCGACGGCATCCATCAACCGCAGCTTGCGCGGACGCCGGCTGTCGAGCAGCACGCGCAGCAGCTCGATCAGCTCGCTGCGCGTGTAGGTCTGCGCGCCGTCCACGGACGTGACGGTGTAGCCCGGCGGGTCGTTCCAGAGGTTCGCGAGGCTCTCGTAGCCGGTGGCCGGGTAGCCGGTCCCGTTCGGGTTGCCGTCGGGCAGCCGCAGGAACACCAGCGTCACCCGCGTCCCGTCGAGCCGGAAGGCGACCAGCGAGCGACCCGCGACGCTGAGCGCCACGGACTGCCAGACGTTGGGGACACCCGCCATCGCGGCGTAGGCGGCCTTCATGCCCTGCTCGCGGCTCTGCCAGTGGCCGTTGGTGAGGCTGCCCGCGTCGCCGGCGGTCGTATAGACGGTCCAGCTCTTCAGGCCGGCCCGCAGCCCATGGTGGATCGCGGGATTCATGAAGTAGGTGTCGTCGTCCTCGTGCGCACTGATCTGCATCTGGTCGACGGGGACGAAGCCGCAGTTGGGCGCGAGCAGCAGGACGGACAGCGCGAGGATCGCAACGGGCGCGGAGCGGCGACTTCGGCGCACCGGGAGCACCTCCCGGCTCCATCCTACCACGGGGGGGAGATCGGGGTCCC
>JASJBO010000454.1 GCA_030066475.1 Myxococcota bacterium
CCGGCCGTGTACGCGAGCGGAAGCCCGTCGTTCGGATCGGCGCCGCCCTCGAGCAGCACGCCGAGCAGCTCGGCGTCACCGCGCTCGACCGCCTGACGAAGCGGCCGGTTCGGATCGCCGCCCACCTCGAGCAGCAGCGCGACCCACGCGAGGTCGCGCTCGCGCGAGCGCGCCTCGACGCGCAGCGCGTACTCGATCGCCGGGTCGTCGGGCTCCGCGTTGCGGTGGCCGGCGTCGAGCAGCGCGCGCAGCGCGTCGGGCTGGCGGCGCCGTACCGCCTGGCGGAAGGCGGGACAGGCTTCGTTGGGATCCGCACCCGCCTCGAGCAGCTGCCGCAGCAGCTCGAGCTGGAGCGGCGAGAGGCCGCCCTGCCCGGACTGGCCGAGCAGTCGGCACAGCACCGTGCGGCCGTTCTCGTCGGGCAGGTCGGGCAGGGCGCCGTGTGCGAAGAGCGCCTTCACGAGGGCCAGGTCCTCGTTGCGCACGGCCGCGTGCAGGGGCAGCCCCGCCGCGCCGGAGACCTGGTTGGCGTCGGCGCCCGCCTCGAGCAGCGCCAACGCGAGCGCGGGCGCGTTGCTCGCCGCGTCGAAGAGCGGCGTGCGGCCGTCGGGCGTGCGCCGATTCACGTCGGCGCCGGCGCGCAGCAGCGCCTCCAGCTCTTCCGGCCCCGCGTCGCGATCGCGCGGCAGACGCTGGAGCGCGTAGTCCGCGGGGCGGTGGCGCTTCAGGTACTCGGTCTCGAGCTGCTCCGGCACGCCGCTCGCAACCGCCCACCACACGAGGTGGAGGGCGGCGAAGGCCGTGAGGTAGAGCCCGAAGCTCGCCAGCAGCCAGCGGCGCCGCTCGCCCCAGGCGAGGAGCAGGGTCACCGGGCCGAAGATCGCGTGCCCTGCGAGCATCCCCGCCCAGGGGATCAGGATGACCATCGCCTCGAGACCGCTCTGCGGACCGAAGATCGCGGTGAGCGCGACCGGCACCACGCTCGCGAGCGTGACCGCCGCAGAGCGCAGCGCCCAGCTGCGGCCCGTGGGCCGTTGCGAGAGGGCGTCCTCCATCCTCCTGCATCTTTCGGAGCACGGCGGAGGCGCCTGAAGCGGGAGGGGGCGAGCTCACTCGGACGCCGCGGCCACCTCCGCAGGCGGCGCCTCGGCCGCGGCCGAGGTACTCCTCGAACCCCATCCCCCCCTCCTCGACGTCGACGCCCTCGGTGCTCGCCCAGTGCGCCCCGATCTGCGCGCGCGCTGCGCGCAGCCTGCGCGCCGCGACACCTGCGCGCCGGACGCCGGCACTGCCATGCATATGGACTGGCTCTGGATCCTCGGCGGGACCACCTGCGTGCTCTACGGTGTCTTCGAGCTGGCGCAGCTCGGCGGACGCGCCGCGCCGCCCCCGCTACACGCCTTCGACGCCGACACCGGGCGTCCGATCCCGCTGTTCCTGGAGCGCCGCCGGCGCGACCGCCGGCGCACCGCCGGACGCCGCGGCGGCGACGCCCTCCACCGGGACGGACTGCGCACCGACTTCGTCGCGTAATCGCGCTGCGATGTGCTGCCGGACCTGTCCGCCCTGCGGACCAGGAGCCAGGTCTCGCGCGTGATCAGGATGCCGCCCGCCGGGGCCGCCGCCTCCAGGCGCGAGGCCAGGTTCACGGGCCCCCGATCGAGGCGCGCCTCTGAGGCTGAGCGCCGACGCATCGGGAGATCCCCGGAGGCCGCGTCGGGCGTACCCCCCTGTGCTCTCGTGTCCCTCCGTCCGATCAGCACTGGCGGTGGTGCACTCGCTGTCCCAACGACTGGTCGCCCGCTACTTCGCGGTGCTGCTCGCCACGAGCGGCGTCGTGAGCGCGATCGTGCACCCGCTGCCCAACTTGACGGACATGAGCGGCGCGCAGCGGGCGGCCATCACGACGGTGTGCCTGCTGGGCGCGGTTGCGATCTGGGTCATGCCCTGGGACCGCTGGTCGCGGCGCTTCCTGCTGCTGCTCCCTCCCGTCGGGTTCGGCGTGAAGATGTGGGCCAACCTGCTGGGAGGCCTCGGTCCCTACTCCTACTCGATCCACTTCGTCCTGATCTACGTCTGGATGGGCATCGCGCTGCCGCGCGGGGCGCCGCTGGCGTTCGCCCCGCTGATGGCGGTCGCGTACGCCATTCCGCTCGCCCTGAAGGGCGATCCCAAGCAGAGCGCCAGCGTGGCCATGGTGCTCCCCATCTGCGTCCTGATCGGCGAGTCGGTCGCGTGGATCTCCAACCGCCTGCGCGAGGCCGAGCAGGCCGACGGGCGGCGCATGCGGCGCATGCGCTGGCTGGTCGAGGCGAGCGCGGAGCTCGCCCACATCCGCGACCGCCGGGAGCTGTCCGAGTGCCTGGTGCGCCTCGCGAACGAGCTCCCCGCGGCGGACGGCGCCGCGGTGCTGCTGCCCGCCTCCGATCGCGCGCTCGAGCTGGCGGCCCACTCGGGCTGGCGCGGGGAGCTGCCGGTGCGCTTCGAGCTGGGCGAGACGCCCGCGCTGGTCGACGCGATGCGCGGGGGCGACATCCTGGGCCAGGAGAGCGAGAGCACCGCGGCGCTCGCAGCTCGGCTCGGCGTCGCGCGCCTCGGGGTGGCACCGCTGCTCGGCTCGTCGCGCTGCATGGGCATCGTGCTGCTCGCGCGGCGGGCCGGCGCAGTGACCCTCGACGACTTCACCCAGGATCTCGTGCGCACGCTCTCGGTACAGGCCGGCCTCGCCATCGAGCGGGTGCGCGACCGCGAGGCGCTCCACGACGAGACGCGGCACGATGCACTCACCGGACTCGGCAACCGCCGCAAGGCGGCCGCGCGGCTCGAGGCGCTCGAGCCCGGCGACGCGCTCGTGGTGCTCGACCTCGACCACTTCAAGCGCGTCAACGACACGCTCGGGCACGCCGGCGGAGACGACGTGCTGCGCGAGCTCTCGCGCTTCCTGGCCCGATCGCTGCGCGACGGCGACGAGGCGTATCGAATGGGCGGCGAGGAGTTCCTGGTGGTGCTCCGGCAGGCGGGACCCGATGCCCGCATCGCCGGCGAGCGGCTCTGCGAGGGCTGGCGCCACGAAGATCCCGTGACGACCTTCAGCGCCGGGATCGCCGTGCACGCGTCCGGGCAGGAGCCAGCCGACACGCTCGAGCGGGCCGACGCCGCGCTCTACGAAGCCAAGCGCGCCGGCCGCGACCGGGTGGTGCTCACCGCCTGACCCGCGCGGCCAGCCGCAGCCGCGGCGCGCCAGCGACTCCGCCTCCTCGCGCGGCTCCGGCCGCAGCTCGCGCCCTCCCCGATCCAACGCAGCGGCACGTCGACCGTCTCGATGCCGAACTCGCCGGGCGGGGGCCATTGATCAGCACGCCCCCGATGCTCCACAGTTCGCCCGTGCCCCTCGCCCGCTATGCCCTCGGCTGCCCCTTCTGGAGCTTCCCCGGCTGGAACGGGAGCCTCTACAGCCGCGACGCCCGCCCGGCGGACCGCCTTCCCCAGTATGCGCGCGTCTTCAACGCGGTGGAGGGCAACACGACCTTCTGGAGCGTGCCGAGCCCCCGCAGCGTCGAGCGCTGGCGCGACGCCGTGCCGCCGGGCTTCCGCTTCTGCTTCAAGATCCCCCGGGCGATCACCCACGAGCGGATGCTGCGCGACTGCGAGGCACCGCTCGAGGACTTCCTCACCGCCATCGCGCCGCTCTCCGGCCGCCTCGGGCCGCTCCTCGTGCAGCTTCCGCCCGCCTTCGACCCGTCGCGGGTCCCGGACCTGCTCGCCTTCCTCGCGCGCATCCCCCTCCCCTGGGCCGTCGAGCTGCGCCACCGCGCCTTCTTCGACGACGCGGAGACGGCGCGCCGCATCGACGATCTCGTCGCCGAGCACGGCGGAGACCGCGTCGTGATGGACACGCGCGCGCTCCGCGCCGGCGACCCGGAGCATCCGGAGGTGGTCGCCGCGCTGCACGAGAAGCCCGACCTGCCGCTGCGCGCGGAGCCCGTCGGCCGGCGCCCCCTGGTGCGCTTCGTCGGCCACCCGCACCGGCCGACGAACGACCCGTACCTCGACGAGTGGGCCGCACGCGTCGCCGGCTGGATCGAGGCGGGACGCGAGCCCTTCTTCTTCGTCCACACCGCGAGCAACCGGCGAACGCCGGAGGTGGCGCGCGACCTGCACGCGCGCATCGCGGCGCGCGTGGCACCGGGCGTGGACGTGGGATCGCTGCCGGACTTCCCCGGCGAGCGCGGCGAGCAGGCGAACGGCCAGCTCGAGCTGCTGTAGACCGATCGGGGGCGACCTACCGGCCCGGGGCCTCCTGCACGCGCCTCCACTCGAGCATGAAGTCGTCGACCCCCTGCATGCCCTGCACCAGCGCCCGCGTGCCCTCCGCCACCGAGTAGATGGCCACGGCGATGTAGGTGAGATCGTCGCGCTCGATCACGCCGCTGTCCGCGCGCGTGTTCCTCCAGGTGCCGGACTTCCGATACAGTCGAAGGTCCTCGCGCCCCTCGAGGCCTTTCACGAAGTTGTGCTTGAGGGCGGGGTTGCCAAAGATCTCCTTGAAGAGCGGCTGGTACTCCGGGGCGATCAGGGTGCCGTTGAGCCAGCCGTAGTAGAGGCGCGCCACCTGCATGGCCGAGGCGCCGTGGCTCAGCTGGTGCAGGGGGTCCCGTCGCCACACCGGCGACTTGTCGTAGGCCTTTCCCACCCACAGTCCCCCGCCGTGCTCCGGGTCGTAGAGCTTCCCGTGCCGCTCGTCCTGGAGGATCTCGGCGAGGCGCTCGATCCCGATCTTGTGGAGCACCGCCGTTGCCGCCGGATTGGACGACCTGCGCACCATGCTCACGAGCTGCTCGCGGGTCTCGTCGTCGAGCGTGAGCCGGCCCGCGTGGGCTTCGACCAGCGCTCCGAACACGATGGCCACCTTCGGGACGCTCGCCGCGTAGAGCATCAGCTCCGGGTTGTAGCCGGCAACCCGCGGCCTCCGCAGGTCGGTGACGTCCGCCAACACCACGGTCCCCTGCTTCTGGCGCATCGCCGCCCAGAAGTCGGCGCCCCGGGGCCGGGTGTCGACGAAGGCGTCGAGGGCCTGCTGGAACTCCGCGTCGAGGGAATCGCGCAGGTCCGGATAGGGGCTCCCGGCCCGCGCGACCGTCGCCGCGAGCAGCGCGACCAGCAGCGCGACCAGCA
>JASJBO010000455.1 GCA_030066475.1 Myxococcota bacterium
CGAAGCGAATGCAGGTGCTGCTGGAGGACGCTGAGTATCGGCGTCTCCAGCGAATCGCCAGGCGCCGCCACATGACCCTCGCGGAGTGGGTGCGTCAGGCGCTCCGCGCCGCCTCTCGGGAAGAGGCGGACGGGGATCCCGGCAAGAAGCTCTCGGTAGTGCGGGAAGCCGCCACCCACGGCTACCCCATCGGAGACATCGATCAGGTGCTCGAGGAGATCGAGGCGGGCTATTCGCGGGATCTCCCCGAGTGATCCTGATCGATTCCAACATCCCGATGTACCTCGTGGGCGCGCCTCACCCCCACAAGGCCGACGCGCAGCGGATGCTGGAGCAATCGATCTCCCAGGGCGAGCGACTCGTGACGAATGCCGAGGTCCTGCAGGAGATCCTGCATCGCTACGTCGCCATCGATCGCCGCGACGCCATCCAACCCGCCTTCGACGCCGTGCTGGGCGTCGTCGACGAGGTGCTCCCCATCGCCCAGCAGGACGCCGAGCGCGCACGAACCATCGTGCTGGGATCGCCCCGGCTCTCCGCGCGCGACGCCCTCCACGTCGCGGTCATGGAGCATCACGGCATCGCTCGGATCCTCTCGTTCGACTCCGCCTTCGATCGCGTTCCCGGCATCACCCGGCTCGGCTGATCGCTGACGACCACCACCGGCGTCGCGTGCGGCGCGGGGCGGCCACCAGCGACGACAGCGCGGCGAGGGCTGCGGACGTGGCGACGTTGGCGCGCGGCTCCGGCACCAGCAGGACGGCCTGCGAGCCGTCGTCGAAGCGCACGCGCGTCGCGACGCGCGTCTCGTTCATGCCGTTGCCGCGACCGGCCTGACGGTGGACGGTGACACCGGCCACCCAGTGCTCGGTGACGATGCGCGAATCGCCGGGCGCCACCTCGATGGCGTCGCCGTAGCGCAGCAGCCGGTGCGGCTCGCCCGCGAGGTCGATCCAGAAGAGCGCGCGGAAGTTGCTGGCATCCACGTCGGGACCAGTCACCTGCGCGTCGATCACCACCCGGCCGCCGTCGCTGATGCCCACGTCGAAGCTGTCGGTGAAGACCGCCGTGCCCTCGGCGACGTCGCCCTCGCGCCAGACGACCTTCGGACCCGCGCCCAGGTCGCGGTAGACCACGACGTCGTCGCCCCTGGACACCTCGCCGTCCAGGCGGGCACGGAAGGCCAGGGCACCCGTCGCGCCCAGCCGGACGTCGGACAGGCTCCGGAACCAGACGTTGCGTGAGATGTCCGGCGCGTCGGCGCCCACGCGTGCGGCGACCACCGTGCCGCCCGGCTCCTCGTCCAGCACCGCAGCGTCGCTGGGCTGGCTGTTCCCCAGGGACGAGTAGAAGGACAGCCGGTTGGTCGCGTCGATGCGGATGTCGCCGATGACGTCGAGGGTGGGGCCGCCGCCGCCGGGAATCGGATCGCCGGTCAGGTGGCGCCGCGCCGGGCCGCCGCCCGCGTCGACCCAGATGCCGCGAGCCCCGCTGGCGAGCCGCGAGAAGAACGCGATCGCGCCGGCGGGCGAGATCGCGGGATCGTTCGGGACGCCGAAGGGGTCGGGCGGCAGCACGTCGGGAGCGGGGTCGCCCTCGCGCGCGACCAGCACGAAGCTGCCGTTCGCGAAGCCCCAGACGCCGTTGTCGTTGGCCGACGTGATCCCCGGGCCGGCCACGGTGGTGCGGACGACGCCGGCCGCGTCGCCCAGGCCGAGCTCGAACCAGCGGTCGAAGACGACGCCGCTCGGGGTGCCCGGAGCCGTCTGCCCGGTCTGCCCCTGGTAGACCGGCGCACCGCCCCGCGCCACCCAGATGCCGTCCTCACCCGCGTCGTCACCGCTGGCGATGGTGGAGACGAAGCCCCAGTCGCCCGACGCGGTCTGCGACCAGGTGTCGAATACGCCGAGCTGCTCGCCATCCAGTCCCGGCCCGGGGTCGCCCGAGCGAGCCACGATCGCGACGGCACCCGGGACGCCGCGCCACAGGCCGAGACTGATGTCCGAGAAGATGCCGGGCCCGGCGAGCGTTCCCTGGAAGAGCAGGTGCCCGGCGTCGTCGAGCAGCACGTCGTCGCCGAAGCTGTCGAACACCACCCCCGCCTCCGTGCCCGGCGCCCGCTGTCCGGTGTAGGCCACGACCGCGACCGAGGCGCTCGCCGGCGCCGCGGCCGCGAGGCCGGTCAGGAGCAGGGCCGCAGTAGCAATCGCTCGGGTCCGCACGGCGTTCGATTGTGAAGGGGCGACCGCGCGAATGCCAGCGAGAACTCGCGCCACTGCGAGCGTCAGAACCCAGAAGGCGCGCGGCGCCGGCACGGCCCGCTTCGGCAGCTGCATCCGGGCCGGCAACACGTGCGCAAGCAGCGGCGCGAGGGGTGCGAAGTGCCGTCCCTGGGCGGCCGTGGTCCATGCGTCCGCGACGCCCCCTCTCGCTCGAACTGCCGTTCCCTGATCGCCTCCGCCGGTGCCTCTCCGCGTCCATCACTTGGATCGCCCCCAACTCGTCGAGGCACATCCGCCTGGCGCCGCTACGCGAAGAGCCCCGCGATCAACGGGCCGAGCTTGGTGATCGTCGCGAGGAGGGGCTGGCCGATTTCGCCCACGGCCTGCACGGTATCGCGAAGGTCGGAGAGGATGCGACGAGCCGTGCCCTCCCGGGGGCTCGAGCCGGTGACCTCCCGGGTCAGAGAGTCCGCGTCCCGGGCCACCATCTCCGCCGTATCGGAGGCCGCCCCGGACTCCGCGAGCGCCACGGCGCCCTCCAGGAGCTCCTTCAAGGCCGCCTGCAGGCCTTCGTCGACGCTGGATTCTGCCAACGCATTGAAGGAGTTCTCCACATGCTCCGCGACGACAATGGGAGCGTTGATCGTGTTCCCGTCTCCGATGTTGATCGTCTTGTGGGTCACTTGCGAGAGCCTCTCTGCATGGATCTCCCGGACGTTCTGGACGACGAGCTGCACCTGGCCCTCCAGGCGGATCGGCTGCGCGGCATCCAGCGCCTGGGACTCGTCTAGCTTCCCGCTCATCAGCTTGTCCAGGCTGAAGGCGGCATCGGAGAAGCGGCTCATCTGCTCGTCGAAGTCCGTCACGATGGTGCCCTGGTACATACCGGAGACGTAGACCTCGTCGAGCCACTCCGCTCGCTTCTTCAGGGAGCCCTGGATGCCGGGGTAGAAGGTCACATAGGACGCGTAGTAGGCACGCGAACCCTCCCAGTCGCTCAGGAAGGAGACGGCCACGCTGACCCGAGGCTCCTCGTCCGCGGCCACCCCAGCGGGCTCGAGGGAGTCGACCCGCAGGTAGAGCTGGGGAACGTCGACGTAGCGGTCGAAGACTGGATCCAGGGGCTCTGGAACGAAACGGAGGTGGCCGACCAGACTGCAGCCCAGCACACCCTGGGTCGCGATCTGGTCGATGCAGGAATGGTAGAGGCTGTCGGGGACCGCGACCGGGAAGCCCTCGTGTGCCGAGGCCGTGGAGGAGGCGGACATGAACCAGACGCGCTCGCCCTCGACGACCTGGTCGCGAAGACGGACGCAGCCGACGCCCCCCTCGAGCATGCTCATCTTGCCGTGGGGATCGAAGATCAGGAGGTAGTCGTCGCTCTCGGGATGCGCGTAGGCATCCTCCTCGCGGCGGAGCTTCTCCGCATCATCGATGCCCGCCGGGATCTCGCTGCTCCGGTCCTTGAGCAGGAAGTCCATCGCCAGCAGGCGCGCCTCCTCCGCGGGCTGCGTGTAGAAGAGCCCGGGAGAACGGGGGAACCACTCGAAGAGCCGGAAGCCGCGGAGCGAAACGGCCACGTTGGCCCGAAGGCGCTCCTCGAGGACAGCCTCCCAGAGCGCGCGGTTCGAATCGAAGCTGCGGTCCGGGCCCGCGGGGAGAGGCTCCGGCCGCCGGAGCAGGTTCGGCAGCGCCACGTGGTCCCGGATGAAGCCCTGGGCATGATGTGGGTCGACCCGCGGGATCAGCTGCGGGAGACCGGTCGGATCGATGTCGTCCCTTCGCAAGGCCGCCTCGGTATCGGTTCGGAACGCCACGTTATCGAGCAGGTAGCGGGCGGCAAGTGAACCAGCTCACAGGCCCGGCCCGGGAGAGACGTCCGCGATCGACCGGCGAGCACAAAGCAGCGGGACACGGAGTTTCGACAAGAGGCAGTCTGACCGCCTGTCGGCTGCATCGAAGAGCTGACCCCGGGCCGTCACGCCCGACGGACCCCGCGGGCCCGCCGCTCTCGATCGCCGAGCTTCGCGGAGATCGACACCCAACGGTGTGAGCTGGTTCACAGCGGCGCGGTCTCTGCCCGCAGGACAATTGTGGCGTCACACTCGAAAAGGAGACCGTGCGATGCCGAGAGTCATCGATGTCCTGATCCTGGCCGGGATGGTCCTGGCCGCGCAAACCGGCTGCGCCACCTACACGGCGATCAAGATGCCCGGACCCACGGGCGACGAGAACGTCGACGTCGGCATGCACCGCAGCGACGTCGAGGGCGTACTCGGCGTGGGTCCCACTTCGGAGTACGAGAACGAGGGCCTCCAGACCGTGCGGTACGAGTACTCCGACGGGCCCACGCAGTGGTCGAAGCTCCGCTCCGTGCTGTACGTCGGCGCCGACGTCTTCACGCTCTTCCTCTCGGAGCTCATCTTCTTCCCGACCGAGCTCTACGCGACGGACCGGATCAAGCGGGTGGCGACCGCCGAGTACGACGACGAGAACGAGCTGGTCGAATGGAAGGTGCAGCGGCGCGGCGGAGAGACCCTGGAGCACAAGGGCTCGAGCGGGATCCCCGCCGAGGGAGTCCCGATCGGGGACGAGCAGTCGGAGGACGGTGCCACGACCGTCACGGCCCGGTAGGGCAGCGCCCGGATCGGGAGCTCCACGGGTTGCGGACATTTCTACCTTGGAGAAACCGGACTCTTCTATCTCGGTACTACATGTCGATTTGACCGAAAGCGTGTGATCGGACCCTACCCGGGAACGCAGCCCGATTTCCCTATCGACACAGCGCGAGCGCATCGAGGCGAAGGTGGCGAAGACGTCCACGACCCTGCGGAAGGCCCGGCTGCTGCGCGCCGGAACGCCGCGGCGGGCCACTCCGGGCTCCTTCGCAGAGGCCGGACCGTGACCGATCGAAACGGGGGAACCGGACATCTCTACTTTGGAGAAA
>JASJBO010000456.1 GCA_030066475.1 Myxococcota bacterium
GCCCGAGGTGCGCCGCGCGCTGCGCCCGCTGCTCGAGGAGCTGGGCTGCCACGCCGAGGCGCTCGAGGTGCTGCACGCCGAGGTCGCCGACGCCGACCCCGAGGCCCGTCAGCCGCTGCTCGAGTACGGCGCCGAGCTCGCGGCCACGCACCTGGACGACGACGCGCTGCGTCCCTGGCTCGAGCGCCTGGTCGCGGAGCGTCCCGACGACCCGGAGCTCTGGCTGCGTCTCGCGGCGCTGCACGAGCGCGGCCGCCGGCCCGCCGCGCGCGAGCGCGCCCTGCGCGCCACGTGCGCCGTCCTGGCTCGGACGGACGCGGAGCCGGAGCGGCTGCGCGACCTCCAGCTCGAACGCGCGCGCATCCTCGAGCGAGAGCTCGGCGCGCCGGCGCGCGCCATCGCCGCACTCGAGGCGGCACGGGCGAGCGACCCCGAGCACGAGACCGCGCTCGTGGAGCTCGACCGGCTCTACACCGAGCAGGGCCGCCCGCGCCAGCTCGCCGAGCTGCTCGACACGCGCATCGCGCGGGCCCGCGACGCGGCGCGCTTCGAGCTCGAGCGACGCGCAGCGCAGGTGCGGGCCGACGAGCTCGGCGAGATGGAGCGCGCAGCGGAGATCTGGCTCGGCCTGCTGCGCGCCGGCGCGATCGCCTCCGAGGAGCGGGCCGCCTCCCTGCCCCGCATCGCGCGTGTCCTGCGCGCGGCGGGCCGCCTCGAGGCCTGGGCGGAGCTGGCGGAAGAGGAGCTGGAGGCCTCGACGGGCGAGTCGGCGCTCTCGCTGCGGCGCGAGCTGGCCGCGACCTGGATGGCCCCGCTGGCTCGGCCCGAGCGGGCCCTGCCGCACCTGCGCGCCCTGGTCGACGCGGGAAAGGCGCGCGATGCGGAGAGCCTCGCCCTGCTCGACGCGCTGCGGGCCGCGGGAGACGCCGTCGAGCTGGCGCGCCGGCTCGAGCAGCGCCTGCAGCAACACCCGGACGACCCGGGCGGCTGGACCGAGCTGGCGCGGCTACGCGAGGAGCGCTTGTGGGCACCGGGCGCCGCGGCGCGCGCCTGGAGCCACGTGCTCGAGCTCGACCCGACCGCGCGCGCGGCGATGGCGGGCCTGCGCCGCGCGAGCGAGCGGCTGGGCGACTGGGCCGAGGTCGCCCACTGGCTCGAGCGCGAGATCGCCGTGGGCCTGCCCGGACCGGCGCTCGCCTGGCGGCGCGTGGCGCGTCTCCACTGGGAGCGCCTCGGCGACGCCGCCAACGCCGAGCGGGCCTTCGGCGCGGCCCATGACATCGACCCGACCGACCCCGAGGCGCTGCGCGGACTCCAGAAGATCGCCCTCGCCCGGCGCCAGTGGTCACGCGCCATCGAGCTCTTCGAGGACGAGCTCGAGCTGCTCGCGGGCCCCGGGACGGAGGCGGCGCGCGCGGCACTGTGGCTGCGCATCGCGGAGCTGGCCACCGGTCCGGCCCAGGAGCCGGCGCGCGCCGACCGCGCCTTCGTCGAGGCGGACGCGACGGGCGAGCTCGGCGCGGCGGAGCTGGCGGCCTGGGCGGACGTCCGCGCCCTGGGCGGGCGAGACGCCGCCTGGTGCGAGGTGTTCGAACGCTGGTGCGCGCACGCCGACGCGGAGCCGCTCGCCCGCGACTGGCTGGCGCTGGCGGAGTGTCACGAGGCGCAGGACCGCGCCGAGGGCGCGCGTCGCTGCCTCGAACGCGGGCTCGAGCTCGACCCGCAGGACGGCGCCGGCTGGCAGCTCGCGGCCCGGCTGGCCGAGCGCACCGGCGACCGCTCCGCTGCCGCCGACGCGTGGGCGCGCGCCGCCGACCTGGCGCCGGGTCCCGCCGCCGCGCGGGCGCTGACTCGCGCGGCCGCTCACCTCGAGGGGCGCGACCCGCTGGCCGCGGCCGACCTGCTGGAGCGCGCGGTCGCGCGCGACCGGACCGCGACGGCCGCGAACGCTGCGCTGGCGCGCGTGGCGGCACGCGTCGACCGCGTGGAGCGGGCGACCGCTGCGGCGGGCCGGCTGCTCGAGCTGGCAGAGGCCGCCCACGACGTGCCGGCGCACGAGGCGCTCGCGGCGTTCCTGGCCGGGGCGCGCTCCGCCCGCGCACTCGCGCGCTGGGAGGACGTGGCCGACCTGAGCGCCGCCGCCCTCGAAGTGGAGGCGCTGTGCGCCGAGGCGCTCGCGCTGAGCGGCGAGGCGTCGCATCGGCTCGAGGACTGGAAGCGCTGCCGCGCCCACCTGGAGGCGCTGCTGTCGCTTCCCGAGTGCGACGACGAGCGCACCCGACACGCCGCACGACTCGGACGCGCGCTCGAGGCGCTCGGCCGGGAGCAGGATGCGCTGGCCCGCTTCGAGCAGGCGCTCACCGACGGCCCCGACCTCGAGGACGCCCACGCGGGTCGCGCGCGCGTGCTCGAGGCGCTCGGCCGGCGCGAGGAGGCCGCGGGAGCGTGGGCCGCATGGGCCGAGCGCAGTGGCGACCCGCGGCGGCGCGCCGAGCGCCTGGCGCGGGCGGCGCGGCTGGAGCTCGAAGCGGGGCTCAGCGAGCGGGCCGAGCGCTGGCTGCGCGGCGCGCTCGATGCCGACCCGGATTGCGCCGAGGCCGCCGTGGCGCTCGCCACGGCGCTCTGGCAGGCGGACCGCCGCGACGAAGCCTTCGAGGTCGCGACGACGTCGGCCGACCGGCTCTCCGACGACGGCGCCGTCGCCGCGCTGGAGAGCGTGCGCGGTCGCACCTTCGAGGCGCGCGGCGAGAGCCCGAGCGCGCTCGCGGCGTACCGACGGGCCGCACAGTCCGACCCCGACGCGCTCGAGGCGGGCCTGGCGGCGGCGCGCCTGTTGCGCGCGAGCGGCGCGTGGCGCGCGGCCGAGAGCTGGCTCGTGGAGCTCTCGGAGCGGCACGCCAGGCCGGAAGGCCGCGCCGAGCTGCTGCTGGCGACGGGGCGGCTGCGCGCCGGACCGCTCGAGGACATGTCCGGCGCGATCGACGCCTACCGCAGCGCGCTGGAGCTGGCGCCGGGACGCGAGGACGTGCGCGAGGTGCTGGCGGCCCTGCTCGAGCACGTCCCGGCCCACGCCGGGGAGGCGCGGGACGAGCACCGGCGCCTGCTCGCCGGGGAGCCGACCCGCACCCGCTCCATCCGCTCGCTGGTGCGGCTGGCGCGCGAGAGCAGCTCCGCGCGCGACGCACGCGCCGGGCTCGCCATCCTGCGGGCGCTCGGCGCCGCCTCCGCCGAGGAGCGCGAGCAGGCCCCCGCGCGCCTCGAGTTCTCCGTGTCGGGCTCGACCGGAGCCGACCCCGTCCGCGCTTCCCTGGAGGATGCGCTCGGGGCTGGCGCCTCGCTGTGGGCGGAGATCGCGGCGCACAACGAGGTGCTGAGCGCCCCGCGCGCCGGCCGCGAGTCGACCCACAAGGCCGGCGGTCATCCGATCGCTGCCCAGAGACGCGCGTACCTCCAGGCCGAGGCCGAGCGCGCCGGGCCCGGCCTGCTGGCCCTGGCGCCGCAGGACTTCGAGGCGGCCGTGCGAGCCCTGCTGCAGGCGGGAGGCCTGGTGCTGCCCGGCCAGGCGCCGGGTGGCGCCGAGCCCCTGCGACTCGAGCTGGGCGCGCGCCAGCGACGCAAGCTCCGGCGCACGCTGCGCGAACTCGACCCCGCCGCAATCGACGGCCTGGACTTCGCGAGCTGGCAGCAGGAGCTGCGCGCGACGGTGATGGCGCGGGCGCTCGATGCGGCCGGCGGCGACCTGCGCGCGGCGCTGCTGGTGCTGCTCGAAGAGAGCGGCGAGGCCGAGGTCGAGGCGCTCCCGCCGGAAGCGGACCTGACTCGCTGGGTCGCCGCAACGCCCTCCGCGCGCCTGCTGCTCGGCCAGGTGCTCTCCGCCTGGACCGGTTAGGCCTTGACGAGGCCGACGGCGGCGGCGACGCGGACCGGGTCGAAGTCGGCGCCGGGGAGGTAGGGCGTGGCCTCGACGTGCTGCGCCTGGGGGGTCGCGAGCAGCTTCGCCACCAGCCGCTGGTGCAGCTCGTGGCCGCCGCGCGCCACGCGCACGTGACCGAGCAGGGGCATGCCGATCAGGGCCAGATCGCCGAGCAGGTCGAGCGCCTTGTGGCGCACGAACTCGTCCTCGTAGCGCAGGCCGTCGCGGTTGAGCACGCCGCGCTCGTCGAGCACCACGGTGTTGTCGAGCGACGCGCCGCGCGCGCGACCGGAGGCCCACAACGCCTCGACCTGCTGCACGAACCCGAAGGTCCGCGCGCGGGCGATCTCGCGCTCGAACAGCTCGTCGCAGATCTCGAGGTTCCGGACGCGCTGGCGGCGGATCACCGGGTGGTCGAACTCGACCTCGTAGGACACGCGCAGGGAGCGGGCGGGCTCGACCCGGATCCAGCGCGTGCCCTCGTGTACCTCGACCGGACGGCGCACGCGCAGCATCCGGCGCGGGGCGCGCTGCTCGTAGATCCCGGCAGCGCGGATCAGGAAGACGAACGAGGCGGCACTGCCGTCCATCCCCGGCACCTCGGGACCGTCCACCTCGACGCGGACGTTGTCGATGCCGAGCGCGTAGAGCGCGGCGAGCAGGTGCTCGACCGTGTCGATCGTGACGTCGCCACGGCCGAGGGTGGTGGCGAGCAGGGTTCGCGACAGCGACTCGGGGCGGGCCGGGATCTCGACCGGGTGCAGACCGTCGGTGCGGACGAACACGATGCCGCTGCCCGCGTGGGCCGGGTGCAGCGTGAGCTGCACCGGCTTGCCCGTGTGGAGACCGATCCCCGTGCAGGAGATCTTCTCGGCGATGGTACGCTGACGCAAAGCGCTTCCCCCCGAAGGCGCAGATCGTCCGAAGGACTCCGGAAGTGAGTGAGCAAGGAACGTGCCACTCGACAGCGAATCCTGGGGCCTCGAGCCGACGAAAAATCCCTTTCTCCGACAGGCACTTGCCACTCCGGCCCCCACCGGGCGACCGGGCTGACGGCAAGCCCCCGAAGAGCGGCACCCCGTCGGCGTGACGTTCCCGTTACGGGCGTGACGCGTCCGTCACGCCCCAGCTGGTGGACTTCGCTCGCCTGCGGCTCGCTGCGCGCGCCCTCCGGGCGCTTGCCTAGGCCCCAGCTGGTGGACTTCGCTCGCCTGCGGCTCGCTGCGCGCGCCCTGCGGGCGCTTGCAGGG
>JASJBO010000457.1 GCA_030066475.1 Myxococcota bacterium
ACGTCGTGACGTGCAGCGGGTCGTGCACGAGCTGGCCGCGCGCTTCGCCGCGCAGCTCGAGGCCCACCGGGAGCGGGGCTCGTTCCCGATCAATGGCCCGATCGAGATGCGCGTCACGGGACTCGACCAGACCTCCGAGGTCGAGGCGCGAGTCGTCCAGGAGCCGAGCCTCTCCGCGCTGGTTCCGCGCCGCGACCGGCCGGAGTGGGACGCGGCCGTCTGGGTGAGCGTGCTGGCGCTGCCGCGGCCGACGCGGGAGGCGGCAGGCGACTGCGCCCGACGCGAGGCCATGAGGCCGGAGACGGCCGCCTTCTACGCCGAGTTCGAGCGCTGGATGGTGTCCCGCTTCTCGGGCGGCGATGCGATGGTGCGCCCGGAGTGGTCGAAGGGCTGGGCCTTCGGCGCGGGCGGGCCGTGGACGAACGCGCGCGCGCTTCGCCGGGTCGTCCCGCGCCTGCTGCAGCGCGGCCGACCGCTCCATCGCGGCTGGAACGCCGCGGTGTTCCAGCTGGATGCGCTGGATCCCTGGCGGGTGTTCACCAACCCGTTCCTCGACGCGCTGCTTCGGCGCCGACGCATTCCTACACGGGCCAGGGGCCGAGGGCGAGCAGCGTGACGACCAGGAAGAGCGCGTAGACCGGGGAGCCGATCGCACACACGGCGATCGCCCGGGCCGTGCCGCGGCCGGTTCGGTCGTAGTCGAGCGCCTGGCGTACTCCCACGACCATGGCGATCAGCATCCAGCGCGTGGCGAGCAGGTAGACCCAGCCCGCGATCGGCGGGAACAAGCACAGGATGCGCAGGGTGCCCGGCGCGCTCGAGAAGCCGATCGTCCGCAGCAGCTCCCCGTGGTCGGCGACGGTCTGGTCGGTGGGAAGCAGGTGCGTGCCGATCAGGATCACCAGCTTGTCGTCGCGGCGCAGCCGCTCGACGATCTCGACCGGCTGGCTCTCGAGGAGCCTCGCAGCCGTGAGCGCCGTTCGTCCGTCGCGGGAGCCGGCGAGGTCTTCGATCGGGTCGGCGCTGGCGCGGGCACCCGCCCCGGCGAGCAGGACCAGTCCGAGCAGACCTACGAGGACCCGGGTCACGCCCGGGCTCCGTCTGCCGGGGCTCCGCTCGCCGCGCGCAGCCTGCTCCAGGACCTGAGGATCGCGCTCATCGAGGCCGTCAGGTCCTCGAAGCGGCGCCGGTCGCCCTCGTCGAAGGCGTCGCCGGAGAGCTTGTTGAGCAGCTCCGCCACCCCGAACACCTCGCCCTCGGCGGTGCGGAGCGGCACGGCCAGGATGCTGCGGGTGCGGAAGCCCGTCTCCTCGTCGACGCCCCGGTAGAAGCGCGGGTCTTCGTAGGCGTCCGGGATGTTCAGTCCGATGCCGCTCGACACGACGGCGCCGGCGATGCCCGCGTCGCGCGGGATGCGGATCTCGTGCGGGCCCGCGTCGGTGCTCGTCTTCGACCAGAGCTCGCCGCGCTGCGCGTCCAGCAGGAACAGCGTGCCGTGCTCGGCGCCCATGACCTGGACGATCTTGTGGTTGAAGGCGTCCAGGCTCTGCTCGAGCATGCTCTCGACGGCCTCCCGACTCGACTGCTCGGTGATCCGGACGAACTCCTGTGCCTCCCTCGTGACCTGCTCGAGCATCGCCGTGAAGGCCTCGGTTCGCATGTCCTCGACCCGGCGCAGCAGCTCGCCCTTGCGGTTGCTCTCGGCCAGGAGGCCCATCATCTGCCGCGTGTTGCTCGAGACGGCGTCGGTGAAGGAGGTGAGCCGGCCGTCCTCCAGGTGCACGATGCGGTCGGCCACGTCGAGGATGCGGTTGTCGTGGGTGACGAGCACGACGGTGACGCCCTGCTCCTTGGCGAGGCGCTGCATCAAGGCGACGACGTCGCGACCCGAGCGGCGGTCGAGCGAGGCGGTCGGCTCGTCGGCCAAGATCATCCGGGGGTTGGCGACCAGGGCCCGGGCGATCGCAACGCGCTGCTTCTGCCCGCCCGACAGCGCGCCCGGCGACGCGTCGAAGCGGTCGCCCAGGCCGACGGCGTCGAGGATGGCCTCGGTGCGCGCCCGCGCCTCGGAGCGCGAGGTCTTCTCGACCAGGCCCAACGAGAGCTGGACGTTCTGGCCGGCGCTCAGGGCGCCGAGCAGGTTGTGATGCTGGAAGATGTACCCGATCCGCCGCCGCACCTTCACGAGGTCCGCGCTCGACGCGCCGCGCAGCTCGTGGCCGAGCACCTGCAGGCTGCCCTCCTGGGCGGAGCGCAGGGCTCCGATCAGGGTGAGAGCGGTGGTCTTGCCCGAGCCCGAGGGCCCCGTGAGGATCACGATCTCGCCCGCGTCGATCTCGAGATCGATCTCGTGGAGCACCTGCTTGCGCAGCGCGCCCTTGCCGTAGAAGTGGTTGAGACCCTCGATCCGGACCGGCGCCTCCGGCGCGGGTCGAGCGAGCGACGCGGGCGCTGCCGGCCCCGCCGCCATCAGAAGATCTCCGCCGGGTCCACGGAGCGGACCTTGCGGAGCGCGAGCGCGCCCGATGCGCAGCACATCAGCACCGTGAGTCCGAACACGGCCACCGCGCGCGCGGTCGTCATCTCGACCGGAAGCCGCGTCGCCTCGCCGGCGGTCTGGTAGACCACCAGCGTGATGGCGATGCCCGGAACGAAGCCGAGCACCGCCAGGATGACGGCTTCCTGGAGCACCACCCCCGACAGGAAGCGGTTCGTGTAGCCCATGGCCTTGAGGGTCGCGTACTCCTGCATGTGGTCGGACACGTCCGCGAACAGGATCTGGTACACGATGATGCCACCGACAGTGAGACCGATGGCGACCCCCATGCCCAGCACGTAGCCGATCGGCGTGTTGCGCTGCCAGTAGGTTCGCTCGCGCGCGATGAAGCCGTTCCGCGTCAGGACCAGGACGTCGCGCGGCACGGCCTCGATGATGCGATCGCGCACGACGTGCGGGTCTGCGCCGGGCTCGACGCGGATCAGGCCGATGTTGACCTGGCTCGCCGACAGATGCGGGAAGATCCGCAGGAAGTTGAGATCGCTGGTGATCGCGTTCGCGTCGATCCCGAACGACGTGCCCAGCTCGAAGATCCCATCGACGCGGACGCGGCGGTTGGCAATCTCGGTCTCCACGCCTGCGCCCCGAGACGCTTCGAAGAGCGCAGGGATCGGCCCGAACTCGGGGCGCGAGAAGGCGTCATAGACCACGACGTCGGGTATCCGAAGCTGCTCGGCGAAGTGCTGGAGGCCTGGCGCCGCGAAGACCTCGTTCGTGGTGTCGAAGCCCACGACGTAGATGTTGCGGGTCTCTTCCGGGGCGGCGGGATTCCGCCAGCGTCCTTGAGCCATGTAGAGCGGAGAGATCGACGCTACGCCGGGGACGCCGAGCGTCTGCACGAGTCGCCGCCGCGGGAATGCCTCCGGCTGAACGATGAAGTCCATCTTCGGGCTGATCATGGCGATGTCGTAGATGAGGCTCTTGTGCCACCTGACCGACGAGCCGAACATCGCCTCCTGGAAGCCGAGCTGCACGAAGATCAGGATCACCGCGAAGGCCACCCCGAAGAGCGCGATCAGCAGGCGGAGCTTCTCCGCCCGGAGCTGGAGCCAGGCGATCGGAACGGCGAGGGGGAGCATGGCCGGCGTTCGTCACTCGATCGACGACGCGTCGATCTCGACGGTGACCTGCAGATAGACGAGAGCCCGTGTGCTCTTGCCCCCGTCCAGGCGGACGTCGACCTCCACGATGCGCGCATCGGTCTTCGCGACGGGATCGGTTCCGAGCACGTCCATCTTCGCGACCATCAGGCCGATCCGCTCGACCGTTCCGCTGAGCGGCGCGGACAGCGCGGGGCTCGTGATGGTCGCGCGCTGCCCCTTCCTCACGCGCCCGATGTCCGTCTCGTAGACCTCGGCGATCGCGTACATCCGGTCGGTGCGGCCGAGTTCGAGGATTCCCTCGGGGCCGACGCGCTCTCCGGCGCGCGCGTGCACGACGAGCACCTGGCCCTGCGACGGCGCCCGGACCTCGGAGAGCGAGAGGTCTGCGCGGGCCGCCGCCAGCTCTGCCTCCGCGACCTTGAGCGCAAACTCGGCCTGCTCGCGGTCGGCCGCCGACCCGGCGCGGCCGCGCTGCAGATCGGTGGTACGACCCAGCTCGTGCTGGGCGTCCTCGAGCCGGGCCTGCGCCCGCGCGACGAGGGCGCGCTGCCGCGCATGGCTGTCGAGCTGCGCGATGAGTTGCCCCGTCTCGAGCAGGTCGCCCTCGTCCACCAGCAGCTCGCTGATCACGACGGCGGCCCGGGACGGGCCGGCTACCCGGATCACGCCATCACGGGGCTCGAGCCGGCCGAGGGCGGTGACCGTCCCCGGGTCGGCGACGCTCTGGCCGGGGGCGGCGGGGATGACGAGCAGTACCAGGATCGGAACACGGGCAGCCCGACCGAGGCTCCGGAGCGTCGAGCCCATGCGGGAAGTCTATCAACTGGGGCTGGGGTTTTGGCCATCGAATGGCGAGCTGGCTGGGGAACGCGGCATCACGAGATTCCTGCTGCGACGACTTCATCGATGACGTCTCCCGAGCGGTAGGCGACGAGCGGGGGCGCGCTCCCGCGCACGCCGAGCTCGAAGCGCAGCCCGTCGGGCGCCGTACCGCGGCAGCTCACCACGCCGGGGCCGTGGATGCCCCGCTGGTGGTGCCAGGCGCACACCGTGGTGCAGTTGGCGTCGTCGTCCGAGCCGCCGCGGGAGCGGAACTGGATGTGGTGACGGTGCAGGTTCCGGTACGACGAGCAGCCCGGCACCGTGCAGCGCCAGCCGTCGCGCGCGTACACGGCGTGAGCGCGCGCCACCGTTGCGTCCTGCGCGGCCCAGGTGTGGAAGACGTGCTCGAACATCGCCGCTACCGCCTCGCCTTCGCTGGGAATCCGCTCGGTTTCCTTCTCCAGCCGCCGTCGAACCGTCGAGACCACCGCGCGCAGGAAGTGCGCGACCTCGCGCGGGGCTCCGAAGAAGAATCGCGCCGTCTCGCCCGAGCTCTCCGGGGGAGTGGGGTGTCTCTCCGAGTCCCTGGGTTGCGCACCCGTTTGCCGTTCTGCGCCCTCATCCGGAAGCCCGCCCGTTTCCAGGAACCGCTCGGGCTCCCGCGCGTGCAGCACCAGCGC
>JASJBO010000078.1 GCA_030066475.1 Myxococcota bacterium
TGCGCACACCTGGCCCGGACCATACGCCCGCGAGCTCTCGCAACCTCAATCGTAGCGCGAAGGCACATAGATGGCCGTCATCGACGGATTCACCACAAGCGGGATGTCCTGCGGATTCGTGCCCAGGGAGTCGCGCGAGCAAACCAGGTTGAACGTCGCGCTGCCGGCAGACACCTCGAAGCCTCGAGTCGAGCTGAAAGGAACCGTGCCTCCGCGATCCTGACCCGTGGTAAAGCTGAAGCTCACGCTGTTCTCGAGTATCGTCGAGTTCGAAAGGCTACACCGCACCCGCTTGGCCCGCGGAGTGCTGAACGTCCCACTGGCGGCCACGATGGCGACGCCGTCCCGCGGCGCGTTGATCGTCAGTGTCTGTGCGACTACCGTGTCGGGCGCCTCGGGTACCCGGACGCCCGCTGCGCCGTCGACGAAGCTGGCCCCCGCTTCGTCCGCCAGGTCCACGGCGGACAGCGAGCCGTCTTGCACCGCGAGCGAGTCCACGGACCCGGCGGCGAGTGCCTCGACGGTCTGCGCCCGCAGCGCGTATGCCACCGAGTTGACGGGCGCCCGTGGTGCGAGCGTCTCGCCGGCGATCTCCAGCTCGAGCCACACGGACCCGTCTTCGAACAGCTCCTCGGAAAAGGAAGCGCCGCCCTTTTCCGTCGTGCCGGTGCCAATCGTGAGCATGAACAAGCCCTGCAGGATGTCGACGTTGGCGTGGCGTTCCCCGTACAGGAACGCCCCCTGGTCTTGACTCGATGCGTCTTCCCAGAGCCTCACGACGATGTCGGAGGTCGCGTTGAGCGGTGCACCTGTCGAATCGGTCAGGAATCCCTGGTAGGTGATCGCGGCCGGGACCTGGGCCAGGGCCGCCGATGTGCGTAGCGCCAGCAGGAGTGCCACGACTCGCACCGGACTGCCGGTGGTATGGATCGTCATCGTCATCGAAGCCTGCTCCTGAGGGCTACGGGCACCATCGATCGCGACCGCGGCACGTGTAGTCGGCAGGTGCTCGGTCATTATCGCCTTGCCGCGGACCGCGGATCAATCGCCGATTTCTCTCGGGATCCCGGTGGCTTGGCGCCATGCGGAGCGCCCATGGCCCGCTCAAGGGCCGCCGCGTCCGTGCCGAAGACCCTGGGAGAAGGGAGGGGGCCCAGCGTGTCGACGCAAGCGGACCCCGTCGACAGCGGGGTGGTGGCTCGACTCTGCGCCCGCCCCTACACGCGGCGCACCTTCTGGAAGGCGTACGGCATCGGGATGCTGCTGTGCCTGCCGGCTGCGCTGCTCAGGTAACCGGCCCCGGTCCCGACCGGCGGGTTCGCCCCGCCCTCGAAGGGAGAACTCTCTGCCATGGCGTCCAAGACTCCCCGGGTCGCAGTCACGTGCGCGCTCCTGACGCTCTTCATCCTCCCCACTGCGGCACGGGCCGAAGCGCAGGTGCCGAGTCTCATCTACCAGTCGTGGTCGAAGAACCAGGTGGGCGACTACGTCGTCGTCGAGAAGGTCGAGGAGAACGCGGAGGCTGTCGTCTACCAGCGGACTCGCATGGAGCTCCTGTCCCTGGCCCCCAGCGCGGCGAAGATCCGCCTGACGGTGACCCGCAACACGGGTTCGGGCTGGGAGCTGCTGAAGACGTGGGAGGCAACCCTGGACGAGAAGGTGCCGGCCGACGTGGGGGCCCGCCAGCGTCGGATGGAGGGCGCCCAGAAGGAGGGGGACGAGATCGTCGATGTCCTGGGGCGTCGCGTGCCGGCGCACTGGTTCGAGCTCACCAACCATCAGAAGTCCGGCGACACAGACGTGCGGGTGGTCACCCGCTCGAGCTTCAGCAACGAAGTGCCCGGCCGGGTGGTGGGCATCGACCAGGACGTCTACCTGCCGGGGACCGACACCTTGGTCTACCAGGCCACCACGCGGGTCGTCGATTGGTCCGCGGCGTCCTACCCGGCAAAGCCGAACTGACGCGGCCACTCGCTCAGGCGGATTGGATGCCACGAATGGCTGCCCTCTCAGCCATCATCGCCCGCTAGCCGCTGAGCGCCAAGTGCGTAGCGCCACACCGCGCTCCAGAGTTGACTCAACGCCTCCAGTCCTTGGACCGGCAGACCCTCGAACCGCTCTTCGAGTCCTTCCTCCGCGAAGCGAAGGTCGCGTTCAATCGCGGGACGGACTTCGGCGCTCCGGGCCGGGGCTTCGCCAGGCTCAACTTCGCCACTTCCGAAGCCACCCCGTCGGAGATCCTGAAGCGCATGGCGAACGCCGTGCGCCGGCTGGCCTGAAGACGCAGCACTTCAGCGCGAGCCCGGCGAGAGGATCGCGGGGTCGGAGGCCAGGGCGTCCAGGTCGATGCCGCGCCGGGCCAGGTAGCCGCGGCGGGCCGGGTAGTATGCCAGGGCCGCAGCGAAGCCGACGCCGAGGGTGGCCACGACACCCCGCGGCAGGCCCCGGGACAGTAGGAACACGCCGACCACGCTGACCAGCTCCGACACGGCGAAGAGCGCCCAGAGCCAGGATCGGCTCAGCTTCAGCAGCGATCGCTCGTACTCGGCCGGGAACTTCACCGGAATCCGCGTCACGACCCAGAACACGAAGAGCGCGGGAAGGGTGGCCGAGATCGTCGCCGCGCGCGCGATCACGCCGATGTCCAGGTCCGCGACCAGGGGCAGGACGCCGACCGCCAGCATGATGCACAGGATCCGGTGCGGCGCTCCGTGGCGGTTCAAGCTGCCGATCCACTCCGGGAGCAGCTTGTCCCAGCTCGCGACCATGAAGTTGCGCGGAAGCTGGATGAACTGCGCGTTGAGCGTGGTGCAGATGGCGAGGCCCGCTCCACCGACCAGGAAGTAGGTCATGGCCCAGCCCGGCAGGAACTTCTCCCCGGCGACCGTCAGCGGCTGGTCGATCATTCCCTGCCACGGCGAGACGCCCACGCTCGCCAGCGCCACGAAGCCGTACACGACGCCCACGGCCAGGGTGGCGACCACGATGACCAGCGGGATGGTGCGCTCGGGGTTGCGCGTCTCGCCGCCCAGGCCCACCACGAGATAGGCCCCGCCGGTTGCGAACTTCAACAGGAAGACGGCGGAGGCGAACCCGACGACGCCCTTCGGGAACGCCGGGGTGAGCAGCGAGGGATCGACCCGGGGCATGGCGAAGCCGGCGTACAGCGCCAGCGCCGACAGCAGAACCAGCACCAGCGCCACCTGCACGCTGGAGGCGATGCGCAGGCCCAGGAGGTTGGCTCCGAAGAGCAAGACGATCAGGACGATGCCCCAGGCGTTCACGGAGAGCGCCGGGAAGAGGGGATGGAGGTACAGGCCGAAGGAGCTCCCGTAGAGGCTCAGGCTGATGCTGGCCAGCAGGATCAGCATCAGGACCACCGAGCCGAGCCAGCCGCCCCCCAGGCGGGACGACCAGACGTAGTACGCGCCCACGGTCGGGAGGGCTGCGCCCGCTACGATGATCAGGATCGAGACGATCAGCACCAGGACGGAGGCTGCGAGGAAGGCCAGGACGACCGAGGGGCCCGTCATCCCGATCGCCACGCCGGTGAGCGCGACGACGCCCGCGCCGATGATCTGTCCGACGGCGATGAAGAACAGGTCGCGGAAGGTGAGGACCCGCTTCAGCGTGTGGGCTTCACCGGCCCCCACGTCGTCAGGCCGCGGGCGCGATGAGCGCGTCGTGTTCCGGGCGCCAGGAGAACATCAGCTCGTAGCGATCGAGTCGCTCCGGATCGATCTCGCGCCAGTGCTCCTCGAAGCAACGACTGGGGTCCATGCCGCTCCCTTCCTCCCGCTCGGGATCCGGCCCCCGCCGCTCCGCGGGTCTGGATAGACGAGTAGACCGGCCGCGAGGGTTCCACCACCCGGAAGGCGGGGTATGCTCGCGTCCCGTATGGCGCCCGCGATTCCAGCCCGAGACGCCGTGAAGGCCTCCGTCGCCGTCGTCGGGGCGGGCATCGCCGGGTCCTCGGCCGCGTGGTTCCTTCGCCGAGGACTGGGAGCGGGGGCGGCCATCACCGTCTACGAGCGGGATCCGCGCGTGGGCGGCCGGCTCGCGACCCTGGACGTGGGCGGCACGCCGGTCGAGGCCGGCGGCACGATCATCCACGAGACCAATCGCTACATGGCCGGCTTCGTGAACCGACTGGGTCTCCAGCGGGTCGAGCCCCACCAGCGCGACGCTGGGGGCGGCGAGAGCGTCGGGGTGTGGGATGGCCGGCGCCTCGTATTCCGCACTCACGCCTCGACGCTGCGCACGCGGCTCTCGGCCGTGGCGCGCTACGGAGTGCGCGCCCCGCTGCGCCTGCAGCGGGCGGTGGCGCGAGGCGTCGAGCAGTGGAACCGGATCTACGCGCACCTGGAGGAAGGCAGAGGCTTTGGTTCTCCGCAGGCGCTCTGCTCGGAACTCGGCCTCGCCGGGATGCTCGAGATCGACGGCCGCCAGTGGCTTTCGGACAGCGGGGTGCGCGGGCGCTTCGTGGAGGAGTACGCTTCCCCCGTCGGGCGCGTGATGTACGGCCAGGACGTGTCGATGCACGCCCTCGCCACATCCATCGCCCTGGCCGGGGCCGGGTTGGCCGGAAGTCTGTTCTCGGTGGGCGGCGGCAACCGGCTGGTCTGCGAGGGGTTGCTGCGAGACGCGGACTCGAAGCTGCACGCCGGCGCGGAGGTCGTCGGCATCTCGCGGTCGGAGCGGGGGCTCGCCCTGCGCCTGGCGGACGGGCCGGCTCCCGAGCACGACGTCGTCGTCCTGGCCACGCCCGCCGGACCCGCGGCCCTCGATCTGGGCGGCCTGGACGTGGGCGCCTCGGCCCTGCGTCCGCGGCCGTTCCAGACCACCTGGGCCACGTTCGTCATGGGCGAGCCCCGCGCCGACTACTTCGGGCTGTCCGATCCGGAGGATCTTCCCGACACGCTGCTGACCGTGGAGGACGACGCGATCCCCTTCTCCTCCCTCGGCCTCGTCGGCGCCTCGCCCGACGGCCGCCCGGTCTACAAGTTCTTCACCCGGGAGGAGCCGAAGGAGTCCCTGCTCGACCAGGTCTTTCCCCGCCGCGACGCCGTCGAGCAGGTCCGCTGGCAGGCCTATCCCGTGCTGCGGCCGGGCGGCGACCTGCCGCCCTTCCGCCTGGCCGAGGGCCTGTACTGGGTGAATGCAATGGAGTTCGCGGTCTCGACCATGGAGACCGAGAGCGTGGCTGCGCGCAACGTTGCCAACCTGGTGGTGCAGGAGCGGCGCGAGGCCACAGCCGGCGGCTGAGGCCAGCGACGCCGCGGGCGAGGAAGAGGACAGCTGCCGGCATCCGACGGATCGACCCTCATCGTCGACGAGATCCCCGCGATCCGGACCGGCTCGGCCGAGGGCCAGCCGCCCGGGCGCCAGCTCAAGACCGTCTCGGGCCGGACGACGACCAGGACCTCCTTCCAGTCCGGCCAGAGCTGGCGCAGCAGGACCCAGAAAGCACGATCCAGGGACGTGAGCTTGGGTCGCCGTCCGGCTTGGGAGAGCAAGGCAAGCTGCTGGCGGAGGGCAAGCTCGACGAGGGCCTACTCCCTCTGGCTGCGGAAGCAGGCCCGAACCGAGCGGAGCAGAGCGATCGCGAAAGAGAGCAGGACCATCACGGCGGCGGCGAGCCTGCGGGATCCCGCGGCCAGACACGACGCCGTCGAGAATCGCGGGCCCTTCGGTACGCTGGTGAGCCGGAGTCGTGGAAGAGGAGCACGCACCAGGTTTCGAGAACGGGGACTCGTAGTCATCGTCTACACCGAGCGCGACGAGGACACCATTCGAATCATTGGCGCCCGTTTCGCCAACTCACGCGAGCAGTCGTTGTACCGCTCCTACACGGATCGAAACCGATGACCGACATTCCCGAACTCACCGAAGAGCAGCTGAAGAGGGCGATTCCCGCCCGGTTGCGAAGACGGCTGATGCAGGGCCGTTTTGAATCCGGCCAGGACATCGCTGCGCTCCGCTCCTTCGTGGGGCTCACACAGACGGACTTCGCAAAGGCGATGGGAATCAGCGTCCACACGCTTCGCAACTGGGAGCAGGGCCGAAGGCAGCCGGAGGGGCCGGCGATTGCATTGCTCCGGATCGCCGCACGTCACCCACGGATCATTCGCGAGAACCTCCGGGCGGCGGCCTAGGGAGGGAGCCCAAGGCCCAGATCCCTCTCGGCCCAGGCCTTGAGCACACCTTGAGCACGGGGTCCGCGAGAAAAACCCTCACGATTCCGGGGGCTTGTCGCCGGGCTCCGCGGGTTCGCGCGAATCCCCCTCCAATACCTGCACGTCGAATCCAAAGGACCTGAGCCGGTAGGCGGCCGTCAGGCCGGCGATACCGGCTCCAATGACGATGACTCGCTTCCTCACGGCAGGGCTCCTTCGTCAGATGAGCAATCGCGGGCGCGCCAAGGCCGGCCCTCCACGGTCGGTGCGTACCGTGCCTGGCTCGACTCCGGTGCGCCAGACGCTTCGCGCGCTTTGGCGCGCAAGATGCTCCTATTGGCGCGCGATGTGCCGTCGCTGGCGCGCAAGGTGCTCCCAGTCGGCGGCTGAGATCACGGCGGATGCGATGCAAAAGGCTCGATTACCGAATCCGGCTCCGTCGCTCGTGCGATCGCGCGGCCCCGCGTCTTTGGCTGGCGCACGAAGTGCTCAACATTGGCGGGAAGCATCGCGGGTACTCCAACACAATGCAGCGGGTTCGCAGAAGGTACCAGGAGGAACCATGCAGTCCATTTCCGATCACGCCGCTCGTGCGGCGCTTTCCCTGTTGGCGGTCGTGGCGCTGCTGGCGACGGCCCAGACCTCTGCTGGGCAGGCCGTGACCGACCGGGGCGTCACCGACTACGGCGTGCCGCCCACGTATGCGCAGACGGCATGGCCGACCGACCACCACGATCCACGCAACTCGGACTTCTCGCAGTTCGTCGCCCCGACGAAACACCGGGTCGCCTGGGAGGCGATCACGCGCCAGGGCCTCCTTCCGGGCGCCGCCACCGTGTTCGCCGCCACGCAGGGGGTCAACGACACGCTCTACATCACGACCTCGCGCGGTCGCGGTTTCCGACATCTGGATGGCTTCAACCCGATCGACGGCTCGGCCGACTTCACGGTGCCGCGCTGGTGGGGCGGTGACGACACGCCCGACCCGCAGTCGATTGCAGGCACTCCCACCCACGATGCCGACGGCAACTTCTACATGATCGACAAGGATCAGTTCTGGTCGTGGGACAAGGACGGCAACCTCCGCTGGGTGGTTCCGATCTCGGAATACGGGCTCGAAGATGAGGACATCTTCTTGAACCCGATCATCACGAAAGAGGGGTTCGTCGGCGGCATCACACTCGACGGAAACGTGGTGTTCGTCAAGCCGGAGGACGGCGCGCTGGCGGTGCCCGTCATCAACCTGCCAGGCGGCGCCGGCCCGCCCTGTCCGCCGGGCGTGGGAAACCTGTTCTGGATCGGGGGCGAGGTCTCGATCGAAACCAGGCAGATCGTCTTCTGCGTGTTCGTCGGTCTCGACGTCGAGATCGCCAACACCGCCGCGCTGCACCCGGAGACCAACCGCCTCTTCATCGGCGGCGCCGGCCGGACTCCGGACGTGGGCGCCATGTACGGGATCGACCTCGTCCATGACGGCGGCGACAGCTACCACTGGGAGATCGCCTGGGAATCCCCGATGGGGTCTGCGACCGGAGCGAGTCCCACCATCTCACCAGACGGCAGCCAGGTCTACGTCACGGACGGAAGCAACGTCCTGTTCGCGTTCGACACCGAGACGGGCGCAGAGGTATGGCGGACGGCCGAAGGCGGCGAGTCCGCCGCGTCTCCCTCGGTCGCTGCGGACGGGACGCTGTACGCCTCGGGCGGCGGGGTGCTGTTGTCGATCGATCCTGCCGACGGCTCGCAGCTCTTTGCTGAGAGCTACGACCACGTTGCCGACATGTTCCTCGACCCGCAGCCTCCGATTCCATTCGTGATTCCGAACGGCAACCCTGTTGCACGGATCGCCTCGATCATCGCTCCGTCTCCAGGGAAGGTCCATGTGCCGCTGTCGCTCGGCTATCTGGTCACGGCGACCGAGGCCTTCTTCCGGCCGATTCCGAACCCGCACGCCGACGCCATCATCGCGGTCGATCCTCGAACGGGTCTGCTGATTCCCGACTCGGTCACCCTCGTGCCCGACGGCGTGGAGGGCGCGCTCACGCCTCTCGCCGACGGGCGCATGGGCGTCGACCAGGCGGCGATCTTCTCGTCCGTCTCGGCTTACCTGCTGAACTGGATCTTCCTCGTGTTGGGACCCCAGTACCTGATCCCGCCGCCGTCGGCCGGCTACATCGGGCTCGAGCCCGAGTCCTTCCGCGAGTTCGCCCTCGAGCAGATCGACGCGGTCCTCGGCTACATCGGCACCGCCGAGTCCGAGCTCCCGGGCGGCGACCTCCAGGAGACGTTCGACGAGCTGCGACGCGGTCGGCTGCAGCTGCTCGCCACCGACGGGACCATCGAGGAGGCGAGACAGAAACGGGAGATCCGGAGGCGGGCAGAGCGGAGAGCGCGCGCCGAGGTCGCCGACGCGCAAGCTGCGCTGGACCAGGCGGCCGACCTCCTGCTGGGCGACCCGTCCGTCGCCGACCAGAACGCTGCACTCACGCTCGGGCTCGAAGCACGAGAACAGCTGAACCGAGCCCGCAACCGCTTGGACTGACGCGCGCTTCAGGCGCTGAAGTAACGACAAGGAGAACATCATGATCGCTCACTGGATCTTCGCATCCGCGCACAGTCGCCGCGCACCCCAGCTCGCAGTGGGGCTCGCCGTGGCTCTCCTGGTGCCCGCGTTCGCGGGCGCCCTGCCGGGGGACGAGACGCCCACCTACGACGTGCCGACGGAGAGCTGCTTCTGGGCGCCCGCCGTGGCGTCGGGGAAGGACGGCCTCTGGAACTACGTGTACCCGGACTCGAACGCCGTCTACCAGTGCAGCTCCTTCGACCTGCCGGAGGGCGCCGAGCTGATCTTCGAGGCGGATTTCCCGCGGTCGCGGCACATGTCCTGGACGCTCTACGGCGGCCTCGGCGGCGACCAGCTCATCGACACGCAGATCGAGCCGGACGCGGGCTCGCGGAACCCGTTCCTCCCCAGGGCCTTCCGGTACGGGAAGCGACGTTCGTACACGATGCGCGCGGTCAAGGCGGATCCGCCCGAGGATCCGGCCGATCGCGAGCCGAACACCCTTTACTCCGGCCCGCCCACGCCCAGCCCGTTCGGGAACTTCCTGTGCGTGCGGATCTACGTGCCCGACCGGGGGACCGAGCCCTTCGGTGACGTGGAGCTGCCCGACGTGACTTTGGTCCAGGCAGACGGGACCGTCCTGAAGGACGAGGCCCTCTGCGAGGCGACGGACGCACTGAACAAGGGCTTCGCTGCGCCCCCCCAGGCCGCCGGCTTCGACCGGGACACCTACCTCTTCTTGCGCCAGGCCGGACTGTCCGTGGGTCCCGACCCTATGCCGACGCCGCCGACCCATCCCGCCTCCGATCCGCCGGAGTTCAAGGCGTTCTTCAACCGCGACCACCAGCAGTGCAGCTTCTTCACACCCCAGCTGGGCTGTGGCAGCCCTCCGGTCAATCCGGACGGTGCGGGGCTCGGGAACCCGTCGAACCGCTACATCGAGACCTACGTCGACCGGGGCCTCGGCGAGGTGCTGGTGCTGCGCGCCAAGAAGCCCCGCACGCCGCGCACGTGGTGGGGGAACCTGTTCGTGCGCGATCGCGATTTCGACCTGCGGTACTACTCGATTTGTCCGCAGGAGTCGCTCTTCACCTGGCGCGTGGGCGACTGCATCTTCGACGAGGAACTCCCGACGGACGAGGACGGGTTCTACACCGTCGTCCTGAGCAAGCCGAGCTTCCGCCCCCACAACGCGCGGCGGGAGTGCGGCGTCAAGTGGGCGCCCACACCTGACGCGGGCGATGGCGCCGGGGATGTCTTCCTCTCGAACGTCTGGATCCGTTTCATGCTGCCCTCGCCGAACTTCGAAGAGGCCGCACAGAACGTGCTGGTGGCGGGCACCGAGGAGGCCGTGATGGGCGACTACTACCCGCGCGGCGAGTACATGTCGAAGGCCGACTTCGAGGCGCGCGGGTGCGACCGGCGGCACGGGCCGTTCGGCTGGGACGACTGATCGGGAGGGGTCGCCGTGTTCGAGATGTCGCGCACCCTCGCCGCCGTCGCTCTGGTCGCGATGGCCGGGGCGGCGGCGGCGGCCGAGCCGCAGGGCTCGGCACCTGGCGGAGCGGTGTCATTGGAGCCCGCGCCTGAGGCCGCCGTTCTCGCCGTCTTCGGCCGCTACAAGGACGCCGCCCTGCGCGACGAGGGGGAGGCGGTGGCGGCGCTCGTGACCCCGGAGAGCGTGGCGCACTACGGGCGGCTGGCGCGGGCGGCCCGCGGCGAGGGCGCGCCGACCCTCGCCGACGCCCCGCGCCACGTCGACCGGATGCAGGTCGAGATGCTCCGCAAGCTGGTCGGCCCGGAGAAGCTCGCCGCGATGACGTCACGGGGCGCCGTCGTCTACGCCTTCGAAGGCCGGATGCTGGGCGAGGAGTTCGAGACATCGTCCACCCTCGATCGCGTCTTGATCGAGGGCGACTCCGCGACCGCTCGTCACGTCGCGCGCGGCCGGCCGGTCGGCGCGCCCTACCGAGAGGCGACGCTCCGGTTCGTCCGGGTCGAGGGGGAGTGGCGCGTGGACCTCCTCCACACCCTCGACCTGATGGAGGCGCAGCTCCACGATCTCGTCGCCAGCAGCGGGGAGCCGGTCGAGGAGGTCGCAGAGCGGATCGTCGGGATGTTCACCGGTGAGGCGTACGTGGAGCGGCTGGAGGAGCTGCGACGGCAAGGCGTGCGCCCGGTCCAGCCCGAGGCGAAGCCGACGGCCGGCGACCCGTGAGCCGCCGGGCACGCTGGCTCGGGATCGTCGCGGCGGCGGCCGCGCTGCTGCTGGGCGCCGCCGCGCTCCGGTGGGCCACGAGCCCCGCAGCGCCTTCGAAGCCCCGAGCGGTGCGCGCCCCCGCCAAGCCGCTGACGCACGAGAACGCAACGCTCGCCCCTCCAGCCGCGGCGCGCGAGCCGGCCCTCGCGCTGCTCTCCACCTCGGTCTCCGACGTGGCGCTGCGGTCGACGGCGACAGTACTGGACCTCGAGACGAGCGCATCCGAGATCGTCCGCACCGGCGATGCGCTCACCTCGCACCCCGACGTCTCCGTGTCGGCCATCGGCCCGCGCTGGGCCGAGCTCACCGACGGGCAGCGGTTCTGGTTGCTCGCGCTCGCGGAGGAGCCCGTCGAGCGCAGCGGAGGGATCGCGGAGTTCCTGAGGATCCTGGGTGATCCGGAGCTGGCCCCCGGCGACCGTGTGGAGCAGCTGCGCGCCGCGGACGCGGGCCAGAGGAACGTCCCGAACCTGCTGAGCGAGGCCGCCTTCGCTCCCTGGGAGGAGGATGGGCGCGTGGTGGCGCTCGTGCTCACTCACGTGGAACCGGACGGCTTCTACGCGCGGCTCGGGCTCGCCGCAGGCGACGTCCTCCGAGAGATCAACGGGGTCGGCTTCGACCGGCCCGAGGCCTACGAGGAGGTCGTGACGATCCTGGAGCGGGATTCCTCGCTCCACCTCCTCGTGGAATCCGGCGGAGAGGTGCGCCGTCTACTCGTCGACCTGGCTCCTGGGCCACGGTCCGACCTTCTCTAGGAGGAAGACAAGGCGAACGCGCAACGACTCGTAGCAGCGGCGCTGGTCACCCTCACCGCAGGCCTGCTGGTTTTCACCCGTCGATTCGTGGAGCATCTGGACCGCTCAGTCCTGCCAGCGGCGCAGCGCCCGAGCGAGGGTCGTGGTGCTCGAGAACCCGAGGCGGGAGGCGACCGCCTCGCGAGCCACTCCTTCCTGGATCAGCGTGAGGGCCAAGTCGCGGCGAACGGCGTCGAAGAGGCCGGCGAAGGTCTGGGACTCCTCGGAGAGGCGACGCTGGAGGCTCCGGACGCTCGTGTGCAGCTCCCGCGCGACGCCGTCGATGTGCGCGCCGCGGAAGTCTCCCGCGCGCAGGTGGTGGCGCAGGGTGGACTCGACGGCGAACGAGACGCTCGTCCCCTCGAGATGGGTGAGGTCCTCCTCGGCGAGTGCCTGGAGCCGCGAGGCCAGGTGGGACGAGCGGTCCGCGGCGGGGGTCGACAGGAGCGAGGTCTCGAGACACAGGCTGTTCTCGCGGGCGGAGAACACGACCGGGCAGTCGAAGAACCGGCGGTACCCGCTCGGATCTCCGTGGCACGGATGGGCGAAGCGGACTCTCGTGAACGCGATGGGGGAGGCTGCGATGTGGCGGGCGATCTGGGCGATCGAGCCGACGATGAACTCGGTCTGGTGGTGGGAGACGGGGAGCCGGCCGTCGATTGGCGTGACGACGACCCTGGCCTCCTCGCGGTCACGCTCCAGGGTCACGACGGACTTCTCGGCCGCCACCAGGACCTGGTATCGGGCCAGCGCCTCCAAGGCGCCTTGGAGGTCGAGGCTGCTCACCATCAGGTGCGCGAGGACGTTGTTGAGTCCGAGGCGGAAGTGCTCGGCCACGTGGAGCCCGAGCATCGGGTTCCCCGAGCGGCGCGCCGCCTCCCGCCACAGGAGCGTGGCCGAGTCGCGGGGAATGCGGACGTCCGGGTCGGTCGCCGCGTCGAGGTCGATCTCCAACTCGCGACAGATTTCGCCGACGGGGACGCCCACCGACTCCAGGCCCCGGACGACGTACTGGAACCAACCGCCCGAGATGGTCGGCTGGGGAAGCGGCTCCTCACAGGCCTTAGACGTCACGAGAACCCTCGGGCTGGACGGGCCAGACACCCATGCGTCGCCAGAGCGGGACGAGCCGCTCCGGCACGAGCGCGTGCTCCGCGAAGAAGACACGCGGTTTCGCGACGGCCTCGGCGGTCCGCCGCCGGGCGATCGCGGAGCCCCGGTACTCTGCCACGACGTCTCCGGGGATCCGATACGCCCGGACGATCTCCGCCGGGGGCTCGAGCATGAAGCGGGCCAGCGTCCCTAGGACGAACGGGCCGAGGAACTCGAGCACGCGCCGACGGGCCGCCGAAAGACGGGGGAGCCGGTCGTTCAGCACCGTTCGCGCGAACGAGAGGTGACGCGCCTCTTCGATGACGTGGATCCGCGAGATCCGCTCGAGGAGCGGGTGAAGCTCCTGCCCCGAGGCGAGCAGCCGGCGCTGGACGTGGTCGATCGGCTCCTCCCCACCCATCACGAACACGAAGAAGAGCTCCGGGAAGCTGCGGCCGCAGTGCGCCACCGCGCGCGCGGCGAGCCGGGCCCAACGAGGCAGGCCCGCTACGTGAAGGCCCGCCCGGTCGATGAACTCGGCGAACATCAGCGTGTGCTGCGCCTCTTCGATGACCTCGTGGTAGCAGTAGCGGAACTCGGGGGCGGACCGCGGGACGGTGAGCGCGAAGTCGAGGAGGCCGCGCTGGAGGGTGTTCTCGAACTGGATCCCGATCCGGAGGAAGTGGACGGCGAGGTGGAGCCCGATGCGTGCCTGGAGCTCCGGGTGAAGGCCGCGGTACCACCTAGTGGCACCGAGCAGGTCCGACTCCGGCAGCACGAAGCGCGGGTCGTGCGGGTCGACGGCGTTGACCGGGTCGTCCCAAGCCACGTCGCGGTAGGCTTCGAAGCGTCTGTTGACCGACGCCTCCGAGAGCCGCCGGATCCTCCGGTGGCTTTGCGTGCGGGGGGTCTCCACGTGGACAGCCCCCCCGCTCATCGAGGCGTCCCCGAGTCCCGGATCCCGGCCGGCATGCGAGCGGCGACGGAGAGCCACACGAGTCTCCTCATCTCGCCGAAGAGCGAGTCTACATCAAGGGGCTCGGTCGCGATGCCCTGGCGAACGACGGCGGCGACCAGGAGGCCGAGCAGCGTGTGTGCGATCAGTTCGGCGTCGGCGATCGGCATGCCCGCGACATCTTCGATGCCGTCGGCGATTGCTCCGAGCATCTCTCCCAACACCCGCTCCAGCGCGACACGGATCTCCTGAGAGCCCTGGTCGAGCTGGATGAAGACCAGGAACCGCAGCAGCTCCGGCTTCTCCTGCAGCAGGTACGCCCAGGCCGCGAGGACCCGATCGAGCCGGCGGAACGGATCGGGCTCGAGGTACGCGGCCTTCTGGATCTCCTCGAGCCAGAGTGTCCCCACCCGCTCGACGAGCGCGGCCAGCAGGCGCCGGCGGTCGCCGAAGTGGTGGTAGAGCGAGGTCCGTGCCAGCCCGGCCCGGGAGCAGATCTCGCCGACGGTCGCGGCTGCGACGCCTCGCTCGGCGACCACCTCGGTCGCCGCATCCAGGAGACGGTTTCGGGAGCGCTCGGCCGAGAGGGATGCCATCTGATTCTCCATTTCGTACTAGAATGTACATTGTAAGCGGATTAATAGGGATATAAACAACCTGAATACGTTTTCATCAGATATTCTGTTCAAAGCTGTACTCAGTGCGAGGATCCTGAGACCTCGAAGGCCCTTCAGGCCTCAGCTACCCCAGGGTCTCCCCGGAGGGGACGTCCCGCTGGCCGGACGCCGGTCGGCCCAACGGGACGCGCGAACAGAGGAGATGGCGGATCGAGGTTGGTCGCCATTCGTGAGCGGGCTACCCGACGTGGCTCGGGGTCCGGACGAGCAGAGCGGCTTCTCCAGCCGCGGGATACAACGGGATACAGAGCTCAGTCGTCTGGCCTCCTGCGTTTCCGCAGGGTTAGAGCCGGAGGTTGTGGGTTCGAGTCCCGTCCAACCCGCCACAAGTTTCCGGATTCGCTCTTGGGTCGCACTTGGTCGTGGGAACGAGCGCCCGCGCTTGGGGCCCGTGACGCCAGCCCTCCCTTGCTTGTCTCGCCCTGCCGAATCGAGAGGCTCGCCGACGGCTCAGCGATCGTCGGGTCACCGGGGTTCCGCGTTCTGATCGAGCCGTGCCCCGTGCAGGGGACGTGGGACGTGGCCCCGGGGTTCCATTCCGTGCGGCTGCTGCGAGTCAGGCGCTGCGCAGCCGGCGCGCGCGGACCAGCAGGATCGCCGCGAATGGGAGCACGAAGCCCAGGCTCGTGGTGGTGACGAGCAGCACGCCGAGCTCGCTGTAGTCGGCCGGAATCTTCACGACCCCGTCCGGGTCGCGCACCTCCCGGGTCACCAGGAAGAGCTGATTCAGGTACTTGGTGCCGAGCTGCGAGGCGGAGAGCGCCAGATTCGTGAACGAGGCCATCACCGCGAAGTAGGTGGCCTTGAGACGGCTCGGCGCCGAGCGCGCGATCCAGGCGAGCATCGGGACCATGGCGATCTGGCCGAGCGGAGATTCGAGGGCGGTATCCACCAACGCGATGAAGCGCGCATCCACCACGCCGCCGGTGCGAGCGGCGGTCCACTCGTGGAGGCCGTAGTACATGCCCACGATCGGCAGCGCGAGGATCGTTCCGGCCACCGTGAGCGTCCCCACCACGAAGACGATCGAGCGCTCGGCCATGAAGCGGCGGAAGACGAAGAGACCGGCCAGCGTGAGTGTCGAGGCGATCAGCGAGAGCGTCGCCAGGAACTGCTGATCGAAGCCCAGATCATCGATCATCCACCAGGTGGAGCCGGCGCCGGGTCCGGGGAGCGCGCGAAAGACGAAGATCACCACGGCGGTTCCGACCAGTGTGTTGCGTGCCTGGTCGTCGAGCTCGCCCACCAGCCGCCACATCAGGAAGACCACGATTCCGAGCGACGCGCAGAAGACGATCTCCTGCGCCGCGGGTACCTCGCCGAGCCCCACCGCGAGGGAGATGGCCGCAAAGGCCAGGCCGCCGCCGAGGATCCAGAAGTTGATCGTGGGGCGCTCGGATTGCACCGCGAGCATCGCGTCGGCGCGTTCGGGATCGACCCCGCTCTCGATGAGGCGCCGCCGGTCGCGGCGCCGGATCGCCCCGGCCAGCAGCACGCCCAACACCGAGCAGGCCGGGATCAGGAGGGCGAGCTGGTAGACCAGCCGATAGAGGTCGACCCGCTCCTGCTCCGGGAGCCGGTCGGCGTCCCCGAGGAGATAGACGTTGGCCGCCGCCACCAGTACACCGCCTCCGATGATGGCGACGCGACCGAGGGTCTGCATCGTGGTGTGCATGAGCTTCTGCGTCTCGGGCTCGATCGGGACTCCCGAGGCGTCGAAGCGCGGCACCGCTTCCACGGTCATCGCGTCGGCGACCACGTCCTGGAGCACGAAGCCGGTCGGGGCGAGCAGCGCCGAGAGGACGTACCACGCCTCCGCCGGCATCACCTGGCGCATCGCGTCCGGCGAGCTCAGCAGGCCCACCATGATCAGGAGACTCGCCGCGATCAGCATCGCGCCCAGATAGACGAGCCCGGCCTTGTGGCTCCAGATCAGGTCGACCAGGTGGCCGACCGGCATCTTGAGCACCCAGGGCAGCCCGGCCCAGAAGCCGAGAGCCGCCAGGAACTCGGCGGAGAGCCCGAGGTAGTCCTTCACGAAGAAGGTGCCGACGATCGCGGTGAGGCCCGAGATCCCGGCCGCCACGTAGACCATGAGCGGCGGCAGGTACGAGAGCCGCATCTCGCGTCCGAGCTCGAGGAGGTTCCGGTCGATCCAGCTGGCGAGCGCGGCGAGCGGGGTTCGTCGGCGAGCGGGGTCGGTCACAACGGGGTCACAACAGGCTGTCTGTCCTCATTATCCATCCGACGCGCTCCGATTCCCAAGGCGGGGCTCGCGGTACGGGTTCAAGCGGCCTCGCGCCAGACGTAGCGATGGTGAAGGCCGCCGACGCCAGGCAGCGCGATCACTTGGGCGCGCCGCGAGGGACGGCGCTCGATTCGCCGACCCTCGGGGAGTCTCCGAGACGGATACGGACCCGCTCGGCGGTCAGCTGCTCGATCCGGACCTCCGTCTGCGTCCCGCGCAGGCGCCGAGCGCCCGGACGCGCGCGAGGACGGCGAGCGCCAGCCAGGCGATCGATCCGCACCACCCAACGTCAGGCTCCGGCAGCGCGGTGATCCACACCTTCCACCGCGCCGAGCTCGCGTCGACGTGACGGGCGGCGAAGACGAGTTCGCCGTCCAACAGGCCCTGCCCCCTCACGTCGAACTGCTCGATCTGGACCTCGTCGATCGCGTCGTCGCGATCGACGAGCTTGTCGAGGGCTCCGCCGGCCGCCTGCACGTAGACGCCTTCCTGGCCCCGCTCGCCGCGACCGACGAAGGCGATCGTGCCCCGGTCGATCGCGCACTCCCATCCGAACTCCGTGAACGTTCCGTGTCCGTACGGGATCGCGGTGTCGGTGTCGGCGACGCGTTCGAGGCCGTCGGCGCTCGCTCGGTAGACGGCGGTGGCGGCGAGTCCTTCGGGCGGCACTTCGGTGCGGCCCATGAAGCAGGCTGCGTCGGCCCTGGATCGATCGATCTGGAGTCCGGCCCCAAGGTCGAACGAGAAGATCGGAATCAACAGGTCGCCGAGGTCGGCGGAGTCCTGCGACGTGGCCCAGACCTGGGGCGGACCGAGACCGGCGGGACCGATTGCGCTCCGGACCAGGGACCACTCGATGCCGCCCGCGCGGAACTCGAGGAGGAAGTACACCACGGCCTCGGTGCCGAGCGAGGGGCCGTACGGAAGCTGCTCCTCGCCCGGCACATCGATCGCGTCGAACCCGCCATCGGGCCTGCGCGCGACCAGGGCAGAGCTGGCGCGGTACAGGAGCCAGCCATCCCACACGAACAGGGGCGACGCCTGCAGCGGACCAGGGAGGCTCGTGCCGTCTTCCAGCTCCGTGCTCGAGTCGGCCAGCAGCTCGTGCACGGATCCGTCCGACCGCCAGATCTCGAACGAGGGCAGCGGATCGTTGGGCCGAAACGGGTTGAAAGGCGCGAGCGCATGGACCCACGCACCGTCCGCGAACGCGGCTCCGAAGAACTCCAGCCTGGGGGGAGACCAGGCCGACTCGGGGTCGCCCGCGCGGGGCACGATGAGGAGCGACACGTTCGAGTCGAAGAAGCCGCGATCGATGAGGATTCCGACGGAGGATCCGTCGAACGCGACGCGCGGGAACGCAGACGTCGCGAAGAGCTCGTCGAATCCCTCGGCGCCCGCCGCGCGCATCGAGATCCCGAGGGCGATCAGTGCGCGACGTGCCGCGCGGCGGGCGGAATGGCGCATGCGTTCTGGACGAACCTCCCGGGCCCCGCGTCCGATCCTATCGGACCCGCACCCGGGGCGCCCGGATGATCTCGTAGGGCTCTGCCTGTCTGTCCTCGATATCCATCCGGCGCGCTCTGACTCCGAAGGTGAGGCCTGTGATTCGGGTTCAAGCGGCCTCGCGCCAGGCATAGCGGTGTTGGAGGCCGCCCACGCGAGTGAGAGCAACCACGTTGCCCGTTGCCTCGGGCCGGGTCTCCGCCGGGCGCCCGTGGGGCGAGTCCCCCAGGCTCGTGTGGACCCGCTCGCCGTACTAGTAGGCGACATATTCGGAAAGGAGCCGCCGAAGGTGCCGTTCGCCAAGGACGATGACGTGATCGAGCAGCTCGTGGCGGCAGCTCCCGATCCACCTCTCGGCAAACGGGTTGTGCCAGGGGCAGCGGTACGCGGTTCGTACCGGTTCGATCCCGAGGTTCCGAATCGCGACCGTGACCTCCGCGGAGAAGATCGAGTCGCGATCGTAGAGGGTAGGGCGGCGTCGGATGGGAACGCCTCGCGCAGCTGCTGAATCACCCACGCAGCGGTGGGATCTGGCGTCGGGCTGGATTCGGAGGGCGTCTCGGGAGGTAGCGCAAGACCGTGGCCAGGCTGACCGCGACGCCGAGCTTCGAGAGCTCACCGTGGATCTCTCGCGCACCCCAGGGGTTCTCGAGTGCCATCCGCTGGATGAGTCCCTGCACCTCCTTGGGGATGCGTGGCCGCCCGGCGCCACGGCGGGAGATGGAGCGCCAGTAGAGCCGGAAGCCCTTGCGGTGCCAACGAACCACCGTCTCTGGCTGGGCAACGACCAACACGTCCCGCCACCGAGGCCAGAGCTGACGGAGCGCGATCCAGAAGGCGCGATCTACAGCGTTGAGACGAGGTCGGCGCCCAGCGTGGGCGTAAGCGGCGAGCTGTTGACGGAGAGCCAGCTCGACGAGGGCTTGCTCGCTCCGGGTGCGGAAGCAAGCGGGGATCGACCGAAGGAGCGCGGCCACGAATGAGAGTAGGGCCAGCACGACGGCAGGAGCCGGCACGATGCCGCGCATCCCCACCAGATTACCTGAGGTGGCAACACGTGCGATACGGTTCGCAATACGAGTCAGCAGCTGCGGGGACGGCGGATCCGATATTGAGTACGCACAGCGCGGAGGCATCGAGCAGGGGATCCAGCGCCAGGTGCTCGAGCCGCAGCACGTCAGGCAGCAGCGAGGCGTCCGCGAGCCCGAACATCGGGCCGGAGAGCCACGAGCGCCCCTCCAGCTCCGACTCCATGCGGTCGAGGGTGTCGAGGAACACGCGGAGCGCCCCTGCGAACTCGGGCGCCCGGACGCCGTGATCGAGGACGCTGCGCCGCGTGGCGCGTTGCAGCGGATCCGCGATCGCGTCGATGTTCGCCTCCCGCGACTCCTTCGGCTGTTGCAGCAACGCATTGCGCGGACCGAGCGCGAAGGTGACGATCGGCGCCGCCGGGTGTAGCGCCTCGTCGAGGTGCAGGAGCCAGGAGTCCACGCGATAGCGCCCGACCGCGTCGGCGGGCCGCATCGGCGGCTCGGGGAAGGCGTCGTCGAGGTACTCGACGATCAGCGAGGACTCGACGAAGACGCGCCCGTCGTGCACGAGGGTCGGCACGACATGCTTCGGCTTCAGCCTCACGTACTCCGGGGCGTGCTGCTCGCCCGCCATCAGGTTGACCTCGTGGGACGCGAACTCGATGCCCTTCTCCGCGAGTGCGAGCCGCACCTTCTGGGAGCACGTGGAGAAGCCGAAGTGGTAGAGCTCGATCAACCGGCTTCCTCCTCCTGGCGGGTCCGGACGCCCTTCTTGCGATCGGCCTCGTCCAATCCGGACATCCTCGCACCGGTGGTCCTTCCGATCTCGTCCCGATGCTCGGGGCGGTCGCACAGGTACGCGTGCATCTCCATCGCGAAGGCGCCGTCCAGGTCGTCGGCGATGCGCTGCTTCCAGGGGCGCCGGATCACGGGGACCGTCATGCGCAGCGTGGTGCGCTTGCGGGCGTTGATGCGCTCGGCGATCTCCCAGGCACGGGCGTGGAGCTTCTCGCGCGGCACCACCTCGTTCACGAGCCCGAACTCCAGGCACTTCTGGGCGTCCATGATGTCGCAGGTCAGCAGCGCGTACGCCGCCCGTTTGATGCCCAGGATCTCGATGAAGGCGCTGTGGATGCCGTCGCCGGGCACGAGACCGAGGTCGAGGTGCGGGTCCACGATCATCGCGTTGTCCGAGCAGATCGTGATGTCACACATGAGGGCCAACTCCGTGTGCCCGCCCGGGCCCGGGATCACGCCGATCGTCGGGATCTCCACGTCGTTGATCAGGCTGATCAGCATCCGACGCCCGTCGTAGTACATGTGCTCGTAGCTGTAGTAGGGCCGGTCATCCTCCTCCTTGGAGAAGCTGGAGTCGTCGATATTCGCGATCCAGGTGTCGCCCGTGGTGGTGAGGATCATCACCCGGTTCTCGGGGTCGGCACCGACGGTCTGGAAGGCCTGCCAGATGGCGCGGTGGAGCTCGAAGTTCCACTGCACGTCGCCGCCTAGCGTGTGCATGCGCAGCTCGATGATCCCGTCGCGCCGCTCCATCACGAAGTGCTCCTTGAAGCGTTCCCTGTATTCCTCGAACGTGGGTGTGGAGACGTATTGGGTCAGGGGCATGTTCTTCCTCCTGGGAGAGTCGGGGAGCGGTCACTCGCTCCTGGGGGGCGAGCCAATTTCACTGTTCATTCGAACAACGAAAAGCCTAGTGGTTGCCTTGCCTTTGTCAAGTGAATAAGATCGTGGAATGGCGGCAGGCCCCACGACCGCGCGGCAGCGACAGCGGGAAGGCACCCGGGAGCGCATCCTGGAGGCGGCCGTCGAGGCCTTTGCCGAGAAGGGCTTCCTCGGCGCGAGCACTCGCGACATCGCCCGCCGGGCCGGCACCAACCAGGGCCTCATCACCTACCACTTCCGCAGCAAGGAGGAGCTGTGGCGTGCCGCTGCGGACCGCATCTTCGAGGGGCTGGGCGAGCGGCTCGCCGCGCGCCAGGGCGCGCTCGAGCACGCGGATCCGCGGGCGCGCGCACGGGAGGGGATCCGCGAGTACGTGCGGTTCGCGGCGGCCCACCCCGAGCTCTTCCACCTCATGGTGGACGAAGGCAAGGTCGCCGACGACCGCATGAACTGGCTGGTCGATGCCCACCTGCGACCGCGCTTCGAGGCGATCTCGCGCGGTCTGATGGAAGCCGCCGGCGTCGACGAGACCCTCCTGCCGCACGCCTTCTACGTCCTCGCGGGTGCGGCCTCGCTCATCTTCGCCGTCGCACCCGAGTGCCGGCGGCTCACGGGCCTCGACCCCGAGACCCATGAGGCCATCGAGACGCACGCCGACTTCGTGGCGCGATTGATGGTGCCGTAGAAGGGCGGAGCGGAGAGACGACCGGATCGTCGCTTCGCTGGCGCCGGCAAGCGGCTGGTGGGGACCCCCATTTCGTCGCGCATCCCGCGGCGGGATCCGCCGCATCGTTTGGATTCGCGTGGGAGTCAAATTATTCAATTGACAAGCCAATGGCGTTGTTGCATTCTTTGTTATTCATTCGAACAGTGAATGCAGGAGGATGCGATGGAGACGATCAGAACCGCCGTGCTGGTGGTCGGGGCGGGGCCGGCGGGGTTGACCGCGGCGGCGCTCCTCGCCCGGTTGGGCGTGGATGCGCTCACGCTGACGAAGTATGGCACCGCCAACGCGCCGCGTGCCCACATCACCAACCAACGGGCCGTGGAGATCCTCCGCGATCTCGAGATCGAGGACCGGGTGCAAGCGCGGGCCCTTCCGCACCACCTCATGGGCAAGCAGGTCTTCGCGACCTCGTTCGCCGGTCGGGAGCTCTCGCGGCTGATGACGTGGGGGACGGGAGACGACCGCATCGGCGAGTACCGCGCCGCCAGCCCCTGCGAGATGTGCAACGCCCCCCAGCACATCCTCGAGCCGGTCCTGCTCGAGCGGGCCCGTGAGCTCGGAGCCGACATCCGGCTGCATCGCGAGGTGGTCTCGGTCGCGCAGGACGACGAGCAGGTCACCGCGCGGGTGCGCCCTCGCGACGGCGGTTCCGAGTTCGAGGTGGTCGCCCGCTACGCGATCGGTTGTGACGGCGCCCGCACGGTGGTCGGTCGCGACGGGGGATTCGAGCTCGAAGGCCAGGCCGGGCTCGGCAACGCCGTCACGGTCTGGATCGAGGCCGATCTCGCCCGCTACACCGCGCATCGGTCGGGCGCGCTGTTCTTCACCATCACGCCGGGCAGCAAGGATCTGATGGGCGTGTGGACCTGCGTCGAGCCATGGACCGAGTGGAGCACCATCTTCCTCCGTCCCGAGCTGGCTCCCAACGAGCTCGACGAGTCGGCGGTGATCGAGAGCGTGCGCGCCGCGATCGGAGACGACGACGTCGCGTTCAAGATCAAGAAGGTGAGCCCCTGGCAGTTCAACCACGTGGTGGCATCGCGCTACCGGCGCGGTCGGCTGTTCATCGCCGGCGATGCCGCCCACCGGCACCCGCCCGCGAACGGGCTGGGCAGCAACACCTCGATGCAGGACACCTACAACCTGGCGTGGAAGCTCGCGCTCGTCGTGCGGGGGCTGGCCGACGATGGGCTGCTCGACACCTACGACGCCGAGCGCCAGCCGGTCGGTCGCCAGATCGTCGACCGGGCCAACCAGAGCGTGCGCGAGATGACCGGCTGGCTCGCGGCGCTGGGGCTCCGGCCCGGCATGACGCCGGACGAGGTCGACGCTCGACTCGCCGACCTCTACGGCCCCGACGGGGAGCAGCAGCGGACGGAGCTCCTCGCCGCACTCGATGTGACGAACGCCCAGTTCAACGCCCACGGCGTCGAGCTCGGCCAGCGCTATCGGTCCCGAGCGGTCGTCGACGACGGGACCCGCCCGCCCGAGCCGACTCGCGATCCGGTGCTCCACTACGAGCCGTCCACCCATCCCGGCAGCCCGATTCCCCATGCCTGGCTCGCGATCGGTGACCGGGACGCCTCTACCCTCGACCTCTGCGCCTACGACCGCTTCACCCTCGTCACGGGAGCCGGCGGACAGCCGTGGCTCGACGCCGCCGCGAAGGTCTCCGCCGAGCTCGGCGTCGAGATCGCGGGAGTGCAGGTCTCGCTCGGGCTGGACGTCAACGACGTCTACGGCGACTGGATCCGCCGCCGCGAGGTCGGCGACCGGGGTTGCGTCCTCGTGCGACCCGACCGGATCGTCGCCTGGCGCTCTCCCGACCGGGTCGACGACCCGAAGGAGGCGCTGCGAGCCGTGATGTCGGCCATACTCGGGGTAGGAGGTCGAGCATGACGGACACGACGACAATGCCCCGGCTCACGCTGGGTCACACCACGTTGGCGGCTCGCGATCTCGGTCGCTTGTCGGCGTTCTATTGCGAGGTTCTGGGCTTCCACGTCACCAATCGCGGCCCGGTTCCCGGCGGATCCGAGATCGCTTTCTTGAGCCAGGACCCGAGCGCCCACCACCAGATCGCCATGGTGGGCGGTCTCGAGCCGCCCGACGCGGCCTTCATGATGGTCGATCACCTCGCGTTCCGGACCGGCACGCTCGACGATCTGCGCGTGCTGCGCGAGAGGCTCGTGGCGGCGGGGGTCGATCCCATCCTCCCGATCTGCCACGGCAACGCCTGGTCGCTCTACTTCAACGACTGCGAAGGCAATGGGGTCGAGTGCTTCGTGGACACCCCGTTCCACGTCGCGCAGCCGTTCGCTCAGGGCTTCGATCTCGACCAGAGCGACGAGGACATCCTGGAGGCCACCCGCCAGCTGATCGAATCCGAGCCCGAGTTCCGGCCCATGGCGGAGTGGCGAGAAGAGTTCACGAAGCGCATCGAGCAGTCCTGATCGCGATTCCGCCAAGCCGGTCTCGATTCCGGCGGGGTCGAACTTCGTCGTCCGGCGCCCGTCGAACCTCGCGGACTGCGAGTCGTTCAGGGTAAGGAGGGAGTTGGGATACAACGGGATACAAGGTTCAGTCCCCTGAACCCCTGCGTTTCCGAGGGGTTTTGCGGCCGGAGGTTGTAGGTTCGAGTCCCGTCCGCCCCGCCATCTAGCTGATTTCGTTCGATTTTTTTCGCGTGTAAGTGCCCGCGTTGCCAAGAGTTGGCGAGGACGGCGAGCTGCTGGCGAAGGGCAAGCTCGACGAGAGCCTGCTCCCTCTGGCGACGGAAGCAGGCTCGAAGCGAGCAGGGCAGGGCGATCGCGAAAGAGAGCAGGACCCTCACGGCGGCGGCGAGCGTGCGGGATCCCGTGGTCAGGCACAATGCTGTCGAGGCTCGCGCGCCCCACGGTACGCAGGTGGGTCGGAGTGCGCGGAAGAGAGGCCGGACCGTGAGAACACACAAGGGGCGCTGACGCCAGCGGGCCTTCAGGAGAGCGCCTCGGCTCCCTCAACGGTGACTGTCTCGCTCTCCGCGTCCGGGGACCTCTGGCGGAACGCCTCTTCGCGCCGGTCGGTGAGGATCAGGGAGATCGCCTCGACGAGGCTCTCGCGAGCTTCGTCCTTCGTGCGGCCCTGTGCGTTGGCACCGGAGATCTCTGCGCAGCAAGCGACATACCAGTCGCCATCCCTCTGCGGCGCAGGGGGAGGCGCGACCCTCGCGCCTGCCAGCGGTCGATCCGCGCCTTGCGCAGGAGGA
>JASJBO010000458.1 GCA_030066475.1 Myxococcota bacterium
CGGGTGCTTCACCAGCGTGTGCTCCACCTCGATCGTCGAGATGTTCTCGCCGCCGCTGATGATGATGTCCTTCTTCCGGTCGCGCAGCTCGATGTAGCCGTCCGGGTGGACGACGCCGATGTCGCCCGAGTGGAACCAGCCGCCGCGGAACGCCTCCGCGGTCGCCTCGGCATCCTCGAAGTAGCCCTTCATCACGTTGTTGCCGCGCATCACCACCTCGCCCATCGTCTCGGCGTCGGCGGGCACGTCCTGCATCCGGTCATCGACCACGCGCAGGTGCGTGGCGGTGTGGTAGGGCACGCCCTGCCGCGCCAGCACGCGCGCGCGCGCCTCGCTGTCGAGCGCCTCCCAGCCGGGCTGGAGCTGGCAGTAGACGTGCGGGCCGTAGGTCTCGGTGAGCCCGTACAGGTGGCACACGCGCACCCCCAGCTCCTCCATGCGAGCCAGCAGGGTCGGCGACGGGGGCGCGCCGCCGGTGGCGACGCGCACTGGCGGGTCGAAGCGGACGCCGCTCGCCTCGGGCGCCTCGGCCAGCATCAGCAGCACGGTGGGCGCGCCGTTGAAGTGGGTCACGCCGTGCGCGGGGATCAGCCGCAGGATCTCCGCCGGGTCCACTCCGCGCAGCATCACGTGCGTCCCGCCCGCCGCCGTCACCGCCCACGGGAAGCACCAGCCGTTGCAGTGGAACAGCGGGAGGGTCCAGAGAAACACCGAGTCGCGCTCGAGGCCGTGCACCACGATCTCGCCGAGCGCGTTGAGCGCGGCGCCTCGATGGGTGTACATCACGCCCTTGGGCCGGCCCGTGGTGCCCGAGGTGTAGTTGATCGAGGTGATGCGCTCCTCGTCGTCCACGTCGTTGCGCACCGGCAGCACCTCGGCGCCGTCGACGAACTCGGCATAGCTCGGCCCGTCGAGCGGCGTGTCGGTGAAGCCCGCCACGGGGTCCTCGACGTTCACGAAGCGCGGGCCCGCATCGAGGGCGTGGGGGATCGCCGCGACCACGGGAGCCAGCTCGGGGTCGACCAGCACCACCCTGGCACCCGAGTGGTTCAGGATGTAGCCGACCTCGGGGGCCTGGAGCCGGGTGTTGATGGCGACCAGGGCCGCGTGGATCTGGAGCACCGCGAGGTGGGCGGCCAGCAGCGCGGGCACGTTGGGAGCCAGGAACGCCACCCGGTCGCCGGGCTCCACGCCCGCGCGCCGCAGCGCTCCGGCCAGGCGGCCGACCTCGCTGCCGAACTCGGCCCAGGTCCAGCGTTGGTCGCCGTAGACGACCGCCGTCTTGTCCGGGAACACGCGCAGGGTGCGCTCGGCGAGCGCCAGGGGAGAGAGCGGGTCGAGGTGCACTGCCATGCGGGCGCAGGGTATGGCAAAGCGGGAGCCGGGCAAAGAAAACCCCGAGAGCGGTCCAAGACCAGGTGCGGCTACGGCGTCCGCGCTCCCGGGGCGGTGGCGCTGGGAACCTGCGTCCCCTGCTACACCGAGATTCTCTCAGCGATTCGGCGTGGCGTCAGGACGCCGCCACCTCACTCGCCGTAGCGCACTTACATTTTCCCACCGAATCACCTCCCATCCCGGCGTAGGAATCAAGCTGCGAGGCCCAGACCTCGCGCCCCGATGGTCGTCGAGCGCCGTATCCCGCCGCCCCGGGTCGCTCCGCGCTCCGGCGGAACTCGGGGATGAGTTAGACCCCCTATGTGGTCGAGCATATCAGATCGGCACGCCGTGCCGATGGCCGAAGCCCGGGCCGCCCGGTCGGCCCGCGACCGGGCTGTTTTTCTCTTTGGAATCAAGCACATCGGCCCGGATCCCGGGGTCGGGACGGGCTAGACTGGGCGGCCATGCCGGTGCCGGACCCCGAACAGGTCGCCACGCTGCTGGTCTGCTGTCCCGACCGCCGCGGGATCGTCGCGGCGTTGGCCCAGCTGCTCTACGGCCACGGGGCCAACATCCTCGACGCCGACCAGCACACCGATCCGGTGGCCGGCCAGTTCTTCCAGCGCATCCGCGTCGACCTCTCCGGGATCCACACCGACCGAACCACGCTCGAGCGCGCGGTGGGCGAGGTCGCCGAGCGCTTCGGGATGACCTGGCGCCTGGCGGACGGACAGCCGCGCAAGCGACTGGCGCTGTTCGTCTCGAAGTACGACCACTGCCTCTACGACCTGCTGTTGCGCCACCGGGCGGGCGAGCTGTCCTGTGACGTCGCGCTGATCGTGAGCAACCACCCCGATTCGAAGCCGATCGCGGACCAGTTCGGGGTGCCCTACCACGTGTTCTCCATCACCCGGGACACCAAGCGGGAGCAGGAGCAGCGCGAGCTCGCCCTCCTCGAGGAGCAGGGCGTCGACCTCGTGGTGCTCGCCCGCTACATGCAGGTGCTGAGCGGCGAGTTCGTCGAGCAGCTGCCGGGGCGCATCATCAACATCCACCACTCGTTCCTGCCGGCCTTCATTGGAGGCAAGCCCTACCACCAGGCATACCAGCGCGGCGTCAAGCTGATCGGCGCCACCGCACACTACGCGACCAGCGACCTCGACGAGGGACCGATCATCGAGCAGGACGTCTCGCGCTGCTCGCATCGCGACTCCGTCGCCGACCTGATCCGCAAGGGGCGCGACCTGGAGAAGGTCGTGCTGGCCCGGGCCGTGCGCTGGCACCTGGAAGACCGCATCCTGGTCTACGGCAACAAGACGGTCGTCTTCGATTGAGCCGATTCCACCCCGCCCTGCTGCTGGCGACTCTTGCCGCCGCGGCCTGTGCCCCGGAGCCGCCGCCCAACGTGGTGCTGGTGGTCGTGGACACGCTGCGCGCCGACGCAACCGGTCCGTACGGCGGGCCGGTGCCGACCCCGGCACTCGACCTGCTCGCTCGCGAGGGAGTGCTGTTCGAGGCCGCCTTCGCCCCGAGCCCGTCGACCGCGCCGAGCCACGCCACGATCCTCACGGGCCAGGAGGTGCGCCGCCACGGCGTGGTGCGCAACGGCGAGCCGCTGCCCCAGGTCATCCAGACGCTCGCCGAGGCCTTCTGGGCGGCCGGCTATGCGACGGCCGGCTTCGTATCGAGCTTCGTGCTCGATCCGCGCTTCGGCTGGAACCAGGGCTTCGAGGCCTACGACGCCGAGCTCCCGCGTCGGCAGGCCACCATCCGCAAGCCGTCCTACGAGGGCGCATTCTGGGACGAGGACCAGCACGCGGGCTTCGACCGGCGCGCGGGCCATACCACGATCGCCGCGCGGAAGTGGCTGGCCAGCGCGCCCGAGCCCTTCTTCCTGTTCGTGCACTACTTCGACCCGCACACCCCCTACGGCGCGCCGTCCGCCTACCGCGACGTCGTGCGCGATGTCGCGATCGACGTCGACGGGCGCTCGCTCGACGGTGTACCGCGCGAGGAGCTCGAGCAGCTGGTGCGCGAGTACCACGCGGAGGTGATGTATGCCGACGCCGCCCTCGCCCTGCTGCTGGAGGACCTGGTGCGGGGCACCGAGCACCCCGCGCTGATCGCCGTGACCGCCGACCACGGCGAGGGGCTGGGCCAGCACCACTGGCTGGAGCACGCGGTGACCCTCTATGACGAGCAGATCCGGGTCCCGCTCCTGCTGCACTTCCCGGGGGTGCTGCCGCCCGGGGTCCGGCTGCGCACCCCGGTGGGACTGGTCGACCTGGCGCCGACCCTGCTCGATCTCGCCGGGCTGCCACCCCTGCCGCAGAGCGACGGCCGCTCGCTCGCCGCCGCGGCGCGCGCCGGCACCGAGCCCGAGGCGCGTCCCGTGTTCGGCCACCGCCGGCTCGTGTCCGAGTCGACGCGCTGGGGCAAGGGCCTGCACGAGTCGGTGCGCCGCGGAGACTGGAAGTACATCCACGCGACCGACGACCCCGATGCGCTGTTCGATCTCGCCGCCGACCCCGGAGAGCTCGACAACCGGGCCGGCCGCGAGCCGCAGCGCAGCGCCGAGCTGCGAGCGCTGCTCGACGCGCACCGGAGCGCGATGCCGCCGGAGCGCGAGCCCGAGCCGCTGAGCGACGAGACGCTCGACCGGCTCCGCGCCCTCGGCTACGTCGAGCCCGCGGAGGACACCGCGCCGTGATGGGCCGCGTGCTGCTCCTCGTGCTGGGCCTCGCCACGGTGGTGGCGAGCTGGCTGGTGACCTGCCGGCTCTGGGACTACCGCGAGAAGGCGGCCGGCATCGCCTATCTCGAGGACCGCGCGTTCGAGACGCTGACGCTGATCACCGCCGGCACCGGCACCGCGTACGAGAACCCGCGTCGCCTCGGCCCGGCGAGCGCAATCGGCTTCGGCCCGCGCGTGATCGTGGTCGACGCGGGACGCGGGGTCGCGGAGGCCCTGCGCTACGCGGAGATCCCCGTCTCGCAGCCCGAGGCGGTGCTGCTGACGAGCCTGCTCCCCGAGAACACCCTCGGGCTCGACGATCTGCTGTTCACCGGCTGGCTGGCGCCCCGCGAGCAGCCCTTGCGGCTGGTGGGACCCACGGGAACGCGGGCGCTGGCCGAGGCCCTGCAGCGCGCACACCAGTCGGGCGCGGCAGCCTGGCGCGATGGCATCGGCCTGCCGGCGGCGGGAGGTCGGATCGAGGTGGTCGAGGTCGCAGACGGCTGGTCCGAGACCCGCGACGGGCTCTCGGTGCAGGCGGGCGACGTCGGCGCCGAGCCGCTGCCCCAGCTCGCCTATCGCTTCGAAGCCGGCGGACGCTCGATCGTGGTGTCGGGGAGCGGGCCCGACCCCGACCGCCTGGCGCGCTTCGCCGAGGGCGCGTGGGTGCTCGCGGCCGAGGGGTTCCACAGCGAGTCGGTCGATCTCGCCATCGAGGCCGGCGCCCCGGATCCCGACCGGCTGCGACGCGAGGCCGCGCTGCACCGGGGCCTGCTCGAGGTGGGCCGGATCGCGGACCGCGCCGGGGTCCTGGCCCTCGTGCTGACGCGGCTGCGTCCCCCGCCGCTCGCCGACTCGCAGTATACGGAGCCCATCGAGGCGATCTTCGAGGGGCGCGTGGTGGTGGCGGACGAGGCGGACGAGTTCCGGCCTTAGGGGACTCCGCTCGCCTGCGGCTCGCTGCGCGCTCCGGCTTCGCCTCCGCTTGCGGCTTCCCCCTGCGGGCCAGCTCGATGCCGGCGCGGGCTCGTCTTGGTGAACT